>CALKUU010000027.1 GCA_937996665.1 uncultured Xenococcaceae cyanobacterium | reverse complement strand
CAGCCAATCCCATAATTTAGCGATCGGATGGTCAGCCTCAATTAGACCAAATTCAGTCGCCACATCAGGATAAAGATCATAGACTAAACAGACATAAGGGATGCCAAAACAAAGATTAGCCAGATAGCCAATAACAGAAAGAAATGGCGGAGCAGTCGTAATTAACAAAACATCATTTTTGTGGCGATGACGCAGGATATGTAAAGCTGCACGCAGACAAAACATAATTCCATTAATAACCTTGCCCGTAATTCGCCCTGACCAAAATTGGGAAGATCGCGATCTTCTTACTGCAACGCCATTCGCAATTTCCCTGGCAGGGGCACTTTTTTTCTTAAATGCATAGGCAGGTTGCCCGGTAAAAACCTTGACCTCAACATTCTGCTTATCAAGTTGACCTGCTAACTCATGAATTAACTGACCCGTAGCCGCATAATCTGGCGGATAGAACTGAGTCATTATCGACAAACAAAAATCGTATTTTTTAGTTGAAGAGCTAGTTTTGGAAACCTCTACTTTTGTGAGTTTATTCTTTGAATAAAGATGTTGTGCTCGATTAATCCACGCATCAGAAAGTTTAAACACGGTTGATTCCACCTAAATAATTAAGAATTAAAAAATCAGAGCCTAATTGATACTTCCCCCAAATCACTTAGGTAATAAGAAATGAAGTTGGGTTTATTTCACTCTATTTTTCTTGAGAGTCAGTCAATACATTTTGCAGATAAATTGCCAAGCTCAATAGTTAATAAGTAAGCAATTGCCGAGACAAATCATAGTAAATGAAACTTAAAATCATTGATTGAAATAACTAATGAAAAGATAAATATGTTTCTAAATAGTTTTTTGGAGAAGAATATAGGAAAAACTACATCATTTCTAAATAAAAATCGCAATATTTTTAAAGATATAAAATTTCCTGGTTAAGTAATTGCACCTAAGCACTATTACTCAATACAATGAGAGAGAGAAAAATTTTCAGGTGTAATCAAGTTATTCAAGATGTATCTAAAATATTTAGTTAGTTTTCTAACAGCGTTGAGTTTTATCACGTTCTTCGGAAATAACTCTGTTGGCACCCCCTACGTTAACGGCCAAAAACAAACTCAAAAATGTGATGCAGCCAGTCAGTTTGTTAGTACGACGAGATATTCTAAACTAAATCAAGATTCAGAAATTGATTTTTCAAAACAGCTTAAAATAACAACATCTGGCTCAAAAATTACGGCTAGGTTTTCTTCTCCAAGCCACATTAAGCAAGTGGCAACATTAGATAAGTTAGCAAAATCCCTCGGTTACAAGACATTTGATTGGGTAAATTATGTTGTTAATGATCCTCATGGAATAAAAGATCATCAAGGACAATCTTTATCTACCCCGTACAATGATCCTCCTGCTGGTGGTTATGAATACGGAGCCGCTGACAAATATCCTTTTTATTGGGATATTGAGACATGTGAAAATTGTCTTCCTCGTCATAGCGCCAAACATCCTCGAAACCGACAAAACTCATCCTTAACCTTCGAAGATAACCCTTCAGACTACAGACTCCAAAAAGGAGAGAGCGTCACTTTTATTACTCACTTGGTAGGAAGAAAAGTCGAAAAATCCTCTCAAGGTCATCATTATAAATGGGATATTTTGAGTACTTTTAGTTGGGAACTTACCAATACTTCGACTGGAGTTGGTAAAGTAGCGCTCCTTTCTTCAAGTTCTCAAGCACTAACACCTTCTATGTTGACTCAAATTAGACAGGATGGAGGCAGTTTTCTTCCTACAACTTATGCTAATAAGAACAGCCACAATCTTCATAGCCACCGATGCCGATAACAAAGTCATCAAAATCCATATCTTGATTTCTTTCTTTAACTAAATTAGACCCAGTATCGTCAAAACGCAGGATCAATCCTCCATTTTCATTAGATAAAGAATCAAATGCGTTAACTTCTTCTGTGAGGATACTCCCTGTATTAACTACGTTACGAGTTCCCTGGCGAAATAAAGCTTGGCGACGACTTTCTGGATTGATTAAGTCCAAAGAATATACGGTTCCTGCATTTCTGCCATTGAAATTAGACTCTAAATACAAAGCATATCTTCTTCCCCTTTTAAAATTAAATTCTGCAATTGGTTCGGGGACTGTATTGCCAGGAGTTCCTTCAAAATCTAGATTTACCCGGTTGAAATCATCTTCCCGCGTAGAATTGCGCTCAACTGAAGCATAAGAATCAGAAGGCTTTACTTCGGAAAGTAAAGGCGTTTTTGCACAAGAATCAAACAGGATTTCATTTCGAGACCCAACTTGACAAGTCTCTAAATCAACTACTCCAAAAGAAGATTGATATGCACCATGAGATTTGAGAAACTCAAACTCGATAATCGTATCTTCTTGAAATTGAATCCCTCTGTTGCCAACATAATCATTAGCGATCGCGCTTTGGCTAAGAATACTAACAATTCCTAAGGACAACCCAAGAACTGATAATTTGGAAATTTGTTTGAAATTTTGATCAGGCAGAAAACTATTCATTTTATGAACTACACTCCTTACTATTTATTTGGGAATGGGACTGAAATTACAAGTTAATAATCACAAGCGATCGTGCTTACCAAATACTATTTTCAGGATCTAAGCTATTTACTTGTTGAACAAATTTTTGAGCTTCAGCTGTTTTTTTGTCGACTTCATCTTGAAGTTGAGCTACAGTTTTTGGCTTTCCATCCGAGCCAACAATACAAGAGGCATTACAATTCTGATTAGATCTTCTTCTTGAAAATCGTCTTGTTTGCTTTTCGACAGATTCTGCTGCAACCAAATTATCTACTGATTCTTGTAAATCGTTTTGTATTAGCGTAGCTAAGTCGTCAAAAGATATGGTGTTAGTTGCTCCCCCACTAGAGGAATCTCCTGAAGAAGAATCACCGTTAGA
The DNA here is from genome assembly GCA_937996665.1 of uncultured Xenococcaceae cyanobacterium. Taxonomy (GTDB): domain Bacteria; phylum Cyanobacteriota; class Cyanobacteriia; order Cyanobacteriales; family Xenococcaceae; genus Hyella. The sequence continues at coordinate 14,805 of CALKUU010000027.1, read as the reverse complement.
AGACTCCCCAGTATTAGATCCACCTGTGACAGAATCGCCTGCTGTTCCCTGCTGAGCTGCAATTGATTGAGCTACATCAGGAGAAAGAGCCACATCAACCCCATTGATACTTACCGAATTAGTCGTACCACCACTGATAGTAGCCCCGTTTGAAAATCCGGAAGTTGCAACCCCCGACGCAGCGGCAGTAGGAGAATCATTCACTTGAACGATTCCAAAGTCATGATTAGCCTCTTGTGCAAAAACAAGATTGGCACCTACAAGTTCCCCAAGCAAGACCAAAACTAATCCACTTAACGAGCTTTTAATAATGTTCATAAGATTTATTGAATGATAAACTTTTTAAGTCTTTAGAATCCCAACCCAAAGCCAGCGACAAAGCGTGCGCCATCACCAGCACCCGCAATATCTCTCAGACCGAGGTTAACCGTAAGAGGAATTCTTCTAAAGGGAGCAATAGAACTACCAATCGCTAAATCCTGACCAGTCCATTCGACCACCCCACTAACAGGTCTTGCAATTCGAAAAGCAACGCTACCAAAAGGGTTAAAACCCTCATTATCATCATTGATATCGTCCTCAGTCCGAAACTGACCATTACCGATTCCCGCAGTTACAGCCACACGGCTAAAAGCAGAATTTAGTTTCTCTCTAGTTGCAAATATTTTGGTTGTTGCAAAATAGACAGAATCTTGAAAATCATTATCATCGCCAATATTTAAAAATCCGTTATAGCCAGCAGCTAAGCCCCAACCTCTACTAATAACTCGATGAAGTTTGGCGTTAAATCCACCTGTTCCAAAATCCCTATTTTCACCAAAGCCGACCGCAGTATAACTGAGTTCTAGACCAACAGCTTTACGGGCATTTCCTAGTCCAACTCCCAATGCGAATACACCATCCGCATCATCTAAATCATTTCCTCCGAAATTTCGGCTATTGGGAGTAAAACCAATCCCAATATACTTAGCTCCTCTATCAGCACCAAACCCAGAAGGATTGGCAAAAGTGAAGCCAGGTGCACCACGAAAAGGTGAAAAATTGCGCTGTCCAACATCTTGCAATTGTTGAATAACTTCAGTTGTTTCTGGTTCTGCTTCGGTTTCATTCGACCAAGAACCCTCTGCTATCTGGGATGAGGACTCGGAATCTGAGCTATCCACTTGGGTTAATAAAGAACTAGCTTTCGTTGACCAGCTATGTTGCTCGACCAAGTCATTTTTACGAACCAGAGAATCTTGGTTAGAAGTAAGTTTTCCCTCATTGTCGTTCGTCCGAGCTTCTGCTGGCATTTCACATAAAGGAAATAAAATAGCACTTAGAAAGACAAATTTTACAATATGCATTAGCTTATTATTTACGTTAACTACGATAAATAAAATATCTTCGTAACGTACTATAAAATTTAGATGAAGAAGTACTAAAATTAATCAAAAATAGGATTAGATTTAGTTTAATTACTTAAATTTTCATTTTCAATTTCAGTAGCACTATTGCCGTTATACTCTGATTTTTTGAGACCCTCAAGAAGCATTTGTAAATTTCAGAATATTTACGCAAAAATGGTACAAAAAAATCTATTAAATGATTAAGTATTATCTATTAAAGGAACATAGACAATAAGGATTTTAAGAGAAGAAAAATATCTGATTTTTGCAATCTACGTAAATTAACGGACAATCTTATAAATAAAATAGGTATAGATATATAAAACAAGTATGATTACTGACTTCAAATAATTATTTGTCTTGATATTATCTAAAAAGACTGAAGAAATTACTAATATTTAGAATCAATGAACAAAAAAACCTGGCTGATGATTAGCTTTGTCAGCTTGGGGGTGTTTTATCTCAATCTCACCTGGAAGGCAACTTCTAATTTTGACAACCTAATCACAAATTTTGTCTATCTTAGTCTGATTTTTTATCTGCTTTGGAGACGAAGCAATAAGCTGATTATTAAAGGGGACTTAATATCTGTAATTGGAGGATTATTTTTATTAGTATTGGTTTTAGTTAAGAGTCTCAATTTATTTGAATTTGAAAGTCAATTAGTTGCATTTATTCCCTTTTTGCTAATGACTAGTCTGGCATTAATTTTTTCAGGAATTAGAGAGATAAAGCAATATAGACAGGAACTTTTCTTTACCTGGTTTTTGTTTTTTCCTGAGGGACTTCTTGGCCACTTGATTGATAATTTATTTAATGTCACTACTATAAATGCAAAGATAGCAACTTATTTCCTTTACTATCTAGGTTTTAATGTTGCTAATCAATCTAATCAAGTAATGCTTAATCTCCCTAACAAAGGAGTTTTTAAAGCAATAGTCGATTATCCTTGTGCCGGATTGCCAATGATAATTCTCATGCTAAAAATATCCCTATTATTGGTGTGTTTTTATTCTCTGCAAAAAAAGTATCAGGTTCTAATTCCTCTTATTTCCGTGGTTATTGGCTTTTTGTTGGGGGTAATGCGAGTTTCCCTTCTAACCTTAGTCATTCCAAATCCTGAGCAGTTTGCATACTGGCATGGAGATCAAGGCTCTCAAATCTTTTCTACATTAGCTATTCTTATTTTTTCAGGATTTGCTTATTGGATAATCGAAAAAATTAATATTACCAAAACCTATCCTTTATCAACTCAGTTAGATCAAATAGCAACAACTTCTTTACTAGAGAATAGTCAGCAATGATTCGCCGTTTTCCCTTGCATCATGTTGCCATAATAGCTACTAGTACTAGTCTTATGATGGCTACAGTCTACTCGATAATTGTTCCAGAAGCTGGTCATCTCTCAACGACCAAATTTGTTTTTCCGACTAAGATTTCACTTCCTGGGTGGAGTTTTACTGATAGCCAATCGAGTGAAATTGAAACTCTACCAGAAAATAAATCACAGGGTTTAATTAAAGGTGGAAAAGAGTATAAATTTAATCATCAAAATAAAAGTCTAGATATTAACTCATATTATCTCAGCAACACCAGAGGCAATGTCCAACATCTGCTCAAAGAGAATCTCAAGATTGATGACCAGACTTTAGCGAATATCCAGATTAAACGGTCAAATCAAAATTACTATGGCTTATTCCAAGATCAAGATCGCACCTATTTAAGTACTTGTCTTAACCCTTTTGGTTATAGTACTTTCACTCAAAGACAATTTTCGCAAAACCTCAATAGTCGTCAGTTGAATCTTCAGCTAATTGGTAATTGGCTACGAGGCAAGGATAGTATTCGCGATCGCCGTTGTTTATGGACAGTTATGTCGATTCCTAATCAACAAGAGACTTCTCAAAATCTCCATCAAACTCTTGAACAAACATGGAAAGACTACCACCAATGGTTGCAACCACGTTTTCCTCCCTTGTAAATAAATCGCTGTCTTATCAAACTTTTCGCCTTATCAAACCTTATCCCCAATCCCACTTAAGCGAATGAATAAAAGCATCCTCAATACTCCAGCTAATCTTCTTCAAGAACATCAATTTTTTTCTGTGGCGACAGTACGAATATTGGGCTATGGATTAATTTCTCTAGCATTTATAGACTTTATTAGCATTCTAATTCCCCTAAAATTAATGAATCCTGTCTGGGAATTTCAAACAATTGGGACAATTATTGAAAGAATTCCTTTAACACTATTAGGAATGGTCTTTATTTTTTACGGAATACGAGATAGTCGTAAACTTATCGAAACCAAATTGTTAAAAGGCATATCCTGGTTTTGTCTAGTATTCGCAATTTTTTTAATAATTACTTTTCCTCTCAATATAATTAATGGGTTTCGTATCTATTACAGCAACAACGCTCAAATCAACTTGCAAGTTGCTAATAAGGTAGACAACATCAATAAATTTCAAACCGATCTCCAGTCAGCACAAACCCTTGAAGATATTAGTGGTGTGCTTACAAAACAAAGTAAGAAAAAAGTAAAATTATCTCCAGATCTTAATAAAGAAGAATTTAAATCTAATATTCTGGAAAATCTCGCGGATAATCAAAATCAAATAAAATCTCAAGCTAAACAATTAACTTCTCAACGCAAATTGTCTCTTTTAAAACAAGGCATTAAATGGAATTTAGGCGCGCTGATTTCCGCATTTATTTTTTTCTTTATCTGGAAAGAAACAACTTGGGCAAGAATGACCTATGAGGAAGAAGAATAAACATTAGTATCCTTACTATGTTATTGACAGAGTCAACTCTGTTATTTTACTAAGGCGAATAATAATTCTTTGAGCGAGGCACAATCTTTTTTAAATTGATTGTGTTTTTTAATGTCAGTAAAATATCCTTTTGCTTACTTATCTTTTTATCTATATTATTTCTGAAAATATCTCAATAAAAAAAGAGTATACAAGTAATCGTGTTGGTTACAGTAATTAAAACATTAAGGCTCAATTTTATTGATTTAAGTGATTTTATTTGAACCTCAAAATAAGTCAATAACAAGAGTAATGAAGCTAATTTTTATTTCTGTCAAGAATGACAAATAACAACGCCAAATATATTGTATTGCAATCTAAAAAGTCCTTTAGTAGGACAATATAGTAGATAGGCTTAACTATCCCAAAATTGATAGATAAATTGTCTTTGTAATTTTACCTTCACCAGATAATCAACACCTACTTAGATATACAAATAAAAGCGTGTAATCACTGAGGCGCTCTCCGTATAATCTTTATAGTATTAATTCATAGATAGTAATAGTTCAGATTAATTATTTTATTCTAATCAGCTATTTTTCCTGAGTATAGATACGCCTTTTATCAAGGAATTACTTACTTAACTGCATAGGTCATCAGGCTGTTCATGTATCGTTGTTTTCAAAACTGAAAATGCTTGAGTATTAGTCAAAATTACATACTTACGTAAACACTAGAATTACTATTATGAGCCAAAATATTATTAATCCTGAGCATATTCAACTACCTCTACCTCCTCAAGAAGAGGGCATGTCGATATCAGAACTCAAGCAAATAATATTTCGTCGGTGGAAACCTGCTTTAGCAGTTGGGGCAACTGTATTTGCGGGTATTTTCATTCCAACAATTCTTCAACGACCATTGTATAAGTCAGAATCATTAATTCTGCTAGAAAATCCTAAAACTCAAGATTCAGCACCAGTACTACCAAGTCAAGCAAGTGTAGTCAGCAACTTTGCTAGTATCAAAAACCTATCTACCGAAATTTTAGTTCTTAGAAGTAAAACCCTTGTCCATAAAGCGATTCAACAATACCCCAAGGTTTTTGAAGATTTATCGGCTCAAGATATTATTGAGGCCCTAACCATTAATCAAGCTGCCGTGAATGATATTCCTACGGACGTTTTGAGTGTTACCTATCTGAATCATGATGCGCAGAGAGCTAGAGAGATTTTGCAAACCCTTGGCGAAGTCTATGTCGAATATAGTCTTGATAAGCAGCGTTCTCAAGCTGGCAATGCGATTAAATTCATTGATGAGCAGTTGCCTGTAGCTCAATTAGAATTGGATAAAGTCGCTTTTGAACTGCGTAGTTTTCGTCAAGCCAACAATCTTGTTGATCCTAATATTTACGCTTCTGGAATTAGTGAGTTTCGCCAATCTCTTGAAAATGACTCCAAAGGGACAGAAATAGCTTTAGAACGAGCTAAGCGGAATCACCAGGAATTATTTTTTCAAATTAAAGCTTTAGGCCAAAATCCGGATACAATCCTTGCTTCTTCCATCCTTAGTCAAGATGGCGTTTATCAAAATTTAGCCACTCAGCTCAATAGTCTAGACACTAGTTACATTACCAACAGTACCAATTTCAAAAAGAATTTTCCCGGTCAGGAGAATTTGGAAGCGCAAAGACAAGAATTGAGAGACTCTTTAAAAGAGCGAGCTGAACAAGTGTTAGGCAATTCTGTTTCCAAACAAATACTAGATCAAGCAATCAAAGCCTCTAGAGAAAATGTCGTTGCAACTAGTGAAGCTAAGATCTCTAGTGAAATAAGTCCTAACAGCTCTAGCCGGGTTTTAGTAAACGGGAATACTAATAATTCTGGAGCAAATCCAGCATCGGATATCAACTCGCAGGGCAGTCTGTTAAGCGATTTAGGGAATCAGATGCTTTTGGCTAAAAATGAAATAGCCCTGCTTCAAAGTCAAATCGAAGGAACAAGTAAGGCTAAAACAAAAGTAGAGGCTAATTTCCAAAATATTCCTGAGTTGCAGGAAAAATATGCAGAACTAGAACGTCGACTAGGCGTTAAAACAGAAGCTGTTAGTTATCTTTTAAACAGAAGACAAGAACTGCAAATTGCTGCTGCGGAAGAAACGGCGCCTTGGAAAGTATTGGATGAAGCTTACTTACCAAACAAACCCTTTTCACCTAACATCCAAAGAGGTCTAGCACTAGCGATCGCTGGAGGTGGATTCATAGGACTATTGACCGCCTTCTTATTACACAAATTAGATGTTCGCCTCAAACTAATTGACGATGTTAAACAGCTAACGAACCTCCCATTACTTGGTGGCGTTCCTAAAGTGTTAGTACCTCGTGTTGTTCTGAGTAATGAATCTGAAGTTGGTGTTTCTAAAGGCTATAGCTATGGCTATTCCTCTTTTACAGAAGCCTTTAGATCTATTGCTATGAATTTAACTTATACAGTAGCCGAATCGGACAAGATCAAATCATTGGTATTAACTTCTTCGACTTCTTCAGAAGGAAAAAGTACCACAGCCTATAACCTAGGTCTTGCTCTAACCGATTTAGAAGCTAAAGTTTTGGTCGTTGACGCAGACATGCGTAAACCCAAAATCCATAAATTAGCAAAAATTGAGAATGAAAAAGGTCTAAGTGATGCGATCACATCAGAACAACCTTGGTCAGAGCTATTAGCTCCTCAGTCAGTAGAAAATTTCGATATCATTACTGCTGGAAAAAATGTGCCAAACCCAGTAGCATTACTCAATTCCAGCAAAATGAATCAATTGATTCAAGAATGGGAAGAAATTTATGACTATGTCATCATCGATACACCCCCAATCGGAATTATGGCTGATGCACAAAGCTTAATCCATCAAGTAGATACGGTTTTATTAGTAGCAGGATTAGATAGAGCGACGAAAAAATCTTTCACCCATACACTAGAAATTCTCAATAATAATAACTGTAACTTAGCTGGGTTTATTGCAAACTTTGTCGAAAAAGATTTAGATTACTATTCTTATTCCTACTATTCCCACTATTATAACCAGCCCAATCGGAATAGAAAAAGTAGCGAACAAAAAATAAGCATTACCAAAGAATAATTTTGTTGCCTTTGATTACTATTGAAATCAACTAGATTATCGTTTGAAAAAATTACAAAAGGAGAGGTGTTTACACATGAAAAGGAAAATTGTCGTAGCAAATAACCATTGGGCCAATATCGGGGATGCTTTTTATCAGAACTCGCTCATAGAAGATTTAAAAAAAGCATATGGAGACGTGGCAGATGTTATTTCAGGAGAAGAATATCCTTGTCACAAAGATCAACTAACAAAATACTGTAAATCAAATGTTTTTGATTACAGTGCTTATGGAGACTGTGATTGGTATGTTCTTTCTGGACCAATCCTACATCGCAATTTTGCAAACTTATACCTTCCTATAATTAAAGAGCTTCATCGTAGAAACGTTAAAGTTGTTTACATGAGTGTAGGTGGACTTAAATATGATGAAGAAGAAATAAACATTTGTCGAGAAATTTTCAAACAATATCCACCGTATATTTTCACGACCAGAGACACTGAAACCTATAACAACTATCATGATTTAGCAAAATATTCCTATGACGGAATTTGCTCTGCATTTTATACTTCTTTGCATTACCCAGGATATGAAACTTCCAATTTAGGTAATTATATTGCCTACAGTTTTGACGCCTATAAAGAACCAAAAGTAAGCTTCAAAACAGATTTGATAAATTCGCCAGATAGTATTACCAATAACATCCAAATTGATACAAGTACAGTTTCTCGACTCAATAGATTTACTAAAGCAGCAGAACTATTGTGTAGCTTCCCCAAAGCGATTGGTAATTACAAGATAGTGAGACTTCATCATCGTCCTCTAATCAAAATTACGCCTTGGATTTATACTAGATCCAACACTTTCGTAAGCTTAAATCCTTACTCTTATATAAACATTATTAAAAATGCAGAACTAACATTAGGAACAAGAGTCCATGCCTGTGTTTCTGCACTTTCTTTTCAGAAGCCCGCAATGATGTGTAAACAAACAAAGAGAGGATATCTTTTTAATAGGCTAGGGTTGCAAGATATTGTAAATAAACCGGTCAATTTATCTAGAGAAAGAATTGAAGAAGAAAACTATAATTTCCATAATTTTCTGCAAGCAGTAGCAGTATAAATTAGCAGATTAATACCAATATAGAATCACTTTTTAAATCAAAGTGATTCTATATGAAAATTCTCCTTTAATTGATTTAAAAAAATCATTATCTTCTTCACCTCCAAACTTAATGAACACGACAGGTCTTAAAAATCGCATTATTAAAGGAATTAGTGCTAACTTGGTTTCTCAAGTTACTAATGCGGTTATACAACTAATAAGCTTACCTATCTTCTTAAAATATTGGGGAGCAGATTTATATGGAGAATGGTTAATTCTAAGTTCAATTCCAATTTATTTATCCATGAGTGATATTGGATTTGGAGTTGCAGCAGCTAATGAAATGACTATGAAAATTGCTCAAGAGAAAAAAAAAGAAGCCTTGAGCGTTTTTCAAAGTATTTGGCTAATAGTTAGCATTGCATCGATAATATTTGCTTTGATTGCAATTTTGGGAGTTAACTTCATCCCAATCAAACAGTGGCTTAATATCTCCAAAATGACTAATAAAGAAACCATAATGGTATTTTCTTTATTGATTATTCATGTCTTAGCAGGAATACAAGCTAGCTTCCTAACATCAGGCTTCCGTTGTGAAGGCAATTACGCATTGGGGGTACATTGCTATACTGCATCACGTTTTTGCGAATATTTAGTCCTTCTATTAGCAATTACTTTAGGTGCAAATCCACCCATTGCAGCATTATCATTTATGATCACAAGAATATTTTTTGTGATCATTGTACGGGCCATCTTGAAGAGTAAAAGTCCCTGGATTATTTATGGTTATAAATATGCGAGCTTAAAAAATATAAAAAAATTAGCTAAACCTGCTTTAGCGTCAATGGGCTTTCCTTTAAGTACAGCAATAAGCAACCAAGGCTCATTAATCATTATTGGCTCTTTTCTAAACCCAGCAAGCGTAGTTATTTTTTCAGCACTTCGTACTGTTAGTCGAATTGTTACTCAATTAATTGCAATGGTACGAAATACGGTCTCACCAGAAATATCTTCTGCTTATGGGAAAAGAGACTTAAATTTAGTAAGAAAAATACATCGTAATGCTTGTCAAATTTCATTTTATTTAGCATTAGGTGCAGTATTTGTACTTTTAGTTAAAGGAGAATGGCTCCTTAAAAAATGGACGGTAGGTCAATTACAGATAGACAATACATTATTTCATCTATTTTTACTAATAATAATTGTTAGCTCTCTATGGTATGTAAGCATAACAGTTCTTACTGCTACTAATAATCATGAAAAAGTAACAGCTAGTTATTTAATTATAAATATACTTTCCCTGGGTTTAGCTACAGTATTAATCCCCTTATTTAATATTAAAGGAATGGTCTTGTCACTATTAGTAGCAGAAATAGGTATTGCAATTATTGTGATATATAACTCTTTAAAGATGATAAAAGAGCCATTTTTTACTTATATAAAAACACTTATTATTCCTGGCGAAGTATTAGTAGAAACAAAAAAAGCGTTGTTTCATTAAATCAATACCAATAATCTAAGAAAATGATTAATTATTTACTAGCTTTTGTCCTAATTGTAATATACATCCTTATTCTTATATGGGGATTAAATAAAAAGGATCGAATATATCAATATCCATTTTTGGTAAGTGGATTCTCAGTTGTATTTTTATTGCCACAAATTATCTCATTAATTAATGATCCTGGAACAGTGGTAACGGATGCTGCTCTTTCTAGAGTGCTATTCATGTCTATACTTTGTATAGGAGCTTCCTGGATTGGCTACCAAATACCTATACCTGCAAATTGGTTACTGAAAAAGCCTACCAATTTGAATCAAAAATATTTATCTGGAATGTCTTTTGTTTATGTAGGTTTAGGTCTATTTTTTACTATCCTATTAACAGTTCTTCCAGACGGACAGAAAATAGAGCTTACTGGTCAAGGATCAGGTTTATTAACCATCATAATTTTCATGATGCGTGGTTTTTTATATCTTGGTTTTCCGATTATCTTACTTAAGATTTTTAAAAGTAATAAAACCTTATTTAGTAAAATAATTCCTCTCCTTTTTGCCATTTCTATTCCTCTATATCATGCAATTTTTTGGGGAAGACGTTCCAGTACCTTTCTATTATTTTTAAGTATCTCGATCTCCTTATATTTCACGAAAAAATTTACTATTGGTAAACCATTGATCGTGGCAGGAATTATTTTAGCCTTAATCTTAAATCTCAATATTAGCGAATATAGAAATGTTTTGATATCGGGAGAATGGGGACAGCTTCAAGATATCGAATATTTAGAAAATACCAAAGATTATTTGCAAGATAATAAGATCTTAGAGTTGCGAAATGCCGCAGTGATGATGGATTTGACGACAAAAACGGGAAGATATGGATTAGGAACTCTATATTGGGATCAATTTGTATTTCAATTTATTCCTGGACAACTCATTGGTAGAGAAAAGAAAGATAGTTTAATGCTCAAGAAAAGTATTAGAGGTCATCATCTTCCCCTATTTTATAACTATCGAAAATCTGGTGGAACTACAGCAACAGGAATAGGAGAAGCATTTACTCAGTTCGACTATTTTGGTTGTCTAGTATTTGCCATAGCTGGTCTTATTTGTAAGTTTTGGTGGTTAAGATCCTTGACCTGGAATAACACTTTTGAGCAGGTAGTTTATATCAACATTTTACAAGATGCAGTAGTTAAATCAGTAACAATTGGACATTCATGGTTTTTCAACGGGTTAATTATTATTTTCGTCTTCTCGTTACCACTAATACTGATTTGTCACTATCAAAATTCTGCTACTAGACCTAAGTTTTATAAAGGATTAACATAATGAAAAGTAAAAATACTATCTTAGTAGCTCAACTCGGTGCTAGAAAACACTATCAAGAGCCAATTTTATTCCATCAATGGCAAGTTTTAGATAGACTTTATACTGATTTTTATTGTGGTCATAGTTGGCTATCAAAAATAGCAAGAAATTCTAAGATATATCAATATTATCCCAAAATTATTAAAAAAATTATTGATCGTTACGATCAAAGTCTTAACTGTGCAAAAGTTGAACATTTTCCCTCTCTTGCATACAAACATCATCAACAATTAAAGCAAGCCTTACCTTGGGAAAGATCTCAAGTCAATATCAACATAGGAAAAGAGTTTTCTCAAAAAATTATAAATTGTGGTCTAGGAAATGCAAGCATTATTTATGGTTTTGATGGATCTTGTTTAGAGCTATTTCAATATGCAAAATCTCATGGTTTACGTTGCATTTTGGATCAGACTGTAGCAGAAAGATCTTTAGTGCATGAATTGTTATTAGAGGAGGAAAGATTATGGCCAGAATGGTCAAAATACCCTTTTCAAGTTTATGAAGGGGATTTAGAACTAGTTAAGCGAGAGCAAGAAGAGCAGAAGCTAGCAGATAATATCATTTGTGGATCTTCTTTTGTTAAGGACTCTTTAGTGAGAAAGGGGATTAACAATGACAAAATTTCCGTCGTTCCTTTAGGTCGTTCTCAACAAACACAATCACTCAATTCTTCTCAAAATTATGCTCAGGATAAAACCAAAGAATTAAGAATTCTATTTGCAGGTTCTGTGGGATTGAGAAAAGGAGTTCAGTATTTGTTGCAAGCTCTTCGTGAACTCAAAGGAGAAATTCCTTTTAAATGCAAAATAGCGGGAGGAATCGAACTTAGAGAGGAAAAGATCAACGAATTTACAGATGTTGCTGAGTTCTTAGAAAGAGTTCCTAGATCGCAAATGAAAGATTTATATGCCTGGGCAAACGTATTTGTTTTACCCTCTATTTGTGAGGGATCGGCAATGGTAACCTATGAAGCACTAAGCTCGGGCTTACCGATAATTACAACCCACAATACGGGCTCAATTATTAGAGACGATGTTGATGGCTTTATTATCCCGATTCGAGACAGTAAGGCGATCGCTAATAAACTTAGATATTTGCACCATAATTCCTTAGGAACAATCAAAACTACGGACTATCAAAATTATTTTCAAGAAGTTCAAATAGCATCTAAAAATGAATTGGCTCGATGTTGCTACTAAGTCATTAATACTTCCAATTACTAATATTTAAGACTATGAATATTGCAATTTTATTTTCTAATTTTGGTCCTTATCATCTAGCTAGATTACAGGCATTTAAGAATGTATGCGCATCTGAGCAATGGTCTTGTAATGGTATTGAACTAGCCCAGCATCAAGCCGAATATCCTTGGAAACCAGCTAATAAAAAACTGAAAGACACAATTATTCCTGTCACCAAAAATCAACAGTTAGAGAAAATTAATTTTCTAACCCTAATTAAACAGCTTTATCAGGTTTTATTTCAAGTTAAACCTGATGTACTAGTAGTTTCTGGCTATTCCAGACCAGCAATGCTGTGTGCAGTTCTCTGGACAGTTCTCAATCGAAAAAAAGCCATCTTACTTTCAGAATCGAAAAAAGACGATGCAGTGAGAACCAGTTGGCAAGAAAATCTAAAATCATGGTTGCTTAAGTTTTACAAGTCAGCATTAGTTGGCGGAAGAATTCATAAAGATTACCTATCTGAATTAGGAATGTCTTCCCAAGCAATTTTTCCTGGCTATGATGTTGTCGATAATTCTGCTTTCACTCCTCAAGAAATTAAGTCATTACCCAAAGCTTTAAACCGTCCCTATTTTTTAGCTATTAATCGTTTCATTCCCAAAAAAAATCTTCTTAATTTAATTGAATCCTATGCTCAATATCGTCTTGCCGCAGGAGAACAATCTTGGGATCTAGTCTTGTGTGGCGACGGTGAATTAAGAGAGCAAATAAAAGCAAAAATTATCGAGCTTAATCTCCAAAATTTCGTTCATCTACCAGGCTTTTTACAACAAGAGCAAATGCTAACTTATTTTGCACATGCAAATTGTTTTGTTCATGCTAGTACTACTGAGCAATGGGGTCTAGTCGTAAATGAGGCGATGGCAGCAGGTTTACCTGTTATCGTTTCCGAACGTTGTGGCTGTTTTGAAGATTTGGTTATAGAAGGAGTTAATGGCTATGGTTTCAATCCTGAAAATAAAGAACAATTAACCCAGTTAATGAATGAGATTAGTTCCGAAAGCATCGATTTACAAGAAATGGGTCAAGCATCTTTAGAACATATCAAAAATTATTCTCCCGATTATTTTGCTACAGGATTAAAACAAGCTGTGGAATATGCCATAAGTCATTAAACATAAATATTCAAATACTATGACTTACAAATTGCTCGCTAAAATTTATAGTCGCTTGCGACAAACAATCAGCAAAATACGTGCCCTTTTTTATCGGATATTTTCTGGTATTTGGTTTCGAAAAATAGGAAACAACTGCTGTTTTTATGGTTTCCCTCGTTTTGGTTATGCCTTTCGGGACATTCAATTAGGTGAGGCCTGTTCTCTTGGAGTCGGACTGTTCTTAAATACAGGGGAAAACAGCACTATTAAAATTGGGAATAATGTGGGAATCAATGATTATGCCTATATTTCTGCGGTCTATGGCATTGAAATAGGCGATTATTCGCGAATTGGAGAATTTGTCTCAATTCGCGACAACGATCATGTTTTTAGTGACCCCAATATACCCATTTGTAAGCAAGGTTTTACTGGCAAACCAATAAAAATTGGCTCTGATGTCTGGATTGGCAGAGGAGTCTTTATTGGCAAAGGAGTAGAAATTGGCAATGGCGCTGTTATTGGTGCAAATAGTGTAGTTACTAAATCAATTCCTCCTTTTGCAGTGGCAGTTGGTAGTCCAGCAAAGGTAATTAAATACCGTCAAGAAAAACCACAACCAAGAGAAGTTATTAGTATCTAGATTATGAAAATTTTAGTGGTCGTACCAGCCTTAGGTAATATTTATGGAGGTCCTTCGAAAAGCGTCGTCGAGCTAACCCAGGCTATAGGAAAAAAAGGAGTAGACATCGATTTAGTAACAACCAATGCCAATGGTTGTGATACTTTGGATGTTCCTTTAAATAGTTGGCTAGAAAAGGATAATTATCGAATTCAGTATTTTCCTTACTGGGCGGTTAAAGACTATAAAATTAGCTTCTCTTTAACAAAGTGGCTTTGGAATAATGCCAAGAACTATGATTTAGTTCATACTAATGCAATTTTTTCCTATTCAATCCTACCTGCTTACTGGGCTTGCAAAAAAGATAAAATCCCTTACATAGTAACGCCTAGAGGAATGTTAGAACCCTGGGCACTATCTTATAAAGCTTGGAAAAAAAGGATTTACTATTCTCTACTAGAAAAACCAGCTCTTGATAGAGCAAATGCAATTCAAATGTTGGCTTCAGCTGAAGCACAACGAACAAAGTCTTTAAAAATCAAAGCACCGTTTACAGTTATCCCTAATGGCGTTCATCGTCAAGACTTTGAACCTTTGGTGAGTTCAGAACT
>CALKUU010000026.1 GCA_937996665.1 uncultured Xenococcaceae cyanobacterium | reverse complement strand
TCAACAAAGCTAACAATGCGATCGCCTGCGCCTTTTTTCTCGTTATCGAAGCCGATAATAAACCCAGCCATGACCTGCAATCCGTAGCGAGTTATCTTATCTACCGATTCGGTAAGAGGGTCGCGGGTATTTTGGAACTTTTGAGTAAGAGCCAAACTAGCTTCATCAGGAGTTTCAATTCCGAGGAAAACCTTTTTGAAACTGCAATCTACCATCAACTCCATTAATTCGTCGTCATTTGCCAAGTCAACCGAAGCTTCTGTATCGAAACTAAAGGGATATTCTTTTTCCCTCATCCATTCTTTTAATTCTTTCAGCAAAAGCTTAACGTTGCGCTTATTGCCAATAAAATTATCATCCACCATGAAAACACCACCACGCCAGCCGAGGTCATAGATATAATCTAATTCCTTTAATAGCTGTTTAGGATCTTTGGTGCGAGGTTTGCGTCCGTAGAGGACAATGATGTCACAGAATTCGCATTGAAAAGGACAACCGCGCGAAAACTGCACAGACATATTGTCATAAGCTGAAAAATCTAGAAGCTCGTAGCGAGGGATAGGGGTCTCGGTAACTGCTGCTTTGACTTCTGAGCGATAGGTTCCGCTGGTCGCTCCCTGTTCGATTGCTTCAAGAAACATGGGGATAGTGAGTTCCCCTTCATCTAAAATCCGATAATCGGCGATCTCAACTTCATCAGGCAAAGAAGTAGCATAAGGTCCACCAACGGCAACTTTTTTGCCTCGCTGATGGGCTTCTTCGATTGCTAGCAACATATCATCCTTCTGGACAATCATTCCTGAAAGTAGAACCAGCTCTGCCCACTGCCAATCTGCTTCGGTAACTTTGCCAATATTGCGATCAACTAGCCTATATTCCCACTCTCTAGGCAATAAACCAGCAACTGTTATTAACCCAAGAGGCGGTAATAACGACTTTTTCCCTACTAGCTCCAGTGTCTTTTCAAAAGACCAGAAACTTTGAGGAAATTCAGGATACAAAAGCAGCACACGCATTGAGATTATTCTCCTCGCACCAAATTTAAGTAGCTTAGCTTAGCCTACCTCTTCCCGAACATTTTTGCAGGAAAATTAAGCTTTTTGTTGAGAATAAGTGAGACCTCAACTGCAATTGTTCCTTTAACTAAATGTTCTTTAATAAAATAGTTGTAGGTAGACTTTTCCCACTTTATCTCTACTAATCAATAATTGCATTCAAAAGAACTTCGGCTAAGGGGAGATTTGCCATGTCATCAATCGTGATCGTATCGACAATATCGAACTTGGCTCCCGCTGATTGAAGCTGATCGTCTAATGCCTTGAGATACTTGGTTGCCTTCACATCTTTGCCGACTTGGATTAGGGAGATTCCTAACTCTTCATCTTTGTCTAGTTTTTGGGATGTTTCGATAATAATTTTCATGACCGACTTGCGATCGTCTGGTTCTCCGTCAGTGATGACAACGATTGTTTCTCCGTTGAGCTTGGTTGTTCCCAGCTTTTTCCGTCGAAAATAATCATTAACTGCATCTAGCAAAACACTAGCTAAGTCAGTACGACCCATTGGTTCATTTTCTTGATAAATTTGGGTTACTTTATCTGAGGTGACATTATCGTAACGGCGAAAGCGACCGGAAAATAAATAAACAGTAATCCCATCAGGATCGAACTGTTCGCATTCTTTTGCCAAGGCTAAGGTTGATTCTTGGGCTGCTTCCCAACGAGATTTTCCTCCGAGTTGATCGCCAGTAGACATACTTCCGCTTTTATCAATAATTAGGGTGTAGTCTCGTTCCTCGATCAAAGAATTGTTTGTCACAATCGATCTTTTCTCCTTGAATGTAAATTCTTATGACTTCAGGCTATTATATTTGAGTAGAATTACCTAGAAAATTTCTATTTTCCTCATATTCAGATTTCTGCTTTTTTTTGATTTCTAACCAAGCGAAATTAACTCAAGCAGTATAGATAGAGACTAAACCAAGAGAAACTCATATTTAAGAATTTTGACTAATTCCAGTCTGGTTTAGTCACCTTGGTCGATTAGTTGGTCTGGTAGTGGCTGTTGCTCAGGAAATGTTAGATCTTCTAATTCTTGTTCTTCAAGTCGGCGATCGCTTTCTTTTTTCGCTTCCCGAACTAGTCTTGCTTGCTCTCGACGCTTATCTCTCTGTTCTCGCCACTTTTTGTCTACTGGTTCAATTCCTTTGTTCGCAATGATTGCTTCGATTACTTCTTTGACCACAGGTGCTGCGACCGTAGAACCGAAAGTATATTCTCCTTGTGGCTCATCGATGACGGCGAGAACTGCGTAACGGGGTTTTTCGACGGGAAAAAGCGCAACAAAGCTAGTGATTTTTTCATTTTCGGCATAAGCACCTGTTGCTTGATCACTTTTCTCTGATGTTCCTGTTTTGCCCGCAATTCGATATTTAGGATTATAGGCGCTTTGTCCGCTACCATCTTCGACAACAGTTTCCATCATTTCTAGAACAGTTTTCGCTGTTTTTTTTGAAAAAATCTTAGTTTCCTGCTTTGGTAATGTGTAGTGAGAATAACCGTCAAAATCGACGAGTCCTTTGACTACATGAGGGGTAATTAAGTTACCACCATTGGCGATCGCTGCATGGAGTTGAATTAATTTTAGGGGGGTTAAAGAAAATCCCTGTCCAAATGAGGCTGTCGCTGGTTCAATTTCTCTGACAGTGAATTCGACCTCATCTTTTAGCCTGCCTGCTGTCGAACCTGGAATTTCGATTCCTACTTGCTTTTCAATTCCTAATTCTTGCAAGCGTTGGTAGTACTTGGCTGGTTTGATGTTTTCCATGATCTTGATCATGCCCACATTGCTTGAAGTTCGCAAAATTTCGGGAATATCTACTTCTCCTTTTGCCCCACTCTTATGGAAGTCGTGATTACTAATCGTATCCGTGCCAATTTCAATTTTGCCTGTATCTTCAAAAGTGTCATTTGCTTTGACTGCTTTTTCATCTAAAGCGATCGCGACATTAATTGGTTTAAACGTAGAGCCAGGTTCGTAAAGATCGGTGACTGCCCAGTTTTTAAAGACACTGTAGTCATCTACTTTGTCATATTCATTAGGGTCATAAGTCGGGTCGCAGACCATCGCCAGAATTGAACCATCAGAGGTATCCATAACAATTACCGTTCCTCTTAATGCTTCATACTTCTCCTTCGCCGAAAGCAATGCTGTTCTAGCCGCCTGCTGTAACTTCAAATCGATAGTTAGCTCTAATCTTAGATTATCAAAAGGAATTGATTGTTTGGTCTTATGTAAATCTCCAGGAAAATATACAGGTTGGGTTTTTCCCGCTAGCTTCATATCGCTGCGCTTGAGTTTTAGTTGAATTGGCTTTCTTTCCAGTAATTTATTTTGAGTTCTTTCCACTCCTGCTTGTGGCTTGCGATCATCATCTTCGTTAATGTAGCCAGTGACTTCTGCAACCATTTCTTTGTGGGGGTAGATGCGAGAATATTGTTTTCTGATATCAAGCCCGTCGATCCGCAAAGCAAGAATTTTTCGGTAAGCAGATTCGGATATTTTTCCAGGTAAAGGGATGCCCTGATTATTTTTATCTTGAAAGTAGGCTAAAAGTTCGCTTTCGGTTTTGTTCCCTAAAATCTTTGCTAAATCCTCAGCTACTTTTTCCGCTTTGACCCGACGTTGATTGCGAATGAAGAGATGAGGGTGGATATAAAGCCTGTAGGTGATGACATCTGTTGCTAAAACATTTTGTTGAGCATCAACAATTTTACGACGAGGAGTATATAGCTTTAGATAGGAAGTTTGCTGCGCTTGAGCGATTTGTTTCAGATTTTTTCCTTCATATTCCTTTAACTGCTTTTCGGTGGCGGCTAGTTCTGTGCCTTTAGGAACAGGAATATTTTCTCGGACTTGCAAAATATATAATCTTGTTCCTAAAGCGATCGCCCCTATTAACAAAAATACCCATACTGCCAATAACCTCCAAAAAGTTGGCGAAGTATTTGTCAAACTTCTGATTGTATTTTTGGAGTGAGATTTTGAATTTAAAGAAGTGCTGCGGGATCGGGTTTTTGTTCCCATAAGACAAATTTTTGAGTTTAGACAAAACTTGGAATTTTAAAATTAATGAGCAAACTTTGTTGCTATTTCCACCGTATTTATTAAGCTAATAACTGTTATCTAATGACTTAAAATCAGCGCTAGTTATCTATCAAATATAAGACTTTTTGACGGTTGGACAAACCAACGAAACCTGCTTCAAACAATCAATTCAAACTTTCTATCTGCTCTTAATCCTGTTGGTGATCAAACAAGTCTACATATTTATGATCAACCCTTAGTCAAAATATTTAAATGACTAACTTATTCTCTACCCCAAGGGTAATTGATGAAATGATGACTTCTCGCCAATTAACACATTCTTTTCAGTATCTTCTGATCTAAAAAGAAAAAATAAAGTTGACTGTTTAATGATCTGGTTGCTTGAAAATCTCTCTAGATCAGTGAACGTCTTCGATTGTTGTCTCTTGGAGAATTCAGTATCCCATGGGGATTGACTCAAAGTGCTTAGCTGGATTGGAGCTAACTTTTTGTGCTTGAGGGGTAACTGAACTACGATCTAAAAATAGGGTTCTCTCTGAAGAAATGGGCAACATTTCTAAGTCGGCTTCTTGTGCCTGTTGCGCAATCTCGTATTTTAGGGCTTCGTCGATCGCTACTAATTGTTGTTCTTGTCTTTGGAGCGCCTCTAAAGATTTATACTCCTGACTCCACAGTTGAGGAATTCTCACTGTAGAAAGATAAATAGCTAGGCTTCCTACCATGGTGAACACTGCCAGCACTGCCGAACCCTTTTGTAAGAACTTAAGTAAAACTAGAGTTGTCGAAGCGCTTTGTTTTCGGGAAAACTTGATTGCTTTTTGGCGATCGCCCACCTTTTGTGAACGACTTCTTGTTTCCAGAATCTCTGCTGGGGAAGTTTGGAAGCTTGCAGTAGTCTCGAGATCTTGTAGTTGAGGAATAGGGAGGGCAGACATAGTCAAACAGACAGATTAATATGCGACTTTGGCGAGATTATAGCCTAGAAATTTACAAACTGCGAAAAATCACAATTTATGAATACTTACCTGCAAAAATCTTAGTTACTTAGTTATATTTCTTAATATTTTCTTTGGCTTTATTTGTCAACAAACCAAAAAACTAATCCTTTCTGTCCTGGGTTGCTTACAATGTATTTTGGAAAGTCATAAATCCAGTGTTTATTAATTTATCAAGGGGAGTGGTTTACAGAAGTGGTACTCAAACCTGAATGGCTAAGAGTTAAGGCTCCTCAGTGGCAGCGAGTAGGCAGTGTTAAAGAAATTCTTCGAGATCTTGAGCTTAATACAGTTTGTGAAGAAGCTTCTTGTCCCAATATTGGTGAGTGCTTTAATGTTGGCACTGCGACCTTTTTGATTATGGGTCCAGCCTGCACTCGGGCTTGTCCTTACTGTGATATCGATTTTGAAAAAAAACCTCAAGCCTTAGACCCGAGCGAGCCCATCAGGCTTGGTGAGGCTGTTCGTCGCTTGCAATTGAGCCATGTAGTTATTACCTCAGTCAATCGTGATGACTTGGTTGATGGTGGCGCAAATCATTTTGTGCGCTGCATCGAAGAAATTCGTAAAGTTTCCCCTTCGACTACGATTGAAGTTTTGATTCCCGATCTTTGTGGTAACTGGGCGGCACTAGCAATTATTCTCGCCGCAAAACCAGAGGTTTTAAATCACAATACCGAAACTATTCCTCGGCTTTATAAGCGAGTTCGACCTCAGGGTGATTATCAGCGATCGCTAGACCTACTCGCAAAAACCCATCAGATTTCACCTCGGACTTACACAAAGTCTGGAATTATGGTGGGCTTAGGCGAAACCGATGCAGAGGTCAGAGAGGTAATGGAGAATTTACGAGCTGCTCATTGTGACATCATCACTATTGGTCAATACCTCCAACCATCAGCAAAACATCTAGGGATTAAGGAATTTGTAACTCCTGAACAGTTTGCTAGTTGGCAACAGTTTGGTGAAGATATCGGCTTTTTACAAGTAGTATCAAGCCCTTTGACCAGAAGTTCTTACCATGCTGAACAAGTTCAAGTTTTAATGAAAACCCACCCTCGTTAAATCAATTTGTTGACTTGATTCTGGCTAATTGTCGGGGTTAACTTCTTCTAGAGAAAGGTTGGTTAGATCAAGGTTTGTCGTGACGTTCTGAACGTCGTCAAGTGATTCTAGAGTGTCAATCGTTTTAATTAGCGATTGAATTTGCCCAGGCTCGGATACTTTGATCGTATTGCTGGGTATCCATCTCAATTCCAAATTTTGAATTGGGAATTTTTCTTCTTGAAAAATTTCTTTTAGGTTTGCCAAATTATCTGCGCTGGTAATAACTTCTGTAAATTGCAAATCCTGATTTTCTTGGGCTAATTCGTAATAGTCCGCTCCTCCTTCAAGGGAAATGTTTAGCAAGTCATTTTCCTTGATTTCTCCATCAAGAAGAATTACGCCTTTTTGTTCAAAAATCCAGCTTACACAGCCAGTTTCTCCTAAATTGCCACCGTTTTTGCTAAAGGCAACACGAACATCTGCTGCTGTGCGATTGCGGTTGTCGGTGAAGGCTTCAACCATAATTGCTACGCCGCCAATGCCATAGCCCTCATAGCAAATCTCTTCAAGGATTTGTTCCTTGTCCTGGTAAGTTCCCGCTCCTTTGGCAATAGATCTTTCGATATTGTCATTAGGAATCCCTGCTGCTTTAGCCTTTTCGATCGCACTGCGAAGTTGAAAGTTACTCTCAGGTTCGTTAGTTCCGTTGCGGACTGCAACTATGATTGCTCGCGAAAGCTGGGTGAAAGTTTTTCCCTTCTTGGCATCAACTCTCGCCTTTTGTCTTTTGATGTTAGCCCACTTACTATGACCTGCCACTTTTTGATATTTAGTTAATTTCCAATATTTGTTAACTTCACCAAAAATTAATTACTAACTACTTAAGTCAATTTTTGCCCAATCTGGTTGGCGGTGATAATCCAGCATATTCTCAAATTTGCGTAATTCCCCTTCTTTAACCGTCAAGATTACAGGATTATTTTCTAGTAGGCGATCGCCTATCTGGGAAATAATTACACAGATTTCAGAACGATTGAGGTTTTCTTTAATTTGGTCAAAATAGGCGAGGGTAATATGGGCTGTAAAATCGTACTGTTGCTCAATTCCTAAGCCGATTAATCCAGAGTTTTGATAGATACAACGACGCAAATCTAGGATTGCTTGATAACTCGCTTGGTCTTTGGGAACGAGGCAAGCCATAATTGCCCGAGGTCTAATTGCAATTCCTAATAGCTGCCATTGGACAGTAATTCGTTCGTCACTAATCTCCTGATATTGAGCAAAACTGTGCTCAATATTCTCTTGTAATTGAGCTTCAAACTGAGGATTATCCTTGACTATTTGTTCGTAGCTTTCTCCCCAAACTAAATCGGCGATCGTGAAATGGAAGCTTCTTGCCGTTAACGGAACCACTAATTTGGGTTCTAGCTGCTGAATAATGTTTTTTTGTAGCAACTCAATCTGACTATAAAACTCTTCATTTTCCGAATCTTCTTGATAGGGAGGGGTAATAACACTATATCCAGGAAAATAGTTAGCTTTTCCTTCAGTAAATTTCGGTGATGATTGGATAGTTTGTAACTGGCTAGAACAAGCACCCGGGAGAGTTAATTGAGCTACCCGATTTATATATTCTTGATAGGTTTCGTTCACTTGATCTTTAAAAATATTTTGTAAAGTTAGGTTTAGATAGCAGGACAATTACACTGACCAGAGAACCAATAATTAGACCAAAGAAATGACTATAGAAGCTGATTTGTGGAATTATACCATCTAAAATAAATTGTAAACTAATTACTAAGAGTACTGTACCAAAGCGCTTAGCATTGAGACGGTTTTTTTGATTTAACCAGGTACGGAAGGCAATTACCAGTATCGTGCCAACCAACCCCATAATAGCTGATGATGCTCCAATTAAGACAATATTGCTGTTTCCTAATTGTGAGTAAACATAGGTACAACTTAACATTGAACCGATACCGCTAATTAAGTAAACCAGTAAATATCTTCCTTGTCCCAAGTTAGATTCAACTAGTCTCCCTAAAAACCATAAAGACAGCATATTGGTACTTAAATGTAAAAATCCAAAATGGAGAAAGTTAGCATTTACAATCCGCCACCATTCTCCTAAAAGTACCTTTTGAGGGATTAACGCGCCTAGGCTGTCTAAAGAATTTAAGTCTTTATTTCCTCCAGAGTTAAGCGCTGAAATATACAAAATAATATTGAGAGCAATTAAAATGTACGTGGCATATGGAGTTTTAGGCTTAACTTTTTGCATACTTAGGATTAGAAAATAAAAAAGATAGATTGAATTCAATACTCATCAATCTATCTTTTTTTCTAAGTGATAAAGATCTTTTGCTGCCGATAGATCCAGAAGGACTTAATGTTACTTAGTTTCTTCTGACTCTGTTGCTTCTGGCTGATTTTTATCTTTATTCCCTTTTGCTTGAGTTCCCTCCGTCAGACCTGTATAAGCTCTAGCCGTTTGGTCATCTAAAATGACATTAGCATCGTCACTTAAAGTTTGATAAGAGCGCAAACTAACATCAGGACTAGGACTAGCTGTTTTTTTGTCATCTCCACCCATGCGGAAACTTTCGAAGTCATTGCCATAACTTCCATATACGGAATTACTGCGGAATCCAGAATTGTCTAAATCCGTTCTCATTACCCCAGGCTCTTCATGAGTATTGAAACCTGTTCCTGCTGGAATCAAACGACCAATAATTACGTTCTCTTTTAATCCTCTTAGCCAATCAGATTTGCCTTCAATTGCTGCTTCAGTCAAGACCCTAGTTGTTTCTTGGAAAGATGCCGCTGAGATAAAGCTATCTGTGTTTAAAGATGCTTTGGTAATCCCTAACAGCACAGGAGTGTATTGAGCAGGAGCCCCTCCTGTAATTGACATCGCATCATTAACCTGTTCTATTTCGCGAAGTGCAACCAACTCTCCCGGCAGCATGACGGTATCTCCACCATCATCTACTTTAACTTTTGAAGTCATTTGGCGAACGATGACTTCAATATGTTTATCAGAAATATTGACGCCCTGACTCTGGTATACAGATTGCACCTGCTCTACTAGAAATACCTGAGCTTTTTCTAGCCCTATTAAGGAAGCTCCATAACATCCCTTTTCTTCAAGGTAATAGTTAAAGAATACTTCGAGAATTGCATGAGGATTGGCAATTCCATCAGTGAGTCTTTCCCCGACTCCGACTTCTTGCCCTTCTGAAACCATGGCATTCTGATTAGGTCCAACAGGATAGTCGCTAATAGTTCCGTCATTTTCGACGACTTTAATGTCAACTGTTTCTCCTTCCTCATAAACAACCTGGCAAACTCCAGGACGACGAGCTAAAACACAGGCTTCCTTGGGTTTTCTTGCTTCTAATAGCTCTTCGATTCGAGGTAAACCTTGGATGATGTCTCCTGTTTTAGAACGCTCAAATACTAAGAGTACTAAATTGTCTCCCCTTTGAACTAAGTCTCCGTCATCAATGTGTAAGACTGCTCCAGAGGAAACTCGGTAAGGTCTAGCATTGCGCATGACCAGATTAGTTCCTCCCGATCCATTCTCGACTAGATCAATGACTTGACCCGATTCTGGAACTGAAAAATCTGAGGTGATTTCTTGTTCAGCAACAATTAAATCCCCTTTATCGCATTTAAGATCACCTTTCTTCGCCTTAATTTCATGGGTTACAAGATCGGCATCTCTTACTATTAATATTCTGCGGATAGTCTCGCCTTCTTGCGGGATTCCTCTTACTTCTCCTGCCGATTTACACTGGATTTCCGTTTGTGCAATAGTTTCTCCCGAAGCAATTTCTTGACCATCTTCAACTAAAACGCGAGTTTTAATCTCTCCACTATAGGGATCTGCATCTGTGTCTCGGCGGAGAACTAGTGGCTCGATGATTACTATTTGTAGTCTATGAACATCTGGATTGTCTGAGTCTTGTTTAAGTTCGATATCCGCACTTAATGTTCCAGGGATGTCAATATTTTCTACTGAATCGATTTCGGCAACTAATTGAGTGGTCAATAACGAGATTCCATTAACCGACTTTACTCTTTCGCCATCTTTGTAATAAAGCTTTTGAACTGCTTTGAGATTAATCTGGCGTCCTTCTATGGAGTTTATAGAAGATTGGGAAGGCAACAATGCCTTATCTGTAACTTTGAACTCTTTGACTGGTCTTAAGAGAAGTGCTAGTCCCTCTGTTGTCTCGACGATTTCTCCGTACTTCAGTTCGTTAACTTTTACTCCTGGTAAAACTTCTGTTCCCGGCTGAACTAGTTGTCCATCTAGGGATGGATCAATATCGTCAAGAAGATGAATGTCACCTGGCTTAACAATAATTTCTCTAAGAATGTCATTTTTTTGAATTACTTCTGCTATTCCTGAAGACTGAGTAAATACCTCTTTAACAACTTCAGTTCCCGCTTCAACAAATTCTCCATCTTTAACAATTAGCAAAGATATATCTTTGTTTACCTCGTGACTTTCTTCTGGGATCCAAAGAATAGTCCCGCCTTTATTAACTTCGTAACCCTGCTTTTTCCCTCCTTTGCCAATTTCAATCCCTGCATATTTAATGATGCCTCCAGTTTCTGTTTCATAACGATCATCAACTAATTCAGCAATAACTTGATCGTTTTGAATTTTAGTTCCTGGAGTGGTTTTGAGTAGGAACTCTTGATTATCTGCGGTGCCGATTGTGTATTGTTCTCTACCGCCATCACTTTCGATTCTAACTTCCGCTTTATCTAGTAATACGGAGGCAGTGATGATTTCAATCTCCCTACTACTGGATTTCATTCTGACTACACCACCATTAACCGAAGTTAATTTGGTTCTTGCTAAAACATCCCCTGGAGAAACTTCCTCGCCATTTTTGACCGAAGGTTCTGCTCCTGGTAGTAAGTTATAAACTTCACCAGAAAGTATCCACAGCAAACCTGACCTTTGCGCAATATTGGTAGTGTTACCTTGGCGATCAGACTTTTCCCCCGGATTAAGGTTATCAAAGAGTACTTCTCCAGCAAGGTTAGAGGTAACATCTTTGGTTGCTCTTTCAGTAGATTTTTTAGCAGATACTTTTGCTACCTGGACTAAGAGTTGATCTTTGCTGACTTCTTCTTCATCGGTGACAAAGATCAATGAACCCGCCGTTAGTGGGTAGGTAATTTTCTTACCTTTCTTTGGTAAAAGTACTAAGCTTCCTGCGGTCTCAACTTGCTGTCTCTCATCACCGTGGCGAGTTCTAACTTTTCTTGTGGTTAATCCCTTGCCATATTGGACGGTGGAATCCTTATCTGCTTTAATTTGGCGATCAACTTCTCCCGTAAATACCCCACCTGTGTGGAAGGTTCTCATGGTAAGTTGAGTCCCTGGCTCACCAATAGATTGAGCTGCAATAATTCCTACTGCTTCTCCCATATCAACCATTTTTCCATGAGCCAAACTCCATCCATAGCAGTGTTGGCAAACAGATCTTGCTGCTTCACAATTTAGGGGAGATCGCACCATTACTGACTCACAGCGATCGCCAATCTCATTGGATAAATCTTCATCCATATACTGATTGCGTTGCGCGACAACCTCGCCAGTCTCATTGTCCAGTGCATCTTCGGCTAAAACTCTGCCAAATAAACGATCAGATAAGGAAATTAAAGTTCTTTCCCCATCTTTCATTGCTGCTATTTTCAGCCCTCTTTTCGTGCCGCAATCAACTTCACGAACAATAACATCTTGAGATACGTCCACAAGACGACGAGTCAAATATCCAGAATCGGCAGTTCTCAAAGCCGTATCAACTAGACCTTTGCGTGCTCCATAAGAAGAGATAATATATTCAGTTACCGTCAACCCTTCACGGAAATTAGTTTTGATTGGTTGGTCAATAATTTCCCCTTGAGGATTTGCCATCAATCCTCGCATTCCTACTAGCTGTCTTACTTGGGATAGGTTACCCCTAGCACCACTAAATGCCATCATGTAAACCGAGTTTAACGGGTCTGTAGCCTTGAAATTTACTACCACTTCATCTTTAAGGCTCTCTGAAGTTCCGTTCCAAGTATCAATAACTTTTTGGAAACGCTCTACCTCAGTTATTTCTCCTTTGGCATAGCGCTCCTCAGTTTTTTTGATTTCTACCTCAGCCGCATCAAGCATTTCTTGCTTGATTGGGGGGATTTTAAGGTCATCAACACTGATGGACACTCCAGCTCTGGTTGCATAGCGAAAACCCATTTCTTTGAGCTTGTCTGCCATTGTCGCCGACTTCGCAGAACCATGGTTGGTATAAGCCCAGGCCATCAGCTTTTTCAAAAGACCTTTGTCTACAATTCGGTTATAAAATTTCATGTTTTATCCTTAACTTTTCTGCTTATTGCAATTGATACTTGGCAATTTATCGGCGATTATTCAGGGCTTATTCAATGGCTTCTTGAATAGTGTGGTTGTAGATGATTCGGCCGATAGTAGTGTTGAGATATTGTGCCAAAACCTCTCCTGTTGGGGATTCTCTGACAAACCTTTGTCGATAATACTTAATTACACTGCCATCAGATAGGTTTTCTTCTTTAACTATCTCGTTGTCCGCTTCTGATGTTTCTACTTCTCCTTCATAGCGCAACCAAACATAAGCGTGAAGATCAACCAAGTTCTGTTCAAAAGCTTTAATTGCATCGGCCATGTTTCCAAAACGTTGACCCTCTCCCTTAATCGATTTAGGATTTTCTGCTGTCAGATAGTAACAGCCCAAAACCATATCTTGTGAAGGTGTGACAATCGGCTTTCCTGTCGCTGGGGAAAGAATATTATGGCAAGCCAACATTAACAATCTAGCCTCAGCTTGAGCTTCGAGAGATAAGGGAA
Source organism: uncultured Xenococcaceae cyanobacterium (assembly GCA_937996665.1). Classification (GTDB taxonomy): domain Bacteria; phylum Cyanobacteriota; class Cyanobacteriia; order Cyanobacteriales; family Xenococcaceae; genus Hyella. Next base: position 55,857 of record CALKUU010000026.1, on the reverse strand, counting down.
CATGAACCGCCATTTGGTCTCCATCAAAATCGGCGTTAAATGCAGGACAGACCAGAGGATGTAGTTGAATTGCTCGACCTTCAACAATAATTGGTTCAAATGCTTGAATTCCTAACCTGTGAAGAGTTGGTGCCCTGTTTAGCATCACTGGATGACCTGTAATTACCTCTTTGAGCACATCAAAGACTTGTGGCTCTCCTCTTTGAATTAATTTCTTCGCAGCTTTGATGTTATTGACCATGCCGCTTTGAATTAAACGGTGAATTACAAAGGGTTGAAATAGCTCGATTGCCATTTCTCTAGGTAGTCCGCATTGGTAAATTTTGAGATTTGGTCCAACGACAATTACCGAACGACCTGAGTAGTCGACCCTTTTTCCTAGTAAGTTTTGACGGAAACGACCTTGTTTTCCTTCAATAATGTCAGAAAGAGATTTTAGTGGTCTGTTATTAGCTCCGACAACAGTTCTTCCGCGACGACCATTATCAATCAGGGCATCTACTGCTTCTTGCAGCATCCGCTTTTCGTTGCGGACAATGATTTCTGGTGCCAAAATCTCTTGCAATCTTGCCAAGCGGTTATTACGATTAATGACTCGGCGATACAAATCATTAAGGTCAGAAGTTGCAAACCTACCCCCATCCAACTGAACCATTGGACGTAAGTCTGGTGGGATAACTGGGATTGCCGTTACTACCATCCACTCTGGACGGGCACCGGTGGCAATGAAATTATCAATCACCCTCAGTCTTTTAATTAATTTGGCTCGTTTTTGCCCTTTTGAGTCATTAATTTCTCCCCTGAGTCTTTCTGCTTCGCTCTCCAGCTCAACTTCTTCTAGTAAACGCTGGATTGCTTCCGCGCCAATACCTACCTCTACTCCAACCAGTTCAGAGTCTTCGCTGAAGAGTTGTTCTTCAATTTCAATCCACTGATCTTCAGTTAATAATTGCTTGGCAGAAAGATTTTGGGCATTGCCAGGATCGAGAACTACATAAGCGTTGAAATAGACAATTTGCTCTACATCTCGTAGCGGCATGTCCAGAATAATACTCAAATAGCTAGGTATTCCTTTTAAGTACCAAACGTGAGTTACAGGAGCAGCAAGTTTTATGTAGCCCATGCGGTGGCGACGAACTCTCGACTCTGTAACCTCTACTCCACAGCGTTCGCAGACTATTCCTCTATGTCTTACCCTTTTGTATTTGCCACAGTGACATTCCCAGTCTTTTGAAGGCCCAAAAATACGCTCACAGAACAAGCCGTCCATTTCTGGCTTCAATGTACGATAGTTAATCGTTTCCGGCTTAGTTACTTCCCCGACTAGTTGTCCGTTGGGTAAAGTTCGTTCCCCCCACTGTCGGATTCTCTCTGGAGAAGCAATTCCGATTTTAACGTAATCAAAGCGCTGTTCTTGTTGATTTCTCATCTCTTGGCAAAATTGTAATTGGCGATCGGTTGATGGAATAGCTGCGTTTGCTCTAAACTTTTCCTGCAAATGGAATTGTGAGACAAGGCTTAAATGATATCAATACCTATTTTTAAGCCGCGAAACTCTTCTCATGTAAATTGTTTACGCTATTCTAGGTCTCTTCTTGGGGAACTTCCCTCGTTATTGATTCATAGGTAGGTCGGTTGGGTGTTCTTCTGGAAGTATCTGCCATTAAATTAACTTCTACTTCTCGACTTTCTCCCGTGTCATGATCAATATCTATTTTATGAACTGCTATGTCTAACCCGAGGGACTGAAGCTCTCGCATCAGTACTTTAAAGGATTCTGGAGTTCCAGGACGAGGAATTGGCTTACCTTTGACGATCGCATTGAGAGCCTCATTTCGACCTTGCATATCATCTGATTTAACCGTTAGCAGTTCTTGTAAGGTGTAAGCTGCACCATAAGCTTCTAATGCCCAAACCTCCATTTCTCCGAAGCGTTGACCACCTTGCTGTGCTTTACCACCAAGTGGCTGTTGGGTAACCAGAGAATAAGGACCAGTCGAGCGAGCATGAATCTTATCATCAACCAAGTGAACCAGTTTAAGCATATAAGCTCTACCAACTGTCACTGGGCGATCGAACTGTTCTCCAGTACGTCCGTCAAAAACCTGGATTTTACCTGGATTTTCTTCATCGAAGATCCAACCCTTGTTGTGCTTGCGAGAGGCTTCTCTGATCTTGCCGTGAACTGTTTCTCTGGAAGCTTCTTTCCCATACATCTCATCAAAAGGAGTGATCTTGAATCTCATGCCCAAGTTGTCGCCTGCCCAACCCAAGAGACACTCAAAAATTTGTCCTACATTCATCCGCGAAGGAACACCAAGAGGATTCAAGACAATGTCGAGGGGAGTACCATCAGGAAGATAAGGCATATCTTCTATCGGTAAAATACGGGAGATAATTCCTTTATTGCCATGGCGACCAGCCATTTTGTCGCCTACTTGGATTTTACGTTTTTGAGCAACATAAATACGAACAACCATGTTGGCTCCAGGAGGAAGTTCATCACCCTGCTCTCTGGTGAATACCCTGACATCAACGACTCTACCTTTCTCTCCATTGGGTACTCTTAGGGAGTTATCGCGAACATCACGAGCTTTCTCTCCAAAAATAGCTCTCAATAGTTTTTCTTCTGGGGGCTGATCGGACTCTCCTTTGGGAGTAACCTTTCCTACTAAAATATCCCCAGATTCTACCCAAGCCCCAACGTGAATAATTCCCCTCTCGTCTAAATTCCGTAAGGTGTCTTCACTAACATTAGGAATTTCTCGGGTAATTTCTTCTGGCCCAAGTTTGGTTTGGCGAGCTTCAATTTCAAATTTTTCAACGTGAATACTAGTGTAAACATCGTCATAAACAAGTCTTTCACTCAAGAGGATTGCATCCTCGTAGTTGTAGCCTTCCCAAGGCATATAAGCTACCAACACGTTTTGCCCTAGAGCTAGTTCTCCCCCTTCTGTTGAAGAACCATCGGCTAATACCTGACCGGGCACAACATCTTCTCCTACGTAAACGAGGGGACGTTGGTTGAGGCAAGTATCCTGGTTAGAGCGATTATACTTTTGTAATCGATATTCTATTTCTTTGCCTGGAGCAGGATAGTGTTTGGCATGGTCTCCCTCGACTACTCTGACTCGGACAACATTGGCATCGACAAAGGTAACAATGCCATGAGTTCTAGAAACAACAACCATCCCTGAGTCTCTTGCCGCTTGGGCTTCTAACCCTGTTCCTACTAGAGGTCGCTCGGGGCGAAGCAAAGGAACTGCTTGACGTTGCATGTTCGAACCCATCAAGGCTCTGTTGGCGTCATCATGCTCCAAAAAGGGAATCATACTTGTTGCAACAGAGACAATCTGAATCGGTGATACTGCTACATAGTCGACTTCTTCGGGAGTACAGGTGTCAAATTCTTGACGATAACGAATGGGGATATTTTCGGCAATAATATAGCCGTTTTCGTCAGTTGATACATCCCCTGGTGCAACCCTTAAATCGTCCTCTTCATCTGCGGTTAGGTATACAGATCCGCTATCTCTGAGAACTTTACCTTCTTTGACAGGATAATAGGGTGTCTGGATAAATCCATAAGGATTAACTCTTGCATAGGTGGCAAGCGAGCCGATTAGTCCGGCATTCGGTCCCTCAGGAGTTTCAACAGGACAAATTCGACCGTAGTGAGAAGGATGAATGTCTCGCACAGCGAAGCCGGCTCGTTCTCTCGTCAAACCACCTGGCCCTAAAGCCGAAATACGTCTTTTGTGAGTCAACTCGGCTAGTGGATTTGTTTGATCCATAAACTGAGATAGTTGGGAAGAGCCAAAAAACTCTTTGATAGCTGCAACTAAAGGTTTAGGGTTAACAAGAGCAGCAGGAGTGAGATTATCAGTTTCACTTACCGTCATCCTTTCTCGGATAATTCTTTCTAGACGGTTTAAACCAACTCTGACTTGGTTTTGCAATAGTTCTCCAACTGAGCGCACACGACGATTTCCTAGGTGGTCGATATCATCAGTATTGCCAACGTCAAATTCTAGGTTGACCAAGTAATCGATCGCCGACAAGATATCTCCAGGTGTTAAAACCCTGACTGTATCAGCGACAGTTAATCTGAGTTTTTTATTCAATTTGTAGCGACCAACTCGCCCTAAATCATAGCGTTTAGGATCAAAAAATCTTGATTCTAAAAGTTGCTTACCACCATTAACTGTAGGCGGCTCACCCGGTCTTAATTTTCGATATAGTTCTAATAAAGCGTCTTCTTCAGAGGGATTTCCTTCTTTTTCAATTGTTTTATCAAAGAAATCAGGGTGACGAAGTCCATCTACAATTTCGTTATCGCTTAAGCCGATCGCTTTAAGTAATACTTGAGCAGAAAGTTTACGAGTTTTATCGATTCTGACCCAAACTAGCCCATTCTTATCTGTTTCGAACTTTAGCCAAGCTCCACGGTTAGGTATCAAAGAAGCTGAATAGGTTCTTCGCCCATTCTTATCTGTCTCAGCTTTGTAGTAGACTCCTGGTGAGCGAACTATCTGATTGACAATTACCCTTTCTGCTCCATTGATAATGAAAGTACCACGGTCAGTCATCAGTGGTAGGTCACCAATGAAAACTTCCATTTCATTAATGACGCCAGTTTCCTTGTTGATTAGGCGTGTTGGCACATACATCTGAACGTTGTAGGTACTATCTCTACGCTTGGCTTCATTAACGTTATATTTTGGCTCTTTTAGCTGATAGTTTTCTCCAATGAAATGTAGCTCAAACTTGCCTGTATAGTCGGCAATAGGAGAAAAACTATTAAGTTCCTCAATTAATCCTTCCTCAAGAAACCAACGAAAGCTGGAGCGTTGGATTTCAATTAAATCTGGAAGCGAACTATGAGATAAATTAGTCATAAGAAATGGTAACTAGTAGATGTTTTCGAATCCTGCTCTGCAACTTTTGCTAAAAAATTTAAATCAACTGGGTATTAAGAGATTAGAATTTTTCCGATCAAGTTTGCCTGTGTTTTGACGTTATATCGTGTTCAAAATTTAATTTTCAAAAAACAACATGTAAAAATTTGTGTGCTTGGCTGGAAATCATGAATTTTCTTTAGGTAGTTCAATCCCAAATAGACAGCAAGCGTTTGCCGTAGTTTGACTCGCTAGCTCTGCTAAAGGAACCTTTCTTAGTTCGGCCAGATGCTCAGCTACATACCTGACAAAAGATGGTTCATTTGTTTTTCCTCTTTTAGGGACAGGGGCGAGAAAAGGACAGTCTGTCTCGATTAACAAGCGGTCAGCAGGCACGATTTTAGCCGAATCTTTTATTTGTTGAGCTTTTTTGAAGGTTACGATCCCACTAAAGCTGATGTAAAAGCCCAACTCCAAGAACCACTCTGTCTCTTCTGGGGTACCTCCCCAGCAGTGCATAACGCCTTTAACTGGTTTGGGCGATCGCCTCTTAAGATCCAAAATGATTTTTCTCAGTTGAGGAGCTGCATCTCGACAGTGGATAATTACAGGAAGATCTAATTTTTGGGCAATTTCTAACTGAGAAATAAACGCTAATTCCTGTTGCTGATAATTATCCGCTTTAAACAGGTCTAATCCTGTCTCTCCAATCGCAACTACTCTTGAATCTGAGCTTGCCAGGTTCTCAATCTGATCAGCCATCCCCTCAGTCCATTTATCTACGTCTAAAGGATGTAATCCGACTGCAAACGACAATTCAGGAAATCTGTCTGCAATAGACCGAATTTCCTGAAATTCATTAGGCTCTACACAAGAATGAACTAAGTGAGCTACTCCCGCTTCTCGCCAACGTTGTTCAAGTGAACCAAGATTTCCCTGGAATACATCAAAATTGATGTGAACATGGGTATCAATCAATTGCATATGCTTAGCTTTTATCGGTTTTTGGAACCGGTTTGTTTGCAATTAACGCGTATTAAAAGCGATGTAATTATAAGAAGATATTCGAGAATTAAACCAAACTCTTTAGGTTGCCTTAACCTGTAGGTACAGTTAGGTAGGTTCAAAATCTGCTACAGGAATGGTTAGCATCCACGAAACCAGATTGTTGTCTGAACTCGATAACAACTAGGAAGCAGTAGCTTTTGCCATTGCTTTAGCTAGACGAGCTTTTTTCCGAGCTCCGTTATTTTTGTGCAGAACATTTCTCTTAATTGCTTTGTCTATTTTGCTATAAGCTAACGACATAGACTGGTTGACTACTTCCATATTTTCAGGAGTAGGTTCTGAAGAGTAACTTTCCAACGCAGTGAAGTAGTTTTTCATAAGAGTTCTTAAAGCAGACTTATAAACCTTGTTTCTCAAGCGATTGCGCTCTGCTATAGCGATTCTTTTAATTGCCGATTTCGAATTAGCCACAATATTTTACGTAAAAAACCTTTGCTTTATGTTTAATCCAGGGATTTCTATCATCATAGATCAGAATTGTGATCCTAACAGGCTATTGTACCCTATGTCAAAACTTTTAGAGACATATCCTGTCTTCAGATGATAATTTTACTCTCGATTCAGAATATTCTACTCTTGATTCAGAATGAAGTAAGCTTCAAAAGTTTTGGCAGTTTATTGAAAACTTTTTTTCGATTTAAATTAGCAGATTATGAAATTTTTGACTTTCTTCAATTTATTGGCGCGGTCAAATCAAGATTATTGTTAAGCTAAAGATAATTAATTTAAAGTAGTTCAGAACGGATAATAGGTACTCAATGCTGCGTATAATTGATCGGCAACTTGAGGCAAAAGAAGAACTCAAGCGTATCGGAGATCGGACTTTTACGAGTGAGATAGAGCCTCAAGAAAGATCTGTAAGAGAAATTGTAACTACAGTTAAAAGTAAGGGCGACCAAGCCTTGGTTGACTATACTGCGAAGTTTGACCGCCAGATTATTGATATAGATAGCTTGAGGGTTAGTGGCTCTGAATTAGACGCTGCTTATCAACAGGTTTCACCTGATTTGCTTCATGCAATCCAGTTGGCATGCCAAAAAGTTAAAGCTTTTCATCTCCAAAGGATTCCCCAATCTTGGGTTCAGTTTGATGAAGACGAGGTCGTTTTGGGTAAGCGTTATACTCCAGTCGACAGGGCGGGTCTTTACATTCCTGGTGGTAGGGCTGCCTATCCTAGCACCGTTATTATGAATGCCGTTCCTGCTAAAGTTGCCCAGGTTTCTCGAATTGTTATGGTTACTCCTCCTGGCGAGGGTGGACGGGTAAATCCTGCGGTTTTAGTTGCTGCTCAAGAAGCTGGAATTGAGGAAGTTTATCGAGTTGGTGGTGCCCAGGCGATCGCTGCTTTGGCTTATGGGACAGAAACTATCCCCAAAGTGGATGTGATTACTGGGCCTGGCAATATCTATGTAACCTTGGCTAAAAAAATGGTTTATGGGACAGTGGGAATTGATTCTTTAGCTGGACCTTCTGAAGTTCTTGTCATCGCCGATCAGAGCGCAAATCCTCGTCATGTGGCTGTAGATTTGCTGGCACAGGCAGAACATGATCCAATGGCTGCGGCAATTTTGATTACTACTGATCGGCAGTTAGCCCATCAAGTTCAAGCAGAAGTAACTAAGCAGTTGGCAACCCATCCTCGTAAGGAGCTGGCTGGAAAGGCGATCGCTAACTATAGCCTAGCTATTGTCGTTGACTCTTTGGAGGAGGCTGTGCAACTTTCCAACTTATTTGCTCCTGAGCATCTAGAGTTAGAAGTTGAAAGCCCTTGGGATCTCGTCGAAAGTATTCGCCATGCTGGGGCAATTTTTCTTGGTCATTCTACTCCCGAAGCTGTAGGGGACTATTTGGCTGGACCCAATCATACCTTGCCTACTTCTGGTGCTGCTCGCTATGCTTCCGCATTAAGCGTAGAAACTTTTATGAAGCATTCGAGCCTCATTCAGTATTCTGATACTGCTTTGAAAAAAATGTCTAGCACTATTCAAATTTTGGCTCAAGCAGAGGGTTTGCCTTCTCATGCAGACTCAATCAAATTCAGAACAGAATGATTAAGTATCAATAAATTTGTCTTAAGGAAATTTAGGTAGAGGAATTAAGAAGCGATAATTGTTTTGGCAAAGTATGGCTTATTAAATGATGGATAAGATTTCTGGGACAGAGAAAATACTAGTCTTTACTGCTGTTGATGATCTGTTCTCTAAGTCTGAAGATCCGAGCTATGAGAAAGCAATCTCTGCTATTGATAATCTTCGGAAATTAGCAATTCCTCTGATCGCTGTTACCACCAAAACTAATGCTCAAATTCAAAACTTAAGGTTAGATCTTGGTTTGACTGCTCCAGCTATTGTTGAGCATGGCAGCGGTGTCGTAATCTCTCAAGCAGATAAGGAATTTAACAACTCAGATCCCAATTTGGATGCTAGTGCGGAAAGAGACTGGCAAGTTAAAAAACTTGGTTGTACTTATGTAGAAGCAAGAGCTGCTTTAAAGGTGATTCAATCTGTTGTGAGGATTAATAATCTTAGGGGCTTCGGTGATCTTGGTGTGGCTGAAATTGAGAAGATTACAGGACTGCCAAAGTCTGAAATTAAGCAAATTAAAACTAGGAATTTTTCCGAAATATTTGTAACCCCTAAAAGTGTCGATCCTCAAGAAATCATCGCTACTGCGACTGAATTTGGGTTTAATTCGCTTATGGGAGAAAACTTGTCTTGCTTAGTTGGGGCGTCTGCCAGTGTTGCTACTGCTATAGATTGGTTGAAGGTTAGGTATGAGCGATCGCAACCTGCTACTAAAATCACTACCGTTGGTCTTGGCTTTAATTCTAGTGATTTAGAGATGTTGAATGTGGTCGATATGCCAGTTGTGGTTAATAATCAAGCTGTTCCTAATTCCTTCTCACAAGATTGGTCTCGTTCTGAGGCGATCGGTTTAGCTGGTTGGGCGGAGACCGTAACTAAAATTTGCGCGAATTATGGTGGTGGGGATTAAACAATAAAAAAGAGTCAGATCTAAATCTGGCTCTTAAGTTAATAACTTGGTGTTTGCCCTTCTATTTAGCCACGACAAAGTTAACTAATTTATTAGGAACCACAATCACCTTTCGGATCTCCTTGCCCTCTAGGTATTTTTGCGCCACTTCCGATTCTGTAGCTAGTTTTTCTAAGGCTGCCCGATCCGAGCTAGCAGGGACTTGAATTTTGCCACGGGTTTTACCCATGATTTGAATAACTAAGGTAATTTCATCAACGACCAACGCCTCAGGATCAAATTGAGGAAAGTTTTGGAGATGAACTGATTCGCTATTGCCCAATCCATGCCATAATTCTTCCGCAATATGAGGGGCAAAAGGAGCAAGTAGCAAAACCAAAGTTTCGATTCCTTCCTGATAAATAGAGGATTCTTGACAATTAGCATCTTTGATCGCATTGCTGAGCTTCATCAATTCTGAAACCGCAGTATTAAATTGGTAATCTCCTTCTAAATCTTCGGAAATTTCCTTAATAGCCGTGTGGATCGCTCTACGCAAATCTTTTTCTATCTTTGTTAAAGACTCATTTGCTGACTTTGATGTAGTTGGCTTATAGCTACTTACTTGTTTCCAAACCCGATTAAGGAAACGGAATTGACCTTCAACATCAGCCGCATCCCATTCCAAGTCTTTTTCGGGAGGGGCTTTAAAGAGAATGAACATCCGCGCTGTGTCTGCACCATACTTACTGATGACGTCTTTAGGATCAACGCCGTTATACTTTGATTTAGACATTTTGAGATAGAAAACTTCTAGCTCTTCCCCTGTGTTGGGATCTTTGGGATCGTCTGGATCGACTTCTGCTGAGGGGATAAACTTTTTGGTGGTTGGGTTTTGGTAGGTTAGTCCTTGTACCATTCCCTGAGTTAGCAACTTTTTAAATGGCTCATCAAAATTAAGTAGGCCGCGATCGCGTAAGACCTTGGTGAAAAATCGCGAATAAAGTAAATGTAAAATAGCATGTTCAATGCCGCCGACATATTGATCTACTGGCATCCAATCATTGACTTTTTCTTTAGTAAAAGCTTCTTGAGGATTGTTGGCATCGCTGTAACGAAGGAAATACCAAGATGAATCAATAAAAGTATCCATTGTGTCAGTTTCTCGTTTGGCAGGTTTGCCACAAGTCGGGCAAGCAACCTCAACCCAATCCTTTAATTGAGCTAATGGCGAAGTCCCCTTGCCTGTAAATTCGACATCAGCGGGAAGTTCGATCGGCAAATCAGCATCAGGAACAGGAACGTGACCACAATCAGGACAATGAATAATTGGGATTGGACAACCCCAATAACGCTGACGAGAAATTAACCAGTCGCGAAGACGATACTGGACTCGGGCTTTGCCATAGTTATTTTTCTCGGCATACTCAATAATTTTGTTTTTGCCCTCTGTGGAAGAAATGCCATCAAATTCCCCTGAATTAACCATAATTCCAGGATCCGTGTAAGCTTCTGTTAGAGGCTGTTCGCGAACAGCTTCTACGCTATCACCACCATCAGGGATAATAACCGTCTTGATTGCTAATTTGTTTTCTTTGGCAAATTTAAAATCTCTAACATCGTGAGCCGGCACTCCCATCACTGCACCAGTTCCATACTCGTAAAGTACATAGTCAGCAATCAGGATCGGGATCTCTTCTCCCGTAAAAGGATTGATTGCTTTACCCCCAGTTAAGACGCCTCTTTTGGGCTTATCTTCGGCTGTGCGATCCATTTCGCTTTGACTTGCGACTTCTTCAATAAATTTACTGACGGTCTCTTGTTGTTCAGAAGTTGTAACTTCTTGTGTTAAGGGGTGTTCTGGTGCAAGTACAACGTAGGAAACTCCATAAACAGTATCGGGGCGAGTGGTGAATACTGCGATCTTTTTATCTAAGCCAACACCATCTATATCTACAACTGGAAATTCTAAATAGGCGCCAACAGATTTACCAATCCAGTTGGCTTGCATGGTTTTAACTCGTTCTGGCCAACCAGTTAATTGGTCTAGATCTTGCAATAGTTGCTCTGCATAGTCAGTAATCTTTAAAAACCATTGAGTTAATAATCTTCTTTCTACTTTCGCCCCACTCCGCCAAGAAAAGCCCTCACTATCAACCTGTTCGTTGGCAAGTACTGTTTGGTCGATAGGATCCCAATTAACAGCAGCTTCTTTTTGGTAGGCAAGACCTGCTTGGAAAAATTGCAAAAATAGCCACTGTGTCCATTTGTAATAATCGGGCGAGCAAGTTGCGACTTCTCGTTCCCAGTCAATAGAGAGTCCTAACTCTTTGAGTTGATCTCGCATTTGCGAAATGTTTTGGTACGTCCACTCAGCCGGAGGAATATTTCTGGCGATCGCTGCGTTTTCTGCCGGTAGTCCAAAGGCATCCCATCCCATTGGATGTAAAACGCGGAAGCCTTGCATTTTTTTGAGTCGGGCAATTACATCTGTGATGACATAATTACGGACATGACCCATATGCAAATTTCCCGAAGGATAGGGAAACATCGAAAGAGCATAGAACTTGGGTTTAGATGAAGATTCTGAAGTGCAATCTAATCCTAGCTCTGTCCATATTTTTTGCCATTTGCTTTCTATAGTTGTTGCTGAGTAAGGAATCTCCACGGTGTTTAATCTGCTCCTACGCTGAGGGAATAAAATTTTCGTTAAATTGTAAATAAAGTTGGCGATTTAGTCTTGTCTAGTTTGAATCGCTGTTTGGTTTAATGATTTTTGTTGTCATCTGATTTGGCAAATGAGACTTTTAAGAGAAAGTTTGTAATTAATTATTGTTTGTTTAAATTCAAAAAAAATAGCTACTTCCAATAAAATATTGATAACTATATACACAATTTATTTCTTTTTGAACTCTTGATAATAGCAGTATCTTGCTTTATCAAATCTTTATCAATCTCAGTTGACTTAAGCTTTTTGGCACAGATATCATATATCCGTGAATACAGCGAAGACAAAGGCTATACATAAAGGATATAAACTTATGTATAGTAGTTTATTATTTTTTTTACGGATTTATCTCATAATTTCAATCTAATTGAAATCAGTAATTCATTAAATTATTTTTTTATTTTTAGCCAAAACAAAATTTAACAAAGTTTTAAAGTAACAAACATCGTTCCTTGCATCTAGTTCGAATGTTGTCATTAGAACAATTTTAATAAATTATTATTCTGGATTAAACAGTGATCAATGGTTAAGACAAAAGATTTACAGACGGCTTCGTTTTCTCAACATGAAATTGTTGATTCAATCCGTGAAGCATCGGAAAATAACCACGTAATTGTCGATTTTGATGAAACTTTGCTGCTTCGCAATTCTACTGCCGAATATTTAAATAGTTTACAACCTCGTTTAATTGGCTCTTTACTTCTCAAAACTATATCCTTTTTGAAGCCTTGGAAGATTTTGGCAAAGTCCTCTGATGAAGGGGCAGCTAGAGATTGGTTTTTGGTTGTAATTTCAACAATTTTAATGCCGTGGAATCTCCTTTTTTGGCCTAGGATTGCTAGAGATATTGGCTTGACACATACTAATTTGGAATTGACTGAGGAGTTAAACAAGAATGATTGTGCCAAAGTAGTAGTTGCGACCTTAGGATTTGAATTCATAATTAATCCAATTCTCGAACACATGCCTGTTAATTACCAACAATTAATTGGTTGTCGATTTTGGAATGGTCTTAAGGACCGCAATAAAGGGAAATTGGGAATGGTAAAAGAGCAATTGAGTTCTGAAGATATTGCTGCTTCAATTTTGGTTACAGATTCTTTGGATGATCTCCCTCTTCTCAAACAAGTAGCTAAACCTATTTTAATGGTTTGGGATAAATCCCAGTATAATTATCCGATGAGTGACATTTACTTCCCAATGATGTACATCCATAAGGTTAAAAGAATTGGGGAAAATTATATAACTAAGGCTATTCTGCTAGACGACTTGCCTATATTACTGCTTTCTTTAACTTGGATTAGTTCTCAACCGCTAATTCATGGTCTTGGAATTTTACTATTGACTGTCTCGTTCTGGTGTATTTATGAATACGGCTACTACGAAAATGATGTAGTTGCAGAACTTTATGAACAGAAGCCAACTTTGTCTAAGTCCTACTACAATTCTCAAGTTACGATGAATTGGTGGCAGCCTTGGATTTGGGCTTTAGCCCTTGGTTGTGTAGGAACTTTTGCCTTGGCATGGTGCAAATTTGATTCTTCCTTAGCTCCAATTACCTTTGGTGATAACTTCTCTGAAGTTTTTGTCCAATCTTTGATTCCTTTATGTGCCTGGGCTGGTTTTCTCGCAAGTTCTAGGCTTTCTTTCTGGGTATATAACTTTGTCAATAAACAAACTCGTATTTGGCTTTATATGGTCTTGCAACTCTGTAGGTACTGTGGTTTCTTGGTAGTGACTGGTACTAATTTAGTTGGAATCAGTATTTTGCTAGCTCACACCTTATCTAGAACTATCAGCTATATTGTCTATCGCTATGCGGGTGGAAGCAAAAAAGATTGGCCAAAGTTGCAAGAAAAGTTTTTGCGTTGGGTGTTATTTGTTGTTGTTGTCGGATTTTTAAGTGTTGCGACTGCTGATTTGTCTTTGCTGTTAAGTTGGCAAACTGCTGTAATTTCACTATTTTGTATTCTTCGTGGTGGACAACATTTTCAACAAGTTATCAATATAGTCGGTCCTATTAATCAAAAAAGTTCTAAAAATGCTGCTTAATTAATTTGATTTTTATTTAACAGCTTCTCGTGTGATTTCGGAAGATTTTAATTTTTAAAAAGAAAAGGACAAATAGCGATCGCTATTTGTCCTTTTTGTTTGTTACTAATAGTGGTTATCTTCTAACCAGTAAGCAAATTTGCTAGGAAATTCGTTTTCATAGATAGCCTTGCGAATTTTTTGTGTGAAGCGGATTAACTCGGCAATGTTATGAAGTGAAAGGAGTATGTAGCCCAACATTTCTTTTGACTTAATCAGGTGGTTTAAATAGGCGCGAGAGAAATTTTTGCAGACATAACAGGGGCAGGATTGATCCAATGGACTATAGTCTCTTTTGAACTGAGCATTTTTAAGATTGAGCCGATCTCCGTTCACTAATGCTGTTCCATGACGACCATAACGAGTGGGGATGACGCAATCGAATAAATCTATGCCTGCGGCGATCGCCTGAACCATTTCTCTGTAGGTTCCGACCCCCATTAGATATCGAGGCTTATCCTCAGGTAATAAAGGTGCCGTATGCTTTACTGTTGCGTTGATTAAGGCTGGTTCTTCGCCAACACTAACTCCGCCAATTGCATACCCAGGAAGATCTAGTGAAACTAAGTCGGCTACCGCCTGCGATCGCAAATCTAAATGAATTCCACCCTGAACGATGCCGAATAGGGCTTGTGAGCTAGGATTTTGGTGAGCTTCGACACATCTTTTGAGCCAACGATAAGTGCGATCAGTTGCTGCTGCTACTTCTGCTTGACTAGCATCAGCGGGTGGACATTCATCAAAAGCCATAATTACATCCGCACCCAAAGCATTCTGAATTTGGATAGAGCTTTCGGGAGTCATATTAATAATCCGACCATCGCGAGGAGAGCGAAAAGTTACGCCTTCTTCACTAATTTTCCGTAACTCACTTAGGCTAAAAACTTGGAACCCCCCAGAGTCAGTTAGGATTGGTTTATCCCAAGCCATGAACTTATGTAAGCCTCCAGCTTCTTCGACAATGCTTTCTCCAGGCTGGAGATGTAAATGATAAGTATTTGCTAAAATCATCTGTGCCGAGGCATCTTCTAATTGCCTCGGTGTAATTCCCTTAACTGTCCCCAAAGTCCCTACCGGCATAAAACGTGGCGTCTCAACGATTCCATGGGGGGTTTGGAAAACCCCTGCCCTTGCATGAGTATGGGAACACTTAACCTTGGTTGTGAAAGAAAATACCACTACTTAAAATAATCTAGATTGGAATTAATGCGCGTCCTTGAGCGTACTTTAAAAACAGCAACCTTAGCCAGTAATTTTAACTATTTTCATCATCAAGTTTGGCATCAAATCTTGCCGCAATAACTTCTTTCATAATCTGTTCAATGATATTTTCATCAATACTTTTCTCTAATTCTTGGTCTGTAGAGTCGACTGAAATTGGAATTAGTCGTAATTGACGTTTATCTTGGACTAAATCAAAGTATGTTTCGTTATCATCAGTTCGATAAAGCTTTAAAAAATCAAAGCTTTGGATATTGAGGTACAGATTACTATTGGCGATTAAAGTTGCTTGCTGTGGGTCGTTAAAAATCTCTAGTATCCAGCCTTCTCCTTGTCCACAAATTTTATTGTCAAGGGTGTGAACGTACTTGACATGACCTAAGTCACTCAATAACCTCTTGATGTCATCCTTATTAACGATGGTTCCTGCATCAACAATACAGGGCGCAGGTATTGTATGCTCGCGGCGATTGTAGTTCATGGTAATTCAAGCTGTTCGCTCAGACTGTTTTATTTAAGCAAAAAACGCTCAAGAAGATTAGAGTAGCTTATGAAACAATATTAGCCCAATAATTTTATTCAATCGAGAAAATTTTGTTTTAAGCTGATTTAGGTAATTTTATTGAGCTTGAAGTTGGTAGTAATTTTTAATCAGAAGATCAAACAAGTAAGTAAATCTTTGCTTAGCTCAGTAATTTTTTATACGGCAATTCCTTTGCCGATTACTTGGACTAATTCTTGGCAAAGAATTGCTCGCTGGGCAAGTTTAATTGGTCTAATAATTGGTGCTGTTCTCAGTTTTATTGATTTATTATTTCGTTTTGCCCAATTCAATAGTCTTACCTGTAGTGCGATAGTGGTTGCTAGTTGGATCTTGATCACCGGTGGATTACATCTTGATGGCGCTATGGATACTGCCGATGGTTTGGCTGTAACCCTTCCAGAAAAGCGATTTGAGGCTATGAGTGATAGCTCAACTGGTGCTTTTGGGGCGATGACCGCAATTATAATCGTCGTCCTCAAAATAGTCGCGCTTAGCGAAAATAGCAATAATATTTGGTGGTTGCTTCTGCTTGTTGCTGGCTGGGCAAGATGGGGGCAAACAGTTGCGATCGCTATTTATCCCTATGCAAAGGAGATGGGAAAAGGGGCATTTCACAAAGAGCATATGCAAGTTTTGCCAGATTTATGCGTAAGTTCAGTCCTAATTCTTGTTCCCAGTTTGGCGGTCTTAATCTGGTCAGATTTAGCTTGGTATTCAATATTAATTTTTATTGCTGGCTGTGCAATTCTTCCTTTGTTGCCTGGATATTATTTTTTCCGAAAATTGCAGGGTCAGACAGGAGATACTTATGGAGCGATCGTTGAATGGAGCGAAGTATTACTTCTTTTCTGGCTTAGTAGAGTTTAGTGGCTTGATCATGTTCTAGTTTGAGTTGGCAACTGAGGTTCCGATCATGCAAGTTTGGGACAAATTAACCCCACTGAAGTTAGCGCCATCTGTTTCGGCGCACAAGAGGTTTGCCCCCGAGAGATTAGCTCCAGCAAAATTAACTCCTCTCAAATCAGCTTCTTCTAAATTTGCTTCGCTCAAGCTGGCACCTTGTAAATCTGCTTGAACTAGATTAGCTCCCTTAAGATTGGCGCTATTGAGGTTGGCACCTCTTAAGTCGGCGCCTCTAAGATCTACACCCAATAGATTTACCCCTGTAAGATTAGCTCCACTTAAAAAAGTTCCCGCTAAAGAAGCATGGATAAATTTTACTCCCATCAAATTTGCCCCTCGTAAGTTAGCTCCTCTGAGATCGGCTTTGTTTAAATCAGCCTGCATTAGATTTGCACCCAACAAATTAGCTCGAAGATCGCAAGAACCAAGATTTGCACCTAATAAGTTGGCACCGTCTAATTTTGCTCCTTTCAAATTTGAATGAGAAAAATCAACCCCGATTAAATTTGCTCCTGCGAAATTAATTTTTTCGAGTTCGCAATTCGCTAAATCTTCGTCTTCAAGATCTACACCCGCAAAGTTCTTTTCTGCTCCAGTTTTGATCAGAGACAATAAATTCTTAATTTCGCCTTCTTGCATATTCATTGTTGATGTTACTGAAACAGTTAGTGAATTATTAATAGTAGGTTTAAGTCAGTACAGGATCTTCGGTTTCTTATTCTAGTAACCATATTCCTCCGGCTATTTTTGGTTGGTAGGCTTGGAGTGTCATGCCCTGTTGCATGCCAATTACGATTAAATTTAGAGCTTCAACTAGTTTGGGATCGTAGATAGTTCCTGCTTTTGCTTGGCAACTAGAAAATGCTTCAGGAATAGTATTTATCTCTGTTTGTTGTTTGTTTTTCTGCTCTTTATTTCTGAGGGTAGTGACTTGCTGTTGAAAATCAGCAATTAATCTCAAGATTCTTGATTCTAGAGGAATACTATCGTAGGCTAGTCCCGATTTATTGCCTGAGCCATCCCACACTTCAGTTTGATGATCGAGAATTTTAGAGATTGCCCTTAGTTGTGGCATTATTCTCAATACTGATGACTGAGGAAGTTGATCTTTATTTTGCAAAGCTTCTTTCTGAATTGAAGTTTGGTTAAATTCTGAGTCAGACTGTGAAGACAAGCTTAGTCGATGTAATAGACCTGCCAAACGAAGTCTTTTAATTTGCCAAGCTGGTAAATCTAGTAATTGCCCCATCGCTTCTCCTAAAGTCGCAACTTCCGATGCTGCCATTGGATTTAAAGTATCGGTAAGATCGATGATTTGAGCCATTCTTAAGAAGGCTTGCATTTCATTAGAAGCGAGATTGTTATCTAGATCTTCAAAGAAATTGAAATCGGTTTCTTTTTGGGGGTTATGTAATTGAACTTTGCAACTCTCTAAATAACCAACGACTTTTGAAACTACCGCAGCTAACTTTGCTGATGATTGTTGCTGATAGTTGGTCTTCATCTGTGAGCTAAGATCGCCTAACTCAGTTGCTAACTCCAAATCGTAAGTGCGGATATGATTTATTGCTAAATTCACTGTTTCCTGAACTAAATCAGGTTCAAAAGTCCAAAATCCATAAAACTTTCGTTCCAGATCTGCTTGTGGGCGACCTTCAATTCCGTAATCTTCTTCAGATAATTCTTGACATAACACCATTGCCGTATAGCTAGAGGAGACGATCACCAAATGCCATTCTTGGGCTACAGGATCTGACTCTTGGAGATCAATTAGAGCTACATTGCTTTTATTGCTAGTGGGATGCTCTGCAAATCCGGCATCAGAAGCTGCCATAATCGCGATCTTTTGCGCTTTATCTGCTAGGTCACTATAGCGATCTGCTTCTTCTAAATACCACTTTCCGCGTTGAAAAGCCGTAATTATTAAAGGGTTTGAGTCCGACTCTAAGACAAAGTCTTCTAGGGCATGACAAAGTGCTACCAGCGTATTCTTATAGTAGACTCCCAAATTCAAAGGTTTACTGTGATTCTGGTGAGCTAATGCAAGTTTTTGGAGAATTGAGCCTTTAAGCATGTCTGGTAAGTAGTTAAAAGTTATTTTTTAA
Organism: uncultured Xenococcaceae cyanobacterium; assembly: GCA_937996665.1. Classification (GTDB taxonomy): domain Bacteria; phylum Cyanobacteriota; class Cyanobacteriia; order Cyanobacteriales; family Xenococcaceae; genus Hyella. Next base: position 37,326 of record CALKUU010000026.1, on the reverse strand, counting down.
GCGATAAAAATAATCGAGAAGGCTGGCAAAAATTCGATGTCATAAATTTTAAAATTATTAATTATCTAGAATACTCTTGAACGTTAACTCTTGAGTCACTATTAATATAATTTGTTGTTGAAAATCTCCTAAGAGTCGGAATCCTAAATTGTTGATCAATAAATTATATTAGCTACTTCTTTGTCAGATTTTAAGTAGTTAGCTCGGCTGTTTTTATTTTAAGGGAGCAGATTGTAAAAGTGAGTTCCACTTTTTTTAATCTCTAACTTTTAGATACAGACAAAGACTTTGATTGAATTGGAGCTGTTAAGGATTTTTCTAAAGGGGCACACCCAAGTTTTTCTTCAAGAATGTCCATTACCTCTCGACCAAAATCTAAAGGATTTTGTCGCCAAGCTTGTAAGCATACCTTCCCAAAGAACGAACCTAGTGGTTCTGGGTTCCAAAGCAGTTTCTTTGCTGTCCAAGGCATTAAGCTCATGGGATTATACCCTGGTTTTAAAACTTTTTTGGCGATCGCATAGTCCTCTAAGTGAGTATGTGGTTGTAAGCCGATAAAGAAGATAGCTGGTTCTACTTTGTCTTTGCCAAAGATATTTTCTAGTTCCCGATGGTAGGCGATCGTTTGTCGGATCGTCTCAAAGCTTTCATCTATGACATTAAAAGAATAATTGACTGAAACGACATCGTTGAATCCAGCCGACTTTAGATCTCGACAGTTTTGGAGGACATTGCGAAGGTTATAGCCCATCCTCATTTTCCGAACCAGTTCTTGTGAGCCACTAGTAATCCCAATCTCAAAATAGTTCATACCTGTTTTTGCCATCAAGTCACAAAGCTCGGGAGTCAGGTTATCTGCCCTGATATAAGATGCCCAATGAATATCTTTCATCCCAGAATCAAGGATTTTTTGTAAGAGCTCGATCGCATCGGGAATGTATTTTTTGGCAGGAATAAACTGAGCATCTGTAAACCAAAAATTACGGATACCCCGATCGTAAAGCTGCTGCATTTCCTTAACCACTTCATCGGCGGGATTGATTCGAACCTGCTTACCTTCAACGACGGTGTAGACGCAATAGCAGCAATTGTGGGGACAGCCTCTTTTGGTTTGAACACCGATATAGAAATCGTTTTCTTGAAAATAATAATCAAATGCTGACCAGATCGAAGCAATATAGTCATAATTGCAAGCAGATTTCTCAACTGGCGTTGGCCACTCATGAATCATTTTTGTTCGTGGCTTGGTCTCTCCCGCTACATAACAACGTTCGCTACTAAAGTCTTTATTTTGCAGTAGTTTCTCTAAAAGAACTTCTCCTTCCCCTACCGAGACAATTGTTCCTGGTGGTAATTGCTTCTGCAATTGTTCATAAAAAACGCTTACCGCTCCACCTCCAACGACAGCTCTGGCAGATGGTTGATATTTTCTTGCTCGCTTAAGACCACGTTTAATTAAACCCTCATTCCGCCATAATTCCCCATAATAGGCAGTTGCAACTTTAAATCCCCCTAAAGCTCCTCTAAGTCTTATTAAGGGATTATTTGCATAATAAAATTCGAAGGCATTTTGCAGGGGATTGCCTCCTCTGCCCCCTACTGGCGCATAAATTTGGATATCTCGCCATGAAAAAACTAGTAATGTGGGTTGAAACCTATCAATGCACTCATCTAGAGCCTTCTTAAAATCAAGAGGAGCGACTGTTCCTAAATCAAATATTTCTTGCTCTATTTCTGGAAAAAGTTTGTGAATATGATCCGCAAGGTAAATTACGCCAATGGGAAAGATGGGATTGCAGGGAAGGCGGATATATAAAACTTTTTGATACATTTTTTTATTTAAGGCTTGATTTAGGTGATTCGGCCTGTCGATTATAAGAATAGAACTAGCTATTATAAGAATAGAACTAGCTATAAAGTTGCTGTTAAGCTTATCCATCTTATTATGAGATGAATATGAATTTTATTTACATAAGTTAACTTTAGCGAGATTGTTCATAACTATCAACTGTGATGACCTTTTTCTTGATCAGAAGTTAACAATATTGTCCACTAACCAGTGAATTACCTGAAGACTTGCTGCGAATCTTAAATGAATTTAAATTCATTTTGAATGTCTCAGTCGTGTTAAACCAATGTAAACACGGAGGTAATTGGTAGTCTGTTTTACCGCAGACTGGGATCGCAAAATGTTAGTGTGATCACTATAGAAAAAAAAATTTTTTAACCGCCACATTAATTATGTCTCAAACCCTTGATCCCATTCCTAACGAAGAAAGCGATCGCATTTTATGTTCCTATATAAATCTCACTAATCAAATTCAGGTTGCTCGTATTACTAACGTACCTAACTGGTACTTTGAAAGAGTTGTTTTTCCGGGTCAGCGACTCGTATTTGAGTCTCTAGCTTTTGGGATCTTGGAAATTCACACAGGGATGATGGCTAGTGCCATTTTGTCTGATAGTATACCCTGCGATCGACTAATTGTTGGCGACTCAGGTGATCCCAGCTCACAAAGTAATTCAAAATCCACTGATCTTAAAAATGTCAGCGCCCCTAAAATTAATCAATCATTGAAGCAAAAGGTTCGTACTCTTTAAAATTGGGGTAATTGATTTAATTTGCTCAATTTTGTTTGGAGGTTGTAGCGATTATTAAGAGTCGTTGTTCTTTTGATATTCGGAAAATGGAGATTTCTCTTAAGAGTGATCTCCATTTTTTATTGATTTACTATGATTAAAATGTTCGAGTAATAAATTTGGGTCGCAATAATAGTTTGGATTTACCTTCGTTTATCTGGTTATGGAAAATTGCTGCTTGGGCAATGGGATTTACTCTAGTTAGTTATTCTTTGTTACTTCTGTCGGGCGGAAAAATTTTAAGTAGTCGACTTAATCTTTCTCGGTCTTGGGGTTGGGTGAAACTATTTCATTTGGTGACAGGCGTAACTCTGATTTTCTTGGTTTTGCTTCTGTTGGCGATCGGGTTGGTTGGCACAGTCGGTCATTATGGAGACTTGGGTCATTCCTCTCATTTATGGGCTGGATTACTAGTTGTTCTTCTGGTTATTGTCTCTGGTTGGAGTGCTACCAATATTTTTCAAGGAAAAGTTTGGGCGAGAAGGCTACATCTCTTTGTTAATGCTTTGCTGATGATTGGTTTGATCTTTGTATCTTGGACTGGCTGGAGCGTGGTTCAGAAATATCTTTAACTTGATCTTTGTTCTCGTATTTTTGGACGGGGTAGATCGAGTTTTTTCCTGGTTCTACTTTTAGATTGTTGAGGTGAGGACAGGGGAAGAACTAACTTTTTTCATAATTCAATGAGCTAAATCTCGTCTGTGTGAAGCTTGTAACGGTTGTAAAGTATTAATAATTTCTCTAAAAGAGTTGAATTATAGCGTTCTAGAGCTACTCATTTTTAGGTAGAATTTCGGTCAGATACTTGGAACTATTCGAGACCATGAGTAATCAGGTTTTTTTAGTACTAGCTTCAGTAGATTTTAAATTATTGGTTTTAGATATTGGTTGGGACTAGAAGTAACAAGGCATAAGGAATGAAAACAACCAAAGAGGTAATTGTAATTGGCGGTGGTGTTATCGGTTTGGCGATCGCCATAAATTTAAAGCTCCGTGGAGCTGATGTCACCGTAATTAGCAAAGACCGCAAGCAAGCTGCATCTTATGCTGCGGCAGGGATGCTTGCACCTATGGCTGAGCAAATCGAAAATTCGGCTATGCTTGACTTGTGCCTTCGGTCGCGTTGGCTCTACCCAGAATGGGTTCAGCAGCTAGAAAGTATTTCCCACCTAAAAGCTGATTATCTCCCTTGTGGTATTCTTGCGCCGCTACTTAACTCAGCTAATTTGGATCGGTCAGATTTGGTTCAGGCAAGCCCAAAGGGTACAAATGCTGTTTGGTTAGATAATCGCAGTATCCATTATTATCAATCAGGCTTAAGTGAGCAAGTGGTTGGGGGCTGGTGGTATCCAGAAGATGGACAGGTAGATAATCGCTCCTTGATGAAGTGTTTGCTTCGAGTTGTAGAAGTTTTAGGCATTGACTTAAAAGAAGGAATTGCAGTTCAGGCAATGCAAAACCGTGCCGATAAAATAACTAGTATTTTTACTTCTCAAGGAGAGTTTCAAGCTAATCAATATGTTTTAGCCACAGGCTCTTGGTCAAGCCAATTATTGCCGATTCCCGTACGACCCGTAAAAGGGCAAATGCTTTGTTTACAAATGCCCCACGAAAGTGGTCAGCCTTATCCTTTACAAAAAGTTTTGTTTGGAGAGAATATCTATCTTGTTCCTCGGCAAGATGGGCGCTTAATTGTTGGTGCGACGGTCGAGGAAGTGGGCTGGGCTCCCCATAATAATCCGTCAGGAATTCAGAGTTTATTGCAAAAAGCAATCCAGTTAGTGCCTGCTATTGCCCAATGGTCAATTCAAGATTTCTGGTGGGGTTTTCGCCCGGGAACCTCTGATGAGTTGCCAATTTTAGGTCAGAGTGCATATCAAAACTTGTATGTAGCCACAGGACATCATCGCAACGGTATTTTATTAGCTCCAATAACTGCTAATTTAATTGGGAATTTACTCTTGGATGGTAAATCAGATGAGCTGTTGGCTCATTTTAGTTGGCAACGGTTTTTACCAGAAAGTTTTTCCTCTGTTAACCAAACTAATTTTGATCAAAAATCAACAAGTATTTCGAACCAAAATAATACCCATAAGAATCATAATATGATTTTGCTAAATGGCTTTTTCAATCGAAATGGCAGAGATGCCAACCATAAAGATCTAAATAATGGTGTTGGTGTTGTCGACCAGCAGTCAAATTCTATTCCTAAAAATAATCAAACCCAATCAATCTTGAAAATTTCTGAATCTTCTCCAATTCCAGCAAATTCCTCAGTTGCGAATCTAGATCGTGAAGATCAACCTCTTGTGATTGCCGGAAAAAGTTTTAACTCTCGTTTAATGACTGGTACTGGTAAATATGCCAGTCTTAAATCTATGCAGCAGAGTATTTCTGCTAGTGGTTGCGAGATCGTGACTGTTGCCGTCAGACGCGTTCAGTCCAAAGCAAAAGGTCATGAGGGTTTAGCGGAGGCTATTGATTGGGAGCGTATTTGGATGTTGCCGAATACGGCTGGTTGTAAAACTGCTGAGGAAGCAGTGAGAGTTGCTCGTTTGGGACGAGAGATGGCTAAGCTATTGGGTCAAGAAGATAATAATTTTGTCAAGTTAGAAGTTATTCCCGATGCTAAGTATTTGTTACCTGACCCGATCGGGACTCTAGAAGCAGCCGAGCAGTTAGTAAAAGAGGGTTTTGCGGTTTTACCCTATATAAATGCCGATCCCTTGTTGGCAAAACGTCTAGAAGAAGCTGGCTGTGCAACTGTTATGCCTCTTGGCTCTCCTATTGGCTCGGGTCAAGGTATCAAAAATACAGCCAATATTGCCATCATTATTGAACAGTCAAATATTCCTGTTGTTGTGGATGCAGGAATTGGAACTCCTAGCGAGGCTGCTTTAGCTATGGAAATGGGAGCAGATGCTTTGTTAGTTAATAGCGCGATCGCTTTAGCTCAAAAGTCATCTGTAATGGCGCAGGCAATGAATCTGGCTACTGTTGCAGGTCGATTGGCCTATTTATCTGGTCGTATTCCCGTCAAACAGTATGCTGCCGCTAGCTCTCCTTTGGCTGGGACTATTGGGACTAGCGCTTAACCCCCCCCCAAATTATTAATTTACTTTGGTTAGCTAGAAATAATTTTTAGTACTTTGCTTAGGTCGTCTAAATCCCCAATAATTTTTTTTTCTGGTTTTGGCCAAACTCTTACTAGGGAGGGAATGGCTTGAATCTGATCTCTTTCTGCTTGTTCTGGATTTTTGGAAATATCAATAATTTTTAGGGTGTAGGGTTGGATTAATTCTTGCTCTAGAATTTTGTGAATGTTATCCAGAGTTTTTTGCGTAGCAAGATAATTATTGGAGATATATAGCCTTAATACATAACCACTTTTTCTCAGTTGGGTGGTTTTGTTCTTTTTCTGCTCAGTTTTGGGGAATGAGCTAGCTGGATTGGTTATTTGTAGTTGTGGGTAGCGATTGTGGAGAGTTTCGGTTTTGAGGCGAACGAATAGTTCATTTGCCTGCCACAATTGAGGGAAAGATGTTCGATAAGTTTCGATTATCTCGGGGTCACAGTATTCTTCTTGCCGTGGTGCAAGACTCCACTTGTTGTGGTTAAATAGAACCTGCAATAAGGGAAGATATATTTTTACTAGGGGATGTAGCTCTGCTGATACTCTAACTTCACCAGAATTTTGATCCAACCATTTATCTATGGTTGCTGTATAAGCTGGAATCAAAAAATGAGGAGGTTCTGGTAAGCCCAAGATTTCTTGTAGCCCTAAGCATAAATGAAGATGCCAACGATCCTGTTTATTCGGATCGATGGTATAAATGATGTCTCCACCAGGGGTAAATAAGACAATCCCTTTGTATAAATTAGGTAAAGGGGATCTTGATTCTTTCAACTTCGCTTATCTAATACCAGTGATTTTAATTTTAAACGGAATGATCGCGAAATGAAATCAAAAGGGGGATTAGAATTGATCCCCCTATATTGATTAGCTCAATTTTTGTGTATCGGTTAAAATCTTCCTCTTAACATCATTGCTATTTCGTTAGGAGTAGGAGAGCATTCTAGCGCAGTCTCTTCTGTTATTCTGCCATCCTCATAAAGCATGAACAGTGACTGGTTTGTTGTTACCATGCCATCATATTCACCATCCATCATCAGTTGGTGCATTTCGTCATATTTAGATCCGGTGATATAGTCTTTCACTGTTTCGGTATTGACCAAAATATCGTGATAAGCTGCCCTTTTGCCATCGGTTGTTCGGCAAAGTCCTTGGGAGATAACAGCTACTAAAGACTCAGCGATCGCAACCCTCATCGCATCCTGTTCGTCAGCGTTGTAGAGAGTCAAAATCCGCTCGATAGTTTTAATTGCACTGTTGGTGTGGAGTGTTCCCATAACCAAGTGACCTGTTTGAGCTGCTTTTAGAGCCGTGTTGACGGTTTCGCGATCGCGCATTTCCCCAATCAGAATGATATCTGGATCTTCCCTCAATGATGATTTAAGTGCTTTATCAAATTGGTGAGTGTTGATCCCAACTTCTCTTTGCTTGATTAGAGACCGTTTACTTTGGTGGACAAATTCAATCGGGTCTTCAATCGTAATAATATGTTTGGCATGTTCGGTATTAATATAATCGACCATCGCTGCCATCGTTGTCGATTTACCCGAACCCGTTGGTCCTGTAACTAAAACTAAGCCCTTGTGAGTATCGGAAATATCTTGGAAGACAAAGGGTAAATTCAATTGCTCCATAGTCAAGATTTTGAGTGGAATCAATCTCATAACCAAAGCAGGACCTTTGAGGGTATCAAAGATATTGATCCTGGCTCGGGCAAATTTGTATTGAGTTGCTCCATCAAACTCTAATTCTTTTCTGAATCTAATGATCTCCTCATCAGTAAGAATTTCGAATAGCCAGCTAAAAAAGGTGTTGCGGTCAGTTTTGGGATAATCTGTCAGCATCATCTCGCCGCGATCGCGCATTCGAGGGACTTCCCCAACACCTAAGTGAATATCTGAAAAGCCAGATTCAAAAGCGTTGCGAACAATGTAGTCTAACGTCGGGTGACCAGGTGATGGTTTTGGGGGTTTAATTTTTTGTTTTCCAGCTGCATTTTTGGAAGGAGTTGCTTTAGCTGTTTTATTTAATGAAGACGGAGGAGGTGGTAGTTGGGAGCTAATTCCGTTAGTCATTTTTGATAATTATTTAAAAATATTTAGCGGGTATCATCCCTAGAATTCCCAAAAACCTTCTATTCCTAACAAAGCTGAAGTGCTAGAGTTTCTAAAAACAACTAGTTTTACTTGTTATCTATCAAAAATTATGAATAGCGTAACTCATTAGTTTAATCATCTATCGATTTAATAAACTTTGTTTTGCGAATAACTTTCTAAGTACATAAAAGTTTTTTCAATAATTAATTGAGATGTTGTTACTAATTACTGAAAGCTTTAAATTAGGTTTTTATGTAAGAGTGCTAATTATTGTTGACTCAATTAATCGAACTTGCAAGGTCTCGAAATATTTTGAACTACTTAATTATGCTTGAAAATATTTCTTTTGAAATTATTGTAAACTACATCTCTTTTTGCTTGTTATTCTTTAAAACATGAATTTTGTAGTAGAAATATGACATAAGTATTAATGCCTGTTCCCTGACAATTAATGTAAACTAAACTTCATTAAAAAATAATAAGGAAATAGGGTTAATTAACTGTTTATTAATAAAAAATGAATGTTTTTAGGGAAAACACTTTAGGGATCAAGGAAATTAAGCTGAAAAATACTTTTTTCAAGATAGTTTTGTAAAAAAATATTTAAAAAATATTTTTTAGCTACAATTTTTTTTTATACTTATAAACACTTATAGAAATACTAAAGATTTTTTCAATAAAATAAGTATTTTTCCTTTCCTTCGTTGTAGCTAGTAATAAAGTTGTAGAAATTATGCAGTCACTATCTTCTCAAAGTTTAACTAATAATATTTATTTGGATAGGGTTAAAAGCTTTTTGTTGTGGAGTTTTACCCTCACTGTTTGTCTTTTAGTAGTAGGTTTTCCACTTGGCGTTTTGATGGTTACTTTTGGTATTCTTGCAACCATAATTCTTCAAGCTGTTTTGCCTGCTAGTGCGGTACTTTTAGTTTCAGGAAGTATCCTTGCGCTTAACTGTCTGATTGTTTTTGTTGGTGCAACTGTCTTAACAAGCCAAGGTATTCATCCAGAAGAAGTTAGTTGGTTAACCTGGCTTCATGGAAATTCTGATTCCCAAAAATCAAATATTCCTGTTTATGCTTCTTGTCCTTTAACTTGTGCTCTAGCTGCCTAATTTTTTCTAAATCTAGCTCGAATATTTTTTGATTTCCTTCAATTAAAAAGAGGACTGGGTTACCCAGTCCTCTTTTATTAAGAAAGTTTACTGACTCTAGGAGAATTATCGACACTCTGGTTGAGTAGTAAATTGAGCGTGTCCAATTTGAGATAACCTCATACATAGAGATTATTACGAGTTTTTTCTAAATTTTCAGAATATACCATGACCTCATTTGATAATGCAGCTGATGCAAAGAAGCTATCTACCCCACCCCAGGATTCGCGTGAAAGAATCAGCCAATTTATGCAACAACTACAAGACAAAATTTGTGGTGGTTTAGAGGAATTAGATGGGAAAGAAAAATTTAAAGAGGATAGTTGGAAAAGACCAGAAGGTGGCGGTGGTCGTTCCCGCGTTTTGACTGACGGCGCTATTTTTGAGCAGGGTGGTGTGAATTTCTCGGAGGTTTGGGGGAAAAATTTACCACCTTCTATTCTTAAGCAGCGTCCTGAAGCTGATGGTCATGGCTTCTATGCAACAGGCACCTCCATGGTTCTGCATCCTCGCAGTCCATTCATTCCGACAGTGCATCTCAATTATCGCTACTTTGAGGCGGGTCCTGTTTGGTGGTTTGGCGGTGGTGCGGATCTAACTCCTTATTATCCTTTTGCTGAAGATGCGGTGCATTTTCACAATACTTACAAGGGTGCTTGCGATCGCCATGACCCAGAGTACTACCCAGTTTTTAAAAAATGGTGTGACGAGTATTTCTATTTAAAACATCGTCAAGAAAATAGAGGTATTGGCGGTTTATTCTTTGACTACCAAGATGGTAGAACTTTTGGTTTATATAGAGGTCCAAATTCTGAGGGAGAAGCTGCAAAGTACAGTAAGGAAGTAGGCGAAATTAAACCTCGTACTTGGGACGATATTTTTAACTTTGTTCAAGAATGTGGTCATTCTTTTCTACCTGCTTATGTGCCGATTGCCGAAAAGAGAAAAGATACTGAGTATGGAGAAAAAGAACGTAATTTCCAACTCTATCGTCGTGGTCGCTATGTAGAATTCAATTTAGTTTATGATCGCGGCACTATTTTCGGTTTGCAGACTAATGGTCGTACAGAGTCTATATTGATGTCTCTACCTCCTTTGGTGCGTTGGGAATATGCTTATACTCCTGAGCCTGATACTCCCGAAGCAGAACTTTACGATATTTTTCTCAAGCCCCAAGATTGGGTTAATTGGCATAAATAGCTAGAATGGCGTTGCTAAATCATTTTAGGTCTCCGAGTTTGAAACAGATTCGCTAAAAGTAATTGACAAATCAATGAGCTATTAACAACGAGCAGTTATCTTGTCTGTTGTTTCTCTCAACTCAGCAACGCTAAATCTTGGCTATCTAATCCAGACAGTCTTGATATTCACAAACTCTCTAATTCCTAATTTTCCTAGCTCTCTGCCGTAGCCAGATCTTTTGATCCCTCCAAAAGGTAATCTGGGGTCGGATTTGACCATGCCATTAATAAATACCGCTCCCGCTTCGATCTCCTTGATTAATAGTTGTTGCTCATCAGTTTTTTCTGTCCAGGCACTAGCACCTAACCCAAAGGGGATATGGTTGGATAAAGAGATCGCTGCTTCGAGATCGGGCACAGTAAATAACATAGCTACTGGTCCGAAAAATTCTTCTTGGGCTGTGGGTGAACTTTGGTCAATCGAAGTTAAAAGTGTTGGTGGGTAATAGTTACCTGCGCTTTCGGTAATCGGTTTGCCCCCAATAAGTACCTTCGCACCCTGTTGGATGGCTTTTTGCACTTGCTGGTCAAGCTCCTCGCGAATTGAGGTTGTGGCTAGAGGGCCAATATCGGTTTCTGCTGACATCGGGTCGCCCACCGTTAAAGCTTGGAATTTAGTTAGTAACAGTTCAGTAAAACGATCGCTAACACTTGCTTGGACAATAAATCTTTTAGCAGCAATACATGACTGCCCATTGTTGAGCATTCTAGAGCTGATTGCCATTGTCGCTGCTGCTTCTAGATCAGCACTATCTAGAACGATAAAAGGGTCGCTTCCTCCTAGTTCTAAAACTGTTTTTTTGATATTTTTCCCTGCGATCTCGGCTAGACTTGCTCCTGCTGGTTCACTGCCTGTCAAAGTAGCTGCCTTAACCCGATCATCGGCGACAAGATCAGCTACTTGGTTTGCGCTAATCAGTAAAGTCTGAAATGCGCCTTCAGGAAAACCAGCTTCGAGTAAAATCTTTTCGATAGCAAGCGCACATTGGGGTACATTTGAGGCATGTTTGAGTAATCCCACATTTCCTGCCATCAGGGCTGGAGCCGCAAAGCGAAACACTTGCCAGAAAGGAAAATTCCAAGGCATTACTGCCAAAATTGTTCCTAGAGGATGATAAGCCAGGTAACTTTTAGTCGCATCACTGCTAACTACTTCTTCTGCCAGAAACTCGGCTGCCTTATCTGCATAAAAACGACAAACTAAAGCACATTTTTTGACTTCTGCGATCGCGCTTTGATAAGTTTTACCCATTTCTAGGGTCATTAAGGCTGCATATTTGCTTTGGTCTCTGTCCAGAATATCAGCGGCTTTCTTTAGCCAACTACTTCTTTGCTCAAAAGTTGTTTGGCGGTATTGTTGATATGTTTGTTCCGCCAAAGCTAGTTTGGCAGCAATTTCTGCTGTCGTTAAAGCTTCAAAGGTAGCTACTTTTTCTCCCGTAGCAGGGTTAATGGTTGCGATCGCCATAACTTCACCTCTCACTTTTTTGGTGAGTTAAAATGATTTTTTAGGATAGTTTCTTCTTTAAGCCTAACGATAATTCCTAGTGGAGAGCGGAATTTTTAATTAAATGTATTTTTTTTCGTAAACCTAAACCTGCTACTAGCTAAAAATACGGAAAATATTCGCTGATTTCCTTCTATTTTGGCAAGAATACCAAAATATACTGTTAATTCTCGACTTCTGTCGGGTAATTATAGAGTCAGCGTCGAAGTTAGTTGGTAAGTATAAATTGTGTTTAGTCGCTCTCAGAAGTCTTTATTCACTCCAATCGAGAATTGGCAGTTAACTAGCTCTTTATCCTTACTAATTGTAATTGCTACTTTCTTCTGTTCTCTAGTTAGTAGTTTCGCCATTATCGACAGAGGAGAACAGAAAAGGCTGAAACAGCAACGAGATTCACTTGTTGCGATCTCTGATGATTATAGTGCTGCTATTCAGCACGATCTTAGGCAAACTCTTTCTTTAACTTATGCCTTGGCGAATTTGGTTGAAGAGTATCAAGGTTTTATTCCTGATTTTGAGAGTGTGGCTCAAGATTTATTTCCTTTTTATCAAGATGCTGGATCATTGGCTTTGCTTCCTAAAAGCCTAGTTACTCGAAAAGAAATTGAGGCTAAAGTTATTGGCATTGGCGAAGATGTCAATATTAATCTGCAAGAAATTAGCTGTCCTCAACCTTCCTCAAATTTTACTGGTTCTGGTTTGACAGACGAAAATAGTTATCCAGAACTATCTCTAAACACAGTTGCTGTTTCGACAACTGGGGTTGCCAAAATTGCCACTGCACAGAATATGGCTGCTCAAATCGGTGCGGTAAAGCCGATTGGATTGGCTTGTTTGCCAGTTTTTCTCACTGAAAAAACAAACCAAAGTTCTTTTTGGGGCTTTACTTCGGTTCTGATTGATTATTCTTTGTTTTTAAAAAATTTAGATTGGGAAAATTTGAGTCAAGAGGGTGTTGCCTATCAATTAGAGATCGCTCCTGTTCATGGTCATTCACCTCAGATTATTGGTGGCTCTTCCGATTTTGATTTTGAGGGGTTTGATCCTTTTGGGGCGATCGCTGATAACCCCGTGGTCAAAAGTTTTACAATAGCTGGCGAAACTTGGACTTTGAGTCTTGCTCCAGTCGAGGGTTGGCAGCAAAAAGGCTATCTAATGCGTGTTTATTTAATTGGTTTTCTCAGTAGTTTTCTGCTAGCTACTATTCTCAAAATCTATTTAGATGCGCAGTTTAAGACTCAAGAGTTGGAAAAAATAACTTATCTCGATCCACTAACCCGTTTATCTAACCATCGGGTTTTAAAATATCGCTTGGAACAGATGCTAGGGAATCATCTGCATCAAGATCAAAATCTTGTTCTCTGTCATTTGAACTTAGATGATTTTCAAGAAATTAATCAACGATTTGGCAGCCGAATCGGCGATTACCTCTTAGTCAGAATTGCCAAAAGATTGCAAAAGTTTTTACGAATTGAAGACCTGGTCGTTCGTTTAGATGGTGATGAGTTTGGAATTCTTCTCCAAAATATTCGGGATTGCGAAGAAGCTGAAAAAATTTTAGAGCGAATTATGGATGCGGTCGGTAGTCCCATCGATTTAGAAGGAGAAACTATTTCTATTTCTGTAAGTATTGGGGCAACTATTTATCCTCGGCATAATCTGGAAATTAATAACCCTCATCAAGATATTGCCTGTCAGAATAGTTATTTAATTGAAATGTTGTTGAATCAAGCCAAACAATCCTTGCTACAAACTAAAAAGCAAAAAGGTAGCTATTTATTTTTTAAAGATCTTTGCCAGTTCAATGCCGACTACTGTAGTGACACCCAATGTATTGGGATAGAATCTAGCAGACAAGATTAGTCGTTTGTAGTTCAAAAAATTGTTGTTCTAGAACTGGGTTAGGACTTAGGACTTAGTTTATCCTCGAATGGGGACTTGCCCTTGTTATCTGGTTTTAAGGGGACGAATGGAAAAAATTACGACGGAAGTACTGGTCGTTGGTGGTGGTACGGGCGGTGTTGCTGCTGCTATTCAAGCTGCTCGCTCTGGGGCAAAAACAATTTTGGTTTCGGAATTTGCTTGGTTAGGGGGAATGCTGACCTCGGCTGGAGTTGCGGCTCCTGATGGTAATGAATTATCGGCTTGGCGAACAGGAATTTGGGGAGCTTATTTAACTGAGTTACAGGGTCGCCAAAAAAGTAGTTCAAAAAATAGCGGTTTGAATAACAGTTGGGTGAGCTTAACTAGTTATAACCCTGCTCTTGGGGCAAGTATTTTTGCTGATTGGGTTGCCCAAGAAGCAAACTTAACCTGGATTAAAAATTATCGACCTTCAGCCGTTCAAAGCAAACATAGTCGTATTTCGACCGTAGAATTTATTGCTCAAGATGGGTTTAACTCTTCTAATCATGTGAAGATCGCTGCTCAAATTACCATTGATGCTACTGAGTTAGGAGATTTATTGGCGATCGCGGAGGTTCCCTATCGTTGGGGTTGGGAAGCCGAATCAGAGTGGCAGGAACCAAGTCTGCAAGCTGCTAGCCAAGATCATGACCTTGCTGCTTTAGCTAAAAGATATCCTGTGCAAGCTCCTACTTGGGTTTTTTTGCTACAAGATTATGGATCGAAAGATAGTCAACCGATTGTTCCTTCATCTAAACCCGCGATTAAAAATTCTCTTTCGTCAGAACTTTTTGAGGGAGCTTGGCATGATTATGGGCAAGAGAGTTTTCTCAACTATGGCAAGTTAACCAATGACCTTTTTATGATCAACTGGCCGATCGCTGGTAATGATTATGGAGTAGGTATTAATCGCCTAATTGAATCAGAAACTGCTAATCGGCAATGGCATCGGGAAGCTTATGAACATAGTCTCGATTTCGCCCATTATCTGCAATCTGAATTTGGCGATCGCTATGGTCTAGCCGCCAATATTTTTCCTGAGGTTGAAAATCATATCTTAGGGACAAATCTAGCTAGTGGGTTTGCGCTTCATCCTTATTACCGAGAGAGTAGAAGATTAAAGGGTTTAACTACCATTATCGAGCAGGATATTCTTCCTCTAGAAGGTGGAATGGTTGCGGCTTTGCCCATAAATGAGGTGGAGCAGGTTGAAGCGATCGCAATTGGCAATTATGCTAACGATCATCATTATCCAGGGATAGATTTTAAGTTAGAGCCAAAGTCGCTGCTTTGGGGCGGTAGATGGACAGGAACACCTTTTACTATTCCTTATTCGGCTTTAATTCCTGAGGCTACTGATAGTTTATTAGTTTGTGAAAAGAATATTTCTGTTTCCCATATTGCTAATGGTAGTACCCGCTTGCAACCTGTTGTCATGAGTGTCGGACAAGCTGCGGGTTTAGCTGCTGCTTTATGTGTTCGTCAGCAATGTCAGCCCAGAGATTTAGCGGTAAGGCAATTACAAGAAAGTCTGCTTAACGACCCTGTTGCTCCTGCTGCGATTATTCCTTTATTTGATCTAACTCCAGATCATCCTCGCTGGGAATACTGGCAACAGTATTATTTGGATCATCCTGAAGACTATCCTTTAGATGGCAATTGTTTTAGTGAGCGTAGTAGTTTAGATACTATCGACTGTCGTAATTATCTGGGTCGTAATTATCTGGGTGGTTTTTATCAGGGTATTTTTAATGTTCAAGGAGAGCAAAGCTATAGTTTTACTCTCCTTGAAATGTCTAATAATCAAAGTTTGAATCAAAATGGTGATCAAACTCAAAATTGGCAATTGATCACCATTTATCCTGAGATAAATCAATATTTTGCTGAGCTGAAAACAGGGCAAAATATCAGGTTAGTTGGTAGTTTGAATTGGTCAGGTAACTGGTTGTTGGTCGAAAAAATTTGTGCTTGATAAAAAATTGAGATTGATAGGTTGAAATTGACGACTTTTGCGATCGCAGAAGACCATCTATCAATTAAGCTAATTTGAGACAATTAAAAAGATAGAAAAGCTATTTAGCCAACTTCAAAAGCAGCGCCTTCTTCTACAAAATTGCTAAAGTTAGCCAAAATGTTATCTCTCTCTTCTCCGGCTGCAAATATATAAGTTCCTGGTTGGTTGGTGTTATGGAAACGGTAGAAAGTTGTACCAAGACCTGTTCCCGCACTATGTACATAGAAGGCCAAACCATCTTCAGTAAAGCTATCTGCAAAGTTTTCGAAAATACCCGTTCTTTCTGTGTCATCAACAAATAAATAGGTTCCAGGATTGGCAACACTTTGAAAACGATAATAAGGAACTAAATCATCACCAAAAGTTTCACCTACCTCAAAAGCAAGACCTTCTTCCTGAAAAGCAGGGAAATTGGCGTTAATACTTGCTCTTTCTTCTTCTCCTACGAAGATGTAAGTGCCTGGTCTGGAAGAATTTTGAAATCTATAAATCGCAGTATTGAAAGGGGAAACATCGGGGTCGTTAATATATAGTTCTCTCCCAACAGAATTGTTTTCTGCTGAAAAGTACAAACTTTCATTAAAAATAGTAAATTCATCAGCAAAAGAACTGCCATCGGGATTAATGTCTCGGACAAATGTTGTTTCTTCGTCACTTCCATTGGTACGCCAAAGTTCTCTACCGTTAATTCGGTCATCTCCAGCACTGCCGTTATCTGCTGTAAAAAATATTTTGGAGTCAAATACTGTCAAATTTGCAGGTGCAGAACCTTCCCCTTCATTAGAATTGATGTCGCTGACTAGCAACGTTCCATCAGCCGTTCCATCAGATTCCCATAGCTCTAATCCATTCGTTCCATCGTTCGCAGCAAAATAAATTTTATTTCTATATAAAACAGGATCGCTAAAGGAAGAATCACCACTTGGGTTAATATCTCTAACTAAAGTAGTTCCCCCTGTAGTTCCATCAGATTTCCATAATTCAACTCCATTAGTTCCGTTATCGGCACTGAAATAGAGAGTTCCATTGATATCTATCAAATTTTCTGGGTTGGAATCGCCCCTAGGATTAATATCGCTGACTAAAGTAGTTCCCTCTGTAGTTCCATCAGATTTCCATAACTCAACTCCATTAGTTCCGTCATCAGCAGTAAAAAAGAGAGTTCCGTTGATATTAATTAAATTTCTTACTCTTGAATCGCCGCTGGGATTAATATTCTGAACTAAAGTAGTCCCATCCTCAGTTCCATCAGACTTCCACAATTCAAAACCGTTGCTTCCATCATTAGCTCCGAAGAAAAGGGTTCCATTAACATCAATTAAATTTTCTGGATTTGAATCGCCACTGAGATTAATATCTCTGACTAAAGTAGTCCCATCAGCAGTTCCGTCGGATTTCCATAACTCTATGCCGCTAGTTGGATTACTGTTGATAAAAAAGAGCGTGCTGCCAACTGCTGTTAAATTCTGTGGTAGAAAATCGATCTCGCTATCGGAATCAAGATCGACTACTAAATTAGTTCCATCAGTCGTTCCATCGGTTCTCCAAAGCTCAAAGCCAGTAACTCCATCGTGAGCTGTAAAAAATAAAGTGTCACCAACAACTGTCAAAGAATCAGGCACAGAGGTATCGTTTGGATCGAGGTCTGTAACCAAAACAGTGCCTTCGGAAGTTCCGTCAGTTCTCCATATTTCTTCCCCTGCACTGCCATTATCCGCAACAAAGTAAAGAGAATTATTAAAAACTGTTAGCTGATTAGGAAAAGAAGAGCCATCAAGATTAATATCTTCAAAGAGAAAAGTAGCCATTTTATATCTAATTAATTAATTGTTTTAATATTGAGAACTTATTGTTATTATTCCCATTTTTATTGAAAAAAATAACTTAAAAACAAAAAAATATTTTTTGTTTTTTTGAAGTATAAAAGCTTTGTTGATTGTCGTTTTATTCTTCTTGAATCCATAAAGTTGCTTTTATTGTTTGCTTATAAAAACAGCTTTTAGTGCTAATTTTTTATGAATAGCATTTATAGAAAATATTTTTGATATTTTTTATAAAATTTTTATTTCTAATTTTTTTATTTTGCTAAGGTAAATAGTGATCGAAATATCTTTGGTTTAAATATTTCTGATCACTATTTATTTAATTGATAATATCTAACTTTTAAAAGACGAAGTTATCAGCATCATTTAAGGCTGAGACAGTAGAATTCTCAAAGTTAGCAAGAGCAGAACCGTTGTAGCTGAGGACGACATCACTTCCCGACTGAGTGAAATTAACCACGCCACTTTCAAGAGGATTTGCTGTACCCAAAATAGCAGTGAGATCGATGGTGTCATTCCCAACAGTGAAGTCGGTAATAATATCTGTGCCATCTCCAGGGGCTTTGTAGACCAAAGTATCGTTTCCAGCACCAGTAGTTATAGTGTCATTACCTGCAAAGCCAGTAATGCGATCGCTATTTAAAGATCCGACTATCACATCATCATTAACTGTGCCATCAGTTGTATCCTGACCAACACTTACCGAAACTATTGCTGTATCAGTTTTGCCTTGGTCATTAATTCCGCGATAGATAAATACATCAGCACCTACAAATCCTACTTCAGGGTTATAGGAGATAGTGTCATCTGCATTAATGGAAACAGTTCCATGCTGAGGAAGATCGGGGAAGCCAACAGGCGCAAAGCCAGAGCCAGTTAAGTCGTTAGCCAAAACATCAATATCGATTCTCGTATTAACTCTACTGGTAACAGAGTCATCGTTGGCAAAAGTAGTTGGTAAGCCACTCCAATAAGAAGCTGCACCGATGTTGCCACCACCAGTAGTACTAGTGACCAAAACAGCTTCATCAGCAGTTACGACTACATCACCAGAAAGTCCTTCGACTTGGAAAACAAGATAATTGGAATCGCCATCTACTGGAACTCCGCCAGTAACCGCAACTCCATCGATCTCAACATTTGCGCTCGTTTTAGCAACGATATTTAGTTTGCCTGGTCCTAGAAGATCAATTTCAGGAATAATTATTTCTTGGCTAGAAGGATCTTCCCCTACTGGATAAACGAAATTGAGACCTGGTGCTGTGCTATTGTTGGCACTTGTCATTTGGTAGACATAAGCAGGTTTAGAAGTTTCAATTAGTAAAGCATCGCTATCAGGATATTCAGTACCATCTAAGACCAATTCTTCTCCGGCATCTAGAGTTGCGACAATCCCAGCTTCCCCTCTAAGGCGAACTTCGGTATTATCTTGAGTTGCAATAATGATTGGTCTTTCCAATCTATCGGCATTGGAAGTAGCTTCACCTTTTACCAAGATGTATTTTTCGCCGACAAGATTAACAGGAAGAATTTGATCTACCCCAATATCTCTTGCTGTGCCAACGGTTCCACCTAGCCAAGAACCAGTATTAACTGCAACTGGCTTATCAGAAGAAATCAAAGAACCTTGTAAGCCGTTAGGATTTAAGTGGTTAGCTTGGATGTTGATTCCGACCACGATGGATTCGTATCTGTCGAGAATGACTTGTCCGGGAGCGCCGTTAACAAAAGTTGCACCTTCTGGTAAATCTTCGAAAGAGACAATTGTGTTGTCTTCTGACGCCATGACGGAGATAAAGTGAGCTTTGCGCCAATCGGCTTGAGTATTGGTCACCAAATGTCCAGAGCGGAATTCTGTACCGAGGGCTAGTTGTCCTTTGGCGGATAGAGATAAACCTTGGTTTTTGGTTTGATGACGAACATTGGCGTAGAAAGGCTGATCTGCGCTCAGTACTAGACCTTCTGTTTTGTCTATTTGACCAACTTGATCTTCCCTGACTATACCCAAAGATTGATGCCCGTTGCTTTCTGCAAAAGGTTCGCTGGATAAGTCTAGAGTTAATGGAGAGTCTTTAGAAATAGTGTATGTTTGGCTGATGCCGCCTTCTAAACCATCTACTCCAGCAGCATTTTGGACTGTAACTTCAAAAGGTTCGTCTTCGTTGGTGGAAAGTGTTAGGAAATGATCTTTAACATCTTGTTTGGCATAAAGTGGGGGGATAAACTGGATTGTGTCGGAGTTACCAACTGCATTTTCACTGCCATCTGCATCGAATCCATTGATAGTAATGTCAACAGTTGCTGTTGATACTTGACCTGTTGCGTCAGTAATAGTGTAATTAAAGCTATCGACTGCGCTGTCCCCTGCGCCTAACTCACTGAATTGATTATTAGGGTTATAGATAATTTCCCCATCAACTAAGGAAATTAGACCTGTTGCGCCATTAGTGTCAATGCTTGTAAGGCTAAAGTCTTGATTGTCATAGTTGATGTCGTTGCCAAGTAAATCGGCAACGGGAATAGTAATGGTTGTATCTTTGTAAGTGATGTCAGAATCATTTACTGCGATTACGGGGATATCGGTATCGAGTTCGGTGTTTTGTTCCTCGCTATAGCCAGGAGCGAAGAAAGAAGCACCCTGAATGCTTAGAATGATGTCGTTGTAGTCGCGATCGCCTCCTAATTCACCATCAAACAAAACGTTAAGATCTTCAACTCCGATTAGAGCCGCGTTATCCTGTCCAGTACTATGATCGATAAATTGGACAGCATTTAAAAGATTGTTATTTCTGTTTGAAAAGAAGGGTAGTTCGCCAATGCTGTTACCTAGATCGGCACGGGTAGTTAATTCTTCAACAGTAAGGGATGGAGCTAGTAACAATCCATACTGACCACCAGGTGTAAGGTCTATCGTGGTGGCTCCTTGATAGGTGCCACTGTTGAATCTTGGTTCCCAAGGAACTTCGTAGTTAAAGCGTGCGCCTTCTTCTCCATCGCGGTAAAGAACATAACCGTCAGTTGAACTGCTTAATGCTCGTCTGGCTGCTTCAAGTGCAAAAGCATCGGAGCCAGCTTCAAAAGCATCTAGACCATCTAGATTAAAGATCGCTAATTCTCCTTCAAAGAAGCCACCATCGTATAAAACATCGATTTCGACTTCTCCATTTTGACCAACAGTTAGATAGCCATCATTAAGAACATTGTTTTCAGACTGCTCTGTCAGAATTTCGGCAATGGTTGAAAGAGCAAAGTTTCTACTGGAATTGCGAACTTCATCATAGGCGATCGCTTCTCCTGCTGCGCCAGTTACTTGAAAAACTACATCATTAAAGTCACGATCTCCACCAGACTCAAAGCCGAAGGTACCAAATTCATCTAGGGCAGTAAATTGATTTTCTGCTCTGCGCTCTGGATCTGCTTCTACCGAAAAGATAGGTCGTCTTCCTGTTTGAGTATTCGCTCCAGGATTGCTTGCTAATTCAGATAAAGAGGTATTTTTCGCCAGAATAAAGGCAAATTCTTCTCCCGGGGCAAGATTGAAAGTTTTTACCCCTAGAAAGTCACCGCTATTGTGGTCAGCTTCCCAAGGTAATGCAGTGCTAAATCTTGCACCTTCGGTGTTGTCTTGGAGCACTAAATAGCCATTACCAGTATTGGATAAAGCGCGACTAGCTGCCTCTTGAATATATTCTTCTGAGCCTGGTTCTAAATCTTCCAAACCAGCTAAATTATAAATTCCTAATTCTCCTTCAAAAAAACTACCATCAAAAAGGTATTCAAAGGTAAATTGTCCTGACTCTCCTACGGTGAAAACTCCATTTGCCATGATCTTAAATTGTGTATATCTAAATGTATGTATATATGTGTTTTTGTTACATTTACTACTCTAAGGAGACGATGTTTTAGTTCTTATTCAATCTATGTATATTTTTTGTTCAACTTATGTTTGTCTTGAGATTTAAAAATTGCAAATAAAAAAATCCTACCAATAGTGATAAGTTCGGGGGGATTAATAATCAAACCCGATGGAGAATAACCAGAGATAATGCAGTTTGTTTCGATGCTTTTTATTTAATACGAAAAAATGGTGGCTAATAGTTTAATTGCAACTATCAACCACCATTTATGAATGACTAATTTCTAATTTTTAAAAGACAAAATTAGCAGCATCGTTTAAATCTGTTGCATCAGAATCAGTAAAGCTAGCGAGAGCAGAACCGTTGTAGCTAAGGACAGCATCATTTCCTGACTGAGTGAAAGAAACTACTCCGCTTTCAAGAGGATTGGTCGCCCCCAAAATTGCAGTTAGATCGATAGTGTCATTACCAACTGAGAAGTCAGTAATAGTATCTACACCTTCTCCAGGAGCTAAGTAGACCAAAGTATCATTTCCTTCGCCTGTAGTAATAGTGTCATTACCAGCAAAACCAGTAATGCGATCGCTGTTTAGAGTTCCGACCAACACATCATCATTTACTGTTCCATCAAGCGAATCCTGTCCAACTGTTACACTGACTAATGCAGTATCAGTTTTACCCAGGTCATTAATACCGCGATAAACAAATACATCAGACCCGATAAATCCAACTTCAGGATTATATTCAATGGTGTTATCTTCATTCACAGAAACAGTTCCATTTTCTGGTAGTTCAGGAAAACCTACAGGGGCAAAACCAGAACCAGTTAAGTCATTTGCTAAAACATCAATATCGATGCGAGTATCGACGCTGGTACTTACAGAATCATCGTTGGCAAAAGTAGTTGGTAAGCCACTCCAGTAAGAAGCAGCACCAAGGTTGCCACTACCAGTTGTACTGTTAACGAGAACAGATTCATCAGCAGTTACAACCACATCACCAGTAAGACCTTCTATTTGGAAAACAAGATAATTTGAATCACCATCGACAGGAACTCCACCAGTAACAGCAACGCCATCAATAGCAACATTCGCAGTAGTACGGGCAACTATATTTAGTTTGCCTGGACCAACTAGGTCAATCTCAGGAATAATTATTTCGTGTTCGGTGGAATCTTCATGAACTGGATAAACAAAATTCATCCCAAGTGCATTCTTGTTGTTTGCACTTGTCATCTGATAAACATAAGCTGGTTTAGAAGTCTCGATTAGAAGGGCATCGCTATCAGAGAATTCATTTCCACTTAGAATTAAGTCTTCTCCAGCATTTAGAGTTGCAAAAACCTCTGTTTCCCCTCTAAGACGCACTTCAGTATTATCTTGGGTGGCAATAATAATTGGCTTTTCTATAGCATCTGCATTGGAAGTAGCTTCACCTTTAACTAAAATGTATTTTTCGCCAACAAGATTAACAGGGAGAATTTGGTCTGCACCGATATCTCTATGCTTTTGGATATTACCAGCTAGCCAAGAACCACTATTAACAGCAACTGGCTTGTCAGAAACTATCAAGGAACCTTGAAGACTATTGGCTTTGGAATGATTGTGTTGAATATTAAGCCCAACTGTAAAGGATTCGTACTTGTCAAGAACTATTTGTCCTGGAGTGCCATTAATAAAAGATGTCCATTTAGGAAGATCTTGGAAAGAAACAACTGTGTTGTCTTCTGAAGCCATTACCGAAATAAAATGAGATTTACGGAAATCTTCTTGGGTATTAGTTACCATATGTCCAGAGCGGAACTCTGTGCCGAGTGCTAGTTGTCCTTTGGCAGACAAGGATAGACCTTGGTTTTTGGTTTGGTGGCGAACATTGGCGTAGAAAGGCTGATCTCCTGTTAGGACTAGACCTTCCAAGTTATCTACGATTCCAACTTGATCTTCTCTAAGAATGCCTAAAGAGCGGTGACCAAAGCCTTC
Organism: uncultured Xenococcaceae cyanobacterium; assembly: GCA_937996665.1. GTDB lineage: Bacteria > Cyanobacteriota > Cyanobacteriia > Cyanobacteriales > Xenococcaceae > Hyella. The sequence goes on along the minus strand of CALKUU010000026.1, from coordinate 13,978 downwards.
TGCGAAAGGAAGGTTTCTCGATAAATCTACTACTAGAGGAGAGTCTTTGGAAATCGTAACTGTTTCGGTGATGCCACCTTCAAGACCTTGCGCTCCAGCAGCGTTTTGAATAGTAACTTCAAAAGGCTCGTCTTCATTAGTAGAAAGGGTTAGATAATGATCTCTTACATCTTGCTTCGCGTAAAGTGGAGGCAAGAAGTGAATAGTATCAGCGTTACCTACAGTGTTTTCGCTGCCGTCGGGGTCGAAACCTTTGATAGTAATGTCGACATTTGCAGTGGCTGTTTGACCTTGCTCGTCAGTGATTGTGTAGGTGAAGCTATCAATTGCGCTTTCTCCTGCGCCCAAAGCATCAAACTGAGAGTTAGGATTATAAACAATTTCGCCATCGACTAGGGAAACTGAGCCTAATGAACCTGTGCTATCAAAACTGGTGAGGCTAAAATTTATATCGCTGTGGTTAAGGTCATTATTTAATAACTCAGCAACAGGAATAGCAATAGTTGTATCTTTGTAAGTAATATCTGCGTCATCGACAGCAATAACAGGGAAAATTGTCTCAAATCCTGTCCCTCGCTCTTCTCCTCCTGGTCCAACGAAAGAGGCTCCTTCGAAACTAACGACGACATCGTTATAGTCGCCATCTCCTCCCTGTTCTCCATCGAATAAAACATTAAGATCTTCGACTCCGATTACAGCAGCGCCATTTCCTCCAGAGGTGTGATCGATGAATTGAACTGCATTTAAAAGGTTGTTATTTCTCATCGAGAATAAGGGCACTTTACCAATTTTCGAACCTAAATTCTCCCGAGTTGTTAGATCTTCAACGCTAAGAGATGGAGCTAGCATTAAGCCATATTGACCACCAGGAGTAAGATCTATCGTTTTTATTCCTGCGTGAGCGCCGCTGTTGAATTTTGGTTCCCAGGGGACTTTATAGTCAAAGCGTGCGCCTTCTTCCACATCGCGATAGATAACATAGCCATCAGTTGAGTTACTTAAAGCTCTTCTTGCTGCTTCAAGTGTGTATTCATTAGAGCCAGCTTCATAAGCATCTAATCCTTCTAGGTTAAAGATTGCTAGTTCTCCTTCAAAGAAGCCACCATCATATAAAACGTCGATTTCGACTTCTCCTGTTTGACCAACAGTTAGATAGCCGTCATTAGCAACACTGTTTTCAGCTTCTTGGGTTAAGGCTTCCGCAATTGCCGAAAGAGCAAAGTTTCGGCTAGGGTTGCGAACTTCGTCATAGGCGATCGCTTCTCCTTCTGCTCCTGTAACTTGGAAAACCACGTCATTAAAGTCACGATCTGTTCCAGATTCAAAGCCAAATGTGCCAAACTCATCTAATGCCGTAAATTGATTTTCAATTCTACGCTCGGGGTCTACTTCTACTGAAAATAGGGGACGTCTTCCACCCTGAGTATACGCTCCTGGATTGCTTGCTAATTCTGATAAAGAAGTATTCTGCGCAAGGATAAAAGCAAATTGTCCTCCAGAAGGCAAATTGAATGTTTTTACTCCGAGAAAATCGCCTTTATTTAAGTCATCTTCCCATGGTAGAGAGGTGCTATATTTTGCTCCTTCTGCATTGTCTTGCATAACTAGATGACCAGAATCAGAATTAGATAGAGCGCGATTAGCTGCTTCTTGAATATATTCTTCTGAGCCTGGTTCTAAATTTTCTAATCCAGCTAGACTATATATTCCCAATTCTCCTTGAAACCAGTTTCCATCAAAAAGGTATTCAAAAGTAAATTGTCCCGATTCCCCAATAGTAAAAACTCCGTTTGCCATAATCTTAAGCTTGTATGTCTCTAAATGTGTATTTTTATAAACTTTTGTAACAATTACTACTTTATTGGGATTATGTTTGAGTTCTTGTTCAATTTATGTGTGATTTGTCTATTTTGTAGTTACTTTATATTTTCTTTGTAACTACTTTGTAATTCATCGATTTCTAAATAAAAAAAACTCCCACTTTTGGTGAAGAGTCGGGCAATTTCACAAATTTAAATCAAAATAAGGGTGGATAGAGTTTATTTTGTTAAGCCATCTTTTAAGGCTGAATCAAAATAAAAAACTCCCCACTTTTGGTGGAGAGTCGAGTGATTTCACAAATTTAAATCAAAATAAGGGTGGATAGAGTTTATTTTGCTGAGTCATCTTTTAAAGCTGAATCAATTTTGCATGGGGATATTTTGCTCGAAGTGTTTCCCATTGAACATAAAGAACGTCAATAAAAGGAAGTGCTAAACGAGCAGATAAGCTTAATTCTTGAACACGAGTAAAAGACTCAATAAAAGTCGTTTGGATGCCAAAAATTTTAGCTATAAAGAGAAAAGGAACGGCAACTCCTGCACCAGTAGATAAAATGAGATCGGGGCGCTCTTTAAAAATTAGATAGAGTGCTAAAAAGAAATTACGCACAAGATTCACTAGGTTTCTATTGGTTGGACTATAAGCCCAATAAGGTGTGCAGGAACTACTTTCCAAATATAGTTCGGTAGAAGTAGTCTTAAAGGTAACCCAACAACAAGTATGTTTTCCCCAAAATGATTTTAATTGTTTGAGAGCTTGAAAATGCCCTCCTGTCGAGCTAACTAAAAGAACTTTCATAATCCGTTTGATTTATTGATCCAGCTATCCTTATTCTGAAGGGTGGATATTTGCGATCGCGGTGGTTTTAATGGTTGATTTGATTGAGTTAGGTATAACTTTAGGTATTTGGTAAATTGGGTTAACTATTTATGTTGTTGTTATCTCTAGGTTTGAGCAGGTAAGCAGGTATTTGTTAGCTATTTCTTAAACGAAATCCTCACTAGTTATTGAAATAAGATCAACGTTTTCCAAAACGGAAATAATACTTCCGTTGGTTTGGAATAAGACATTGCCAGCTTCAGCATCAATGCCCTGAGTAATAGTGAGATCACTAAAGTTAAGCCCCCCATCTAGTTGAATTAAGTCAAATCCATCTTCAAAATCTTGAATTCGGTCTGTGCTGCCATTATTTGCAATAACGAAAACATCTTGACCACTGCCACCGATTAGGGTGTCCATACCATCTCCACCTATGAGGGTGTCATTACCAATATTGCCAGAAAGAGAGTCGTTGCCTGAGCTGCCATGGAGGGTGTCGTTACCCAAGCCCCCTTCCAAAGTATCTGCACCACTCGAACCAATGAAATTTAAACCTTCGTAGCGATCGGTGTAGTCTAAAAGATTTCTGCCAACACCTGTATTCCGCCAATCTCGCTCGGTATTATACCAATCGTCTATGTTTGCAATATTCTCAGTCGATGCACCTTGAAGCTGAAAAACAAAATCATTGTAGTCGCGATCGCCATAGTTCCAATCAATGCGACTATCTTCAAAAGCAAAAGTACCATACTCATCTACCTGCGCTATCTGAGCTTCAGCATAGCCAGGATTTGCTTCAGGAATCGAGAAAAATGGCATATTCCACGGTTCCCAAATGGTTGCTGGATCGTTGGCAATGTCTTGAATGTCGCCGTTAGGGAAAAAGATAATCCCAAACTCATCTCCAGCGTCCATGGCAAAAGTTTTAGTTCCCTGGTATTGACCATAATTTTGGTTGGAGTTCACTTCCCAATGAATCGCCCCATAACCAGTAAACTTTGCACCTTCGGTCTGATCATCAATAACAACATAACCATCATCAGAATTAGAGACTGCTCTTAAGGCGGCTTGATGGATATATTCTTGAGTTCCGAGGGTATAATTTTCCATGCCCTCAAGGTTGAAAATTGCTAATTCTCCTGTGCCCCAAGCACCATCATAAAGAAAGTCAAATTGAACTTCTCCTGAAGCTTCAACCTCAAAAATACCGCCACTGGCTTGCGGTAAATTAGCGTTAGGGTCGTATGTTGAAAGACGATCAAGATCCTCGACTCGGTTAAGATCATCCCAAATCAGCTCTCCTAAATCAGTCAGAATTTCAGTGTTACTGCCATCAAAATGCTCCGCATGACCACCATTGCCAGTGGTAAAGTCATTAAAATCATCGGCTTTGGCTGACCAAGCAATTCTGCCTATTTCTCTTTCTTGAGCTTCTAACATGGCTATTTCTGAAGCTAACATCGTATCCTGACCATTGTTAATTGAGCCATATTCCCCAATCATAATCGGAATATTGTTGGCTTCTATGGCATCAAAGTAAGCGCTGATATCCTCAGTATTCCACTGTTCATATACATGGACAGAAAACATCACGTTTTCGTTTCCTGCCATTATTGAGTTGGCATTATCAATAATGGTTTCACTAAAAGCATCTTGTCCCCAACCTTCGCCATCGACCACAATCATATTCTCGGCACCTTCTCCGCGAATGATGTCGATGATTTTGCGATGATAGTTAATCCACTTTTCCCCCTGAGCCTTACTAGTACCTGGTTCGTTCTGGATATTGAACCAAACGTTAGGATTATCTTTAAACTCTTGCGCAATATCGCGCCAGTAGTCTTTTAGTGCTTTGAAGTCTCCGCCTTCATAATATTCGCCAGGTAGGTCATGGGCATCAAAGATTACTACTGCACCCTGACTAGTAAAGCCATCAACAATTTGATGACTAATTCGGTAGCCATTTTCTTCTGGGTGAGCTTGATCATAAGTACCTAGTAAATAATTGGGAATCCGAACGGTATTAAAACCCCAATCATTTACATAACTATCAACATTGCCAATTCCCTCCCAATCGAACATGTTGGTTCCTTTGATAATGAACTCTTGTCCAGTAGGGTCATAAATTTTGTTGTTAACTATTTGAAAATTATTTGTCATCTCTTTTTCTTCCCTTGGGCTGGGATTTACCCGCTAAGCTATATAATTTTTGTTTTTTTGTCTTTCTCTTGTATTAATTATGAAATATGCGTGTTTATGATCACGGACGAGTTACTGTATAAGTTGATAATGTTTTTGTTTTTTTTGGCAATAAATGTTCTTATAGTGTTCTTTTTTATAATCAAGAGAAGTATCAACCTAGTAATAAGTGAATGTGAACAAGTTGCAAATAAGATATTTGTATTTATGAATAATTACTTTTTTTTAATGAGAAAGCTTTTTCGAAAAGGTTATGACATTCTTTTCTTTTGCCTAGACTTGACCAAGTTTTCTCTTTGAGTAATTATTTTTCGAGTAAAAAACTATCAAGAACCCACCACTACTCCAGCTATGATCTGGTGATTTGGCTTGGAAAGCATGGCAGGCAAAACTAGCAGGCTTACCTAGATTTAAAAACTAAGCATGACTGTATGCCTTTCTCTTTCTCTAGACACTGAAAAATCCAATTGCAGAAACTAAAGAATTAAGCTTTTGCAATTGGAATATGTAAAAATTCAGCGGTCTAGAAATATTTCTGAAATCTGCACAATCAAGCAAGGATTGTTCGCCAAGGATCAGGATACTTTGTCCTGTTGAATAAACTGGTCTGGGAATTTTAGATCTGCCTTTTCTGGGGCAGTTCGTTGTAATTGATGTCGGACTTCAATAGTGTCAGATTGCACAACTGTTTTAACTGCGGCTCCATTGAGCCAAGAGATCTTGCAGCAGTTCCAGTTATTTTTGCTCGTGGGGAAATATCAAAATGCCTGTGGAGTCGAGGTGACGAAGAAATTGGCTATGGTCTCTAGTCAACTTGTGGTGAAGCAGAAGTGAACTAAGAAATTTCCTTACATACCCCTTTTGGTTTGTTGGAAGAGGATGTCACTAAATAACAATAAGACTGCTCCTCAACGATTTTTTCGTGATTAATTTGCGGTGAAGATCGCAACTAAGAATTTTCAGCTATTCTCTTAAGTAGGTAGGCTCAATTAAATTTAGAATCTAAATATTACTAGTTTGATTAGCCTTAAAGCTTTTCAGCGCATTTATCAGTTCATCATTATCTTATAAATAAATATGTTCACCTACTTAGATGAAATCCAAACTAGTGATAGAAATTAGATCGATATTTTCTAAAATAGCAATGGTGCTATCTTCGGCAAGTAGTAATACATGATCCTCTTCTGTTCCTATGCCTTGGGTAATAGCTAGATCTTTAAAGTTAAGCTCATCTGATAATTGAATTAAGTCGGTTCCATTTTGAAAATCTTGAATCCGATCTGTACTGCCATCATTGGCGATCGCAAAAATATCTCTACCATTACCACCTAGAAGAATATCATTCCCTAATTCTCCAGATAACCAATCATTGCCCTTGCCACCTCGAAGAAGGTCATCGTCATTACCGCCAAGCAAAGTATCATTGCCATAACCTCCCTGAAGGGTATCATTACCAGATTCTCCGGCTAAATTATCATTACCCTTGCCACCTCGGAGAAGATCATCGCCAGTACTACCAAATAAGGTATCTTTTCCGTTATTTCCTGCAAGAGTGTCATTGCCAATTCCTCCTTCCAGACTATCATTACCCTTGCCACCTTGGAGAAGGTCATCTCCACTACCACCAAGCAGGGTATCTTTTCCTCTACCACCGTTAAGAGTGTCATTGCCATCCTCTCCAAACAAGGTATCTTGACCTCTATTTCCTTTAAGGAGATCTTCTCCTTCTCCTCCCCATAAAGAGTCTTTGCCATTACCTCCAGCTAAAGTATCGTTTCCACTCTCTCCATAAAGGCTATCTTGACCAGCTTTGCCATTGAGAAGATCGTTTCCTAAGTCACCAATCAAAGTGTCCGCGATACTAGAGCCATCAAGTGTTTGACCCTCAACATCTATTACTATGCGATCGCTATAGTCTAATAGTTCTAACCCGATATCAGTGGTTCGCCAATCTTCGATATCCAAATTTTGCCAATCATCAACGCTGGGGACATTCTCAGTAGATGCGCCTTGAACCTGGAAGACAAAATCATTGTAGTCGCGATCGCCATAGTTCCAATCGATACGACTATCTTCAAAGGAAAAAGTACCATATTCATCTACCTGTGCTATTTGAGCCTCAGCATAGCCAGGATTTGCTTCAGGAATTGAGAAAAAAGGCATACTCCACGGCTGCCAAATGCTTGCTGGGTTATCGGCGATATCTTGGATATCGCCGTTAGGCAGAAAAATAATTCCAAATTCCCCCCCTGCGCTCATTTCAAAAGTTTGCGTGCCTAGATATTGTCCAAGATTTTGGTTGCCTTCTCCATTGATTATTGAATGATCGGTAAACTTTGCACCTTCCGTTTGATCGTCAAAAACAATATAGCCATCTTCAGAATTGGAAACTGCTCTTAACGCTGCTTGCTGAATATATTCTTGAGTTCCCAAGGTATAGTTTTCCATCCCTTCAAGATTAAAAATCGCTAACTCACCTTCTCCCCAGCCGCGATCATAAAGGAAGTCAAATTGAATTTCCCCCGAAGCCCCAACCTCGAAAATACCACCACTGGCTTGAGGTAAATTAGCAGTAGGGTCGTAATCAGGTAGACGATCAAGATCCTCAACCCGATTAAGATCATCCCAAATTAGATCTCCCAAATCAGTAAGAATTTCAGGATTACTCCCATCAAAATGTTCAGCATGTCCACCGTTACCAGTTGTGAAATCATTAAAATCATCGGCTTTAGCTGACCAAGCAATTCTGCCTATCTCTCTAGTTTGCGCTTCTAAAATGGCTTTCTCTGAAGCTATTGAAGTATCTTGCCCATTATTGATAGAACCATATTCCCCAATCAAAAAAGGAATATTATTCGCTTCTAAATCGTCAAAATAGGCACCGATATCAGCACTATTCCATTGTTCATAAACATGGATAGAAAACATAACATTTTCATTTCCGGTCATTACCGAGGTTGCATTATCTGCAATGGTTTGACTGTAGGCATCTTGCCCCCAACCCTCGCCATCAACAACAATCATGTTCTCGGCACCTTCGGCACGAATAATATCGATTAGTTCGCGGTGATACTCAACCCATTTGGTTCCTTGCGCATTACCTGTCCCTGGTTCGTTGTGGAGATTAAACCAAACATTAGGATTGTCTTTGAATTCTTGTGCCATATCGCGCCAGTAGTCTTTTAATATTTCAAAGTCTCCATCTTCGTAATATTCACCGATTTTATCGTGAGCATCAAAAACAACTACTGCACCCTGACTAGTAAAGCCATCAACAATTTGATGATTAGTCTGGTATCCATTTTCTGAAGGATGAGCTTGATCATAATTACCCAGTAAATAATTGGGAACTCGAACAGTATTAAAACCCCAATTATTTACGTAACTATTAACATTGCCAATTCCCTCCCAATCAAACATGTTTGTCCCTTTAATAATGAACTCTTGTCCACTAGGGTCATAAATTTTATTGTTAATGATTTGAAAGTTATTCATTATGAATATTAAAATTTTTTTTATTAAATGGAGAAAGCGTCTTTAGACTGAAATATATGACCTTAATTCTTGATATCTTATTAATTAATCTTTTGTGTCGTTTCTGTATCTAATTGTAATTCTTGTATGCTTGAACTAACAGGCAACTTAGTGTACGATTTTTGTGCTTTTAATGTGAAGATTGTCTACTTTAAGATGAAAAATAAGTGTATTTTTTTAAAATACACTTATGGATGTTAGCTGTTTTTTGAATTTTTGTTATTTAGATAACTTTCAAAAAAAGCAAATAAATAAAATTAGCTAAATTTACTATTCTTGTACATCTATTTTTGGGCAAATAAAAAGCCCCTATTATTAGAGGCAAGATAATACACACAAAGGACAAAAACTTATCATGGGACTAAATCAAGAGATATTTATAAATTAAAAAATAGGTTGTAAACAGATATAATTTATCTCTATATATCTGTTTCTATTCTGGCAACAATTTTAAAATATAAATAGTTTTACAAGTTGTATTTATTTATGGTTGATTAATAAAGATTAAAACAGCTATTTATTTAAGCAATTTTATAAAAGTTAGCGCTGAGCATAGACCTTTTTTTACCGTTAGTTTTTTTGATTCCGTCAGATACACTTGTCATCAAATCTTCTTTGATGGAATGCATCTCAGAGAGTTGTTCTTTCAGTTTGACTGTTTTAGCTTGAGTTAAAGCCAATTTCTCGATTTTCTGACAGACAGAAACCCAATTAAGAGGCTTGAGAAGATAATCGGTGATTCCGACATCAAAACTACGATATACAGAATCGCGATCATCAAGAGCGGTCATCATAACAATAGGTGCACATTGTAAACCGAGTTGTTTTTTGAGTTTAATTGCACAATTAAAACCATCCATTCCTGGCATAACCGCATCTAGTAATATCAAATCTGGAGTTTGCATTTTGACGACTTCTAGACAGGCTTCTGCACTATCGGCTTCGACTACTGAGTAACCCTGAATTTCTAGGATGCTGGTTGCGGTTATGCGAATGCTAGCATCGTCGTCAACTACTAAAATCAGTTTGTTTTTTTTGTCATTTTCATTGGTCATGATCTGAACTCTCTGGATTTAAATGTGTATTTATACAATCGGGCTGGTCAGTTAACTCACGTTATATCGAGTTAATTAATATTGTTAAACGTTCTTGTTTGTTTTGAAGATGAAGTTGGGTTTGACTTGTGTATAAGTTTGTTTTTTTTTGATTACAAACTTATTAAGTGAAATTAAGAGAGGTGCGATCGCGATTAATTTTTAATTGGTGACTAATACCTGTTAATTTAATCGCCAGATTTTCACAACCCTGATAAAAAGCTACCGGTAATAGTTTGAGTAAATAGGCAGCAAAAAGGGTCATTATGGTTTTATTTGGTTCGCTCAAAATTATTTGCCAGTGAGTTCTTAGGGCATCATGGCTTAATTTAACAGCCATCTTGGCATCTTTAAGTCGTACTGCTCGACGAGCAAGATAGCGGAGTTGATAAGCCCGTGCTGGGTTTTCCCATTTAGCTAATAGTTGTGGGGAGCGATCGCGGTGTTTAATTACCATTTGTTCCCAAGAATCAAACTGCTTAAATAGGTTTGCCGATAATCCTTCGCCATTGACTCGATACAAGGTAAGCGCTTCGGGTAGACCTTCAAGTTTCCAACTAGTTTCCGCGACAATTCGTAGCCAGCATTCGATATCTTCTGATTGGCGGAAATGTTCATCAAAATAAAAATTCTCTACTTCACCGTGCAGATTATCCTGAAAACAAATATCAGCAAAAACTTCTTTTCTAATTACAGGTGCAGAACCATTCCCAACAGGATTACGACACAGTAAATGGGAAGGAGTAATGTCGGTGAGTTTGGGCATTTGGAAAATACCTAAAGATTCACCTTGATCGTTAATAAATTCTGAGCGACAAAAACTAACTCCAATCTGTGGGTTTGCTTCTAGATGTTGGAGGTGACGAGACAATTTTTCTGGTAACCATAAGTCATCAGAATCAAGAAAAGCAAGATAGTCTCCTTGGGCATTACGAATTCCCGTGTTTCTTGCTCCAGCCAAACCGCGATTTTTCTGCCGAATTATTTTAATTCGAGAATCTTCAAATTGTTGGCAGATTTCAATACTGCGATCAGGCGATTCGTCATCAATAATTAGGACTTCAAAATTTTGATAAGTTTGAGCTAATACTGATTTAATCGTTTCCTTAATATAGCTCTCTACGTTATATACCGGAATAATGATGGAGACTAGCTTCATTGAAATACCTCAACTTACAACTAAACCTATTATGAACTTGTAGTGTTTGCAATTACGTTTGTTTTAATTTGTATTTTGTATAACTTCTTGTTTGATTTTTGAATTTGCTTATCTTGCTACTAATTAATTATTAACTTTCTATAGTGGTCAAGTGGGATTTAAAAGATTAAAAAAGAGAAAGAACAAGTTAAGTTTTGAGGCTTGAACTTTTAGGAGATTCCATGTTAGACAAGGAAAAGAAAACAGTACGCCATTTATTATCAATAAGTGATCAAGTAGGTAAAAGAACTATTCCTTTAGAGGCAGAAACCTATTCTCTTGGTCGAGATCAGAGTAATGGAATTATTATTCACGGTTCTTCTATTTCTCGTAAACATGCCACTATTTTAAGAATTACTTTTCCTGAAAAAGATGGATATTGTTTTCGGATTGTTGATGGCAGTCTTAGTGGCAAGAGAAGTACTAATGGAATTTCAATTGGTGGTAAAAAATTGGGGGCGCGCGATCTCCAAAATGGCGATCTGATTGATTTTGGTAACAATATCACCGCTCAATACTATGCAGTTACGAACTTGTCAGATCTTGAGTTTGGTCGTCTCTGCAAGCTAGATAAGCTTGATAATATTATGAATTATAAAAAAGAAGAATTAACTGATTTTGTAGTTAATAAAAATGATGCCATTATCAATAAAGATATCGCTCTTGCTCGCTTAGCCTCTTTTCCTGAATTAATCCCTCATCCGATTATTGAAATGGACTTGGCTGGTCACATTACCTATTTAAATCCGATCGCTATTCGCAATTTTCCTGGGTTAAAAACCAGTGGTTGTCAGCATCCAATTTTGCAAGGATTTCCTCAGCTAATTCATGAAGAGTCGGAAAACTCATTTGTGAGAGAAGTAACTATTGATAAAACAGTTTTTGAACAGGCTGTAAACTATTTGCCTCAAAATGATTTAATCAGAATTTTTATTAAAGATATCTCCGAGCGAAAAGGAGCAGAGAAAGAAAGAAAACAGCGCGATCGCTTGTTGCAAGAAGTAATTCTTAATCAGGATCTAAGTTTTGAAGAGAAATTGCAGTCTCTCTTAGAAGAAGGCTGCGGAGATTTTGGTCTGGAAGTTGGCTTCATCTGCAAAGTTAATCAGCAATCAATAGAACAGGTTGCTACTCATCGCAATGAAAAAATTGAATCGACCGTTAATTTAGATGGAATTTTGCGAAATTTAAAGCCGCAAAATTGTCAACAAATTCTCAATTCTAATCGCCCAACTTGTTTGAGTTTAAATCCAGATTTAGAAAAAACTGACTCGACGAAAACCCATCTTGAAATTAGTATTTTTGGCATCAAAATTTTAGTTGGTGGCGAAACTTATGGAATCTTGGGCTTTATGGGGAGTATTCCTCTTTGTTCTGCATTTTCCCAAGCCGATCAAAAACTATTGAGACTAATGAATCAATGGTTGGGAAGTGAAATCGAGCGTCAGCAAATTCAAATTCGCCTCGAAGAGCAGTTTTCGAAAACGGTTTTACTCAGACATATTACTGAAGAAATTCGCCAAAGTTTAGATGTTAAACATATTGTGCAAACTACTGCTAATCAGGTTGGTGCGGCTTTTGGCGTTAATAGTTGTATTATTCACCGTTATCTAGAAGGCGATCCCCCCACCATTCCTTGTGTTGCCGAATATCTCAATATCGACGCGGTTTCGATGCTAGATCTCGATGTTGCGATCGCAGATTATCCTTTGGGAATGCAAGTACTCGCTCAAGATCAAGTTGTTGTTAGTGATGATGTCTTTCAAGATCCTCTTTTGATTGAGACGAGGGAGTTTTGTCAACAACTAGAAATTAAATCGATGGTTGCTGTCAGAACTTCTTACAAGGGGGTAATTAATGGGATTATTGCTTTGCACCAGTGCGATCGTCAACGTACCTGGAAACTTTCCGAAATAGAACTTTTAGAAGCAGTGGCATCTCAGGTGGGAATCGCTCTAGGGCAGGCAGAATTATTAGAGAGAGAAACTTTACGAAAAATAGTTCTTTCTCAGAAAAATCAACAACTCAAAGATGCTAAGCAAGCAGCAGATGGAGCCAATCAAGCTAAAAGTCAATTCTTGGCTACGATGAGTCATGAAATTAGGACACCTATGAATGCAGTAATTGGCATGACTGGTCTACTTTTGGATACTCGCTTAGATTTTCAACAAAAATATTTTACGGAGACAATTCGTCGCAGTGGAGAGTCTTTGCTTGCTTTAATTAATGATATTCTCGATTTCTCTAAGGTTGAAGCAGGAGAAATGAAATTAGAAAAATACCCATTCTTACTTTATTCCTGCGTTCGAGATACCTTTGATTTGGTCAGATCTCAAGCCAAAAGCAAAGGAGTAGAATTGGACTACAAGATCGATCCATCTCTTCCTGCTGCTTTTATTGGTGATGTTGCCCGCTTAAAACAGATTTTGATTAATTTGTTGAATAATGCTGTGAAATTTACTCCTGAAGGCAAAGTTCATTTGGCAATTACCAGTAATGCAGTTTTGCAAAGCAGTGGAGATAGTGAGCCTGAAGGCTTCTCTGACTCTGTAAACAAGCAAAAATCAGTCTACCAAATTCAGTTTATGATTGCTGATACTGGAATTGGCATTCCTCAAGATAAACAAGAATTATTATTCAAGTCTTTTAGCCAAGTAGATGCTTCGGTAAATCGTAAATATGGAGGTACGGGTCTAGGACTAGCTATTTGTAAGCAGTTAGTCGAATTGATGGGAGGACAAATTTGGGTAGAAAGTCATGGTAAAGTCACGGGAAATCCACCCTCAGCATGGCAACGCCAGATGAATCAGTTTGATGTGGGATCGAGATTCTATTTCACTACCATTGCTGAGTCAACTAAATTGGCAGCCTCTTCCTCCAAACAGGAACAACAGGCTGCCGATTTAAATCAGTTACAAAAATCACTCAAAATCTTGGTGGCTGAAGATAATGCTGTAAACCAAAGAGTTGTCGCTTTGATTTTAGAGAAACTCGGTTATCAGGCAAGTATTGTTAATAATGGTCTAGAAGCTTTAAATGAGATCAAAGAAACTGCTTATGATCTTATTTTGATGGATGTAGAGATGCCAGAGATGGATGGGATTACTGCCACTAGAAGGATTTTCGAGGAGCAAGCAGATGCCGCTCCCTACATTATCGGTTTAACCGCTTATGCGATGACCGAAGATCGCGATCGCTGTTTGCGAGTGGGTATGAGTGATTTTTTAACTAAGCCAATTCGGATTGAAAAATTGGGGCTGGCATTACAACAAGCAGCCAATTTGATTGAAGGTAAAAAAGCTGAAAATAAACA
>CALKUU010000025.1 GCA_937996665.1 uncultured Xenococcaceae cyanobacterium | reverse complement strand
ATATAATCTAAATGAATGCCATCGACATCATATTCTGTAGCGATTTCATCTAAAAGCAAGGATAAATATTTTTGAACCCCTGGATTAGCTGGATCGAGAAAAGCTTTACCAGAATTGTAGTGAAAACGGTTTCCTTTTTTATTGGTGATTGCCCAATCAGGATAGCGAGATAGGACTGGACCAGCATATTCTTTTGGTAAATTGAGCAGAGTATTGTGTCTTTGATTAACTGCTGCAAAAGTCCATACCCAAGCATGTAATTCCATGTTTCTGTCATGAGCCAGTTTGACAGCTACTTTTAAAGGATCCCAATTTTTAACTAAAGGATTTTGTTGAGGGGCAACTCGACTAGGATAAATTGTGTAGCCAGAATTTACAGTTTCAAAGAAAACGGTATTAATTCCAGCATTTTCTATGCGGTCAAAAAGTTGAATTAAATCTTCTGCCGATTTCGCTTTAACAATAGTTCCTCTATCCAGCCAGATCGCTCTGATCTCAGCTGTTGAAACTAGTCTATCTGTTGGGTAGTCATTCCAAAGTGTATTTCTAGCATCATGCCACTGTTCTTTGGCATAGCTATATCGACCCTGTTCACTTAATTCCAAAAATAAGTTAAATTGCTTTTTAGCCTTTTTCAGAGCTTGATGAGAGCGAGAATACTCAGATTTAGCCAAATTATCTTGATCAGATTGAGTTTGATAATCACTGGTTTTGCTAATTAAATTATCTACAACCTCACTTGTTTGACCGTTAACTTTACTAGCTTTAGCCTCTGCTGTTAGCAGAGTTGTTTCGAAGCGACTAATTAAACCTAATAACTCTTCTGCCATGCTTTGAGTTTCATGCACAGCTTTTTTATCTAGAAATGAAAGTAATCTAAATGATTGAGCTAAAGGAGAAAATTTTGGTTCAATTTTTTTTCTAAGAGGATTAGAATCTTGATTTACTTTTAACTTTTGTCTATGAAAGTTATTTTTGCTAGTGTTGTTTTCTTGAATTTCGCTGGCAACGATAATCGATGATGGCAAAAATGTAAGAGCTAATAGGTATAAATAAGTTACAAGTTTATTAACTTTAGTATTTTTGAAGAGTTTTAAATTAGCTAATTTGTTCGTAGAATTTTTTCTTGACAAAATTCAATTCTCCTGTCAGTTGAGCACACTAATGTACGATGATTTCTTGAGAAATAATAAAAAATCTCAACTAACTATTATAGTCTGCTAAAACTACGAATCTTTATCTGTAAAACTACCTATTCATGGCTAATTCGGCGAATATTGAGGATATCACTCATACTTTTGACTTTGATCAGAATGTACTCTAATTGTTGGCGATCGCGAATATCAATACTTAGTGAAATTAAGGCAGGTTTATTTTGACTAGTTTTCACTCCAGCATTACGTACATTAATATTTTGATCGCTAAGACGGGTGAGAATGTCTTTGAGGACTCCTACTCTGTCAATTGCCTCTATTTGTAGATCAACAGGATAGGTTTGAGGTCGATCTTCATTGTCAATTCGGTTCCAACTGACTGGGATTAATCTCTCACCTGGAACTTCTTGGAGATTTTGACAACCTTGACGATGAATAGAAATTCCTCTAGAGCTGCGGGTAACGACACCGATAATTGATTCGCCTGGCAGCGGGTTGCAGCAACCAGCTAGATGATATAAGAGACCTTCAACTCCTGCAATAGGATATTTATCACTTTTATTACTCTCACTAACTTTGCTGGGGCTATTGTTAGTACGCTCAATTAACTCTTCAGTTTCTAAATCTTCCTCTAATACTTGTTGTTCTTTAGCCAAATCTTGTAAGCGATTGACAATTTGATTGAGGGTAACTTCTCCGTATCCTAAAGCGGCTATGAGGTCATCTACCGATTGGTAATTACATTTTTGAGCTGTAATTTGCATCGGTTCTGATTTGAGTAAAGTATCGAAACCACTTTTGCCTAATTCTTTTTCTAGTAAACTCTTGCCCCGTGCTATGTTTTCGTCTCTGTGAGATCGTTTATACCATTGCCTAATGCGATTGCGAGCAGTTGGCGTAACAACAAAATTGAGCCAATCTAAACTAGGATGGCTATTTTTTTGAGTAATAATTTCGATAATGTCGCCGTTTTCTAGAGAGCGATCTAAAACCGACCAGCGATCATTAATCCTTACTCCTTTCATATGATTGCCTACTTCTGTGTGAATGCGATAGGCAAAATCAACAGGAGTAGCTCCTCTTGCTAAGACGATTACATCGCCATCAGGAGTAAAAACATAAACATCATCTTCAAATAGATTATCTTTGAGGCTATCAATATATTCTTGGGCATCTTTGAGATCTTTTTGCCACTCTAAAAGTTGCCTTAACCAAGAGAACTTTTCATCATCAGAATTGACCTGAACTTCGCTCGTGCCCGTTTCTTTATATTTCCAATGAGCTGCGATTCCATATTCAGCAATTCGGTGCATTTCCATTGTCCGAATTTGGACTTCTAAGGGTCGACCGTTTGGTCCTACTACTGTGGTGTGCAAAGATTGATAGAAATTTGGCTTAGGCAAGCCAATATAATCTTTAAAGCGTCCAGGAATTGGTTTGAAAATATCATGAACAACTGCTAAAGAGCGGTAGCATTCTTCGTTTGTCCCGACAATAATCCGCACTGCCGAAATATCGTAAATTTCTTCAAATTCTTTGTGTTGTCTTTGCATCTTCTGGTAGATGCCATACAAGTGCTTAGGTCTGCCTGAAACTTCGATTACGTTGACACCTAATTTTTCCATTCGCGATCGCAATTTCTCAGTGATTTGTGAAATTCTGGTTTCACGATCAACTCTTCTTTCGGCAACTAGAGATTCAATTTTTTGATAAGAATTTTCTTCTAGATACTTAAAGCATAAATCTTCTAATTCCCACTTAAACCGACCAATTCCTAGACGATTGGCTAGAGGAGCGAATATTTCTCTAGTCTCTAAAGAAATTCTTTGCTGTTTTTCTGGTTTAAGATGTTGCAAAGTTCGCATGTTGTGTAAGCGGTCAGCTAATTTGACAACAATTACTCGAATATCTTTTGCCATTGCCAAAAACATGCGTCGAAAGTTTTCAGCTTGACGTTCTTTGGTGCTAGAAAAATTAAATTTTGATAGTTTAGTAACGCCTTCGACTAGTTGACGTACCTCTACTCCAAATCTGGTTTCGATTTCTTCAGGAGTAACTTCTGTGTCTTCAACTATGTCGTGTAAAAATCCCGCTGCAACGGTAATGCTGTCACCGCCTAAATCTCTTAACAGGCTAGCGACAGAAACAGGGTGAGCAATATATGGCTCTCCTGACTTGCGATATTGTCCTTCGTGGAGCTGATAAGCGAAATTAAAAGCGCTACAAATTAAGTTTTCATCTTGATTAGCTGATTCGTCTTGTTGGCTTATAATACATTGCTGCAACCAAATAGGAAGTTCTAAGTTATTAGGAGAATGATCCAAAAGAGATATAGCGGTCATATCAGCAACCATTTGATTGAGGGAATTAAAGTCGTGGCAACAGTTTAAAAAATTACGATACCAATCTTTAAAAACTAAAGTTGAGTACCTAATTTACGTGAATTAAGTATGAATTTTTTAAATAAGCAAAAGTGACAATATCCTTGCTGGATATATTCAATTTAAAAGTAATACACCCACGATAGGATGTAATTTGAATCACATTTGGTGCTTAATTATGAGTATAAATATGTTTATCGTAATTTGCCTCAAGATAAACCGATAAATTTAAAGTTTGCTAAATATTAAAAACTGAATTATGAAACTAAAAATATTAAAGAAAAGAAATAATGTTACCAATTATACACATGAATGGATATCAAAAATTTCTGACTATTCTCAGTGAATTGGAAATTAAGCTTAAACCGACGAGCGCTCAAACTATACCAACTAATGTCAAAACTTTATGGCAAGAGGTTTATCAATATTTTCAGACTGATCTTGAAAATTTTTTAGATCAAGAAATTGAACCCAAAATTTATCACCAATGGAACTCTTTACATACAGAAATCACTAGAGAAGTCCGTCTTTTAAATACAGATTTACTATTTTGGCAATCTTCTCGTCAATCGGCGACTCAATTAGCTAGACAAACAAGTTGCTGGCAGCGATCGCAAAAACTGATCAGATATTGTCAAATGATCTTAAATCTATGAAAAAACTTCATGACTCATAAGGATTTTCTTAAAACTTGAGTCTTCTTTGGAAATCAATAGTCATAATTGAAATTACCTATATTTTTTTATTCAAAACCAGATCAATTAAAAAATTATGCCAACCATAGATAAACAAGCTACTGAGATCATGGATACACAAAAACGAGGTTTACCAGTTACTATCATTACTGGTTTTTTAGGTAGTGGTAAAACGACACTTTTAAATCATATTCTTACTAACCAGGAAGGAATTAAAACAGCAGTTTTAGTGAATGAATTTGGTGAAATTGGTATTGATAATGAATTGATTGTTTCTGCTGATGAAGATCAAAATATGGTGGAGCTTAATAATGGCTGTGTCTGTTGCACCATTAATGAAGATCTAGTCAATGCAGTTCATAATATTCTGGAAAGAGAAGATAAAATTGACTACTTGGTTGTAGAAACTACTGGTATTGCTGATCCACTACCGATCGCCTTGACTTTTTTAGGGACTGAGTTAAGAGACATGACTCGGTTAGATTCGATTGTCACGATGGTAGATTGTGCGAACTATAGTTTAGATTTGTTTAACTCTGAGGCTGCTCATAGTCAGATTCAGTATGGAGATATTATCGTTCTTAATAAGACTGATTTAGTGGATGAGGCTGATGTAGATTCTTTAGAAATCAGAATTCGTGACTTTAAAAAAGATGCCAGAATTTTACGATCAGCAAACTCGCAAGTTTCCCTACCTCTTATTTTGAGTGTTGGTTTATTTGAATCTGATCAATATTTTGATGGTAAAGATTCAAAATCTGAACATGATGATCATCACGGACATGACCACCAAGAACATGATCATGCCCATCACGATCACGAACATGAACATCACCATCATGATCATGACCACGAACACCATCACCACTCAGATCACTTAGAGAATGATGGCTTTACTTCGATTTCAATTCAAAGTGATAAACCTTTGAACATTCGTAAATTTCAATATTTTTTAGATAATCAACTTCCAGAGAATGTTTTTCGTGCCAAAGGAATTTTATGGTTTAACGAAAGTCCTAAACGTCATATTTTTCATCTCAGTGGTAAAAGATTTAGTATTGATGATTCTGAATGGAAAGGTGATAAAAAAAATCAGCTAGTTTTGATTGGTCAAAACTTAGATCACGAAAATCTTAGAACCCAGATTGAAAGTTGTTTGACATTGCCCACAGAAAAACAGGGTCAAGGGTTTGGCTCTTAGTATTATTTTTGATCAATTGAGTTAAGTCTTTTTTGGGAAAATATTAAGTTAATTTTGGACTAAAGAACTTAAAAAAGACAAAAATAAACTCTAGTTAATTAGAGTTTATTTTTGTCGTAATAAATTTAGGTTTGCACCTTAAAACCAGCACTAATATACTAACTAGACTGATTAATGTAGATTTTTAGGTTAAAAATTTATTCTTGAAATAATTTTGAATTACAGTAAAGCTGTATTCTCTTGATCGCAAGCAACGACTAAGAAAATAATGTTCTTTGCCATTTTATAGGCTTCTTGAGCAGAGTTGAAGATATCATTCGGCTGGAATAAATTGCCATCTTGTAAAAAAATTGTATACTGCCATCCTACATTAGGTTTAAAGTACACTGCGGTTAGATAGTTGTTGATGATATTAAGATATTCCAGTTTCATTCTTAATTTATCTAGATTTTGTTTTCTAGTGTTTTGGGCACAAAAAAAGTAATTATTGTTATTACCCAAAAACTACTTTTTAGTTTTGAATTGATGTAATACAAAAATTGATTTAGTTGGTTTTTACTTTAGATTGTTTTTGCGAAATCTTCATCGCTAAAAACACGTATTTTTGAGTAAACAAATATTGATATTTTTTGGAATGGTGTTAACTTTTTTTTGTTTACATGAATGTCTGTAATACTTTGTTGATACTCTCTCAATTTTAGCAAAATCAATAGGATTGAAAACTCAAAAACACAGTTATTATTAGCCATTAATAACTAATTTTTTGATTAAAAACTATAAAATATATAGATTCAAATCTTCAAATTAATCCGTGTAAATACGGTACATCGATAATTACATTAAATAAAATGAAAAATTGTGGTTTAATCGCTGGTTTAATTTATCCTGCAAAAGCAATAATTTTTTTTTGGCGTTATCCTTTTTTATGGAGTTACATAATTCCGCCAATCCTACTTAATTTTTTGATTGCGATCGCTATTTACGGAAGCTTATTCTTTTTTGCTTGGGAGCCACTGCAATCAAGTCAAGGCGATTTAATTGCTTGGGTAGATCAAATTGTCTTAGACCTTCCCTATTGGTTAAACTTTCTCAGTTATCTATTTGTTTTCTTACTTAACTTCTTACAAATAATGCTTTTTGTCGGAGTCTTTGTAATTACTGGGATTGCGATCGCTCAATTTGGTGTATTACTTGGTGCGCCTTGGTATGGAAAACTGTCTGAGCAGATTGAAAAGCTATGCACAGGAAGAGTGAAAATTGTTGAAGTTAATCTAGTTCAAGAATTAGGAAGGGCAGTTTTATACGAACTAAAAAAAATAGTTCTCATGATATTAGCTGTAATTGTTTTTGGTACTATCAGTTTATTGCCTGTGCTAGGTACAACTATTTTTACTGTGGGGTGGTTTCTGCTGACGACCACTATTATTGGCTTAGATTTTTTAGACTCTAGTTTGGAACGAAGACGACTATCTTTTCGGCGAAAATTAAAAATTTTATATAGCAATCTACCTGCTAGTGGTAGTTTTGCTTTGGCTTGTTTGGTTTTAATTACTGTACCGCTACTTAATCTATTAACTATTCCGCTTTGTGTGGCTGCGGGAACTATTTTTAGTTGCGATCGCATTGTTGTAGATTTATAACTGCACCCTAATCATCACCACCACCAATTCCAATGCCAGTATTGTAAATAACTGCATTAGTTATATCTAAGCCAATCATTGAAGCTCCAAAAACATCAACATCGATTGCAATAGCGGCAGTTAAATTAACTAAATTTAAGTTAGCTTGATTAAAACTGGCATTAGTTAGATATGCAGCAGTTAAATTAGCTCCTTCTAGATTAGCTCCAGTTAAATCAGCTCCCTCTAAATTTGCACCAAAAAGATTTGCATTTTGCAAGTTGGCATCTCTTAAATCCACTCCTATTAGGTGAGCTTCTTCTAGTTGGGCATTACTGAGGTCGCATCTTTGACATTCACCAGTGTCTAATAATTGTTGAAGTTGATCTGGATCAGCAGCCATTGCTGGCAAAGCAGTTACCAGTAAAGTTATACAACTAATGATCGTAATTTTATGTCTTTTCATTGAATTTATCTTTGAAAAAAATGATATTCACTTTTTTACAAAACCTCTAATAAATGCCAGTTAATTAATTCTCAGAACACTGCATTCTCTAAGTAAGAAAGTGTTTAGAAAGTTATTCTAAATATTAAGTAGGGATCTCAGATACTTTCTCATCTTAATAATCTTATTTTACCCAAATGAGTAACAATTAATTTAGATAATTGTAAATATTATTAATTAGCTATGTCGAAAAACAATTAAATATACACTACAAATTTGTCTTTGTTCATTGAATTTTGACTAAACAAGTTGCAATGTTTAGAGATTACCAAAACCTTTTTTCTTCTTTTTCTTTTTCTTTTTCCGACGAGGAGACATATCGCCACCCATACCAGGCATTCCTCCTCCAAACATACCACCCATACCAGGCATTCCTCCAGGCATTGAAGGCATACCAGGCATTCCTCCACCCTGACCCATTTGCTGCATCATGGATCTCATTCGGGTAAAGTCTTTGACTAATTTAGAAACATCTTTTTCTTGAAACCCTGAACCTTGGGCTACTCGATGACGACGACTAGGAGATTGAGCCAATAATTCTGGTTCTGATCTTTCTTGTTTGGTCATCGAATTGATCATGCACTCAGTGGTTTTGAGTTGGCTTTCACCCTTTTCTAAATCAGCACCACTTAGCTTGTTCATGCCAGGGATTAATTTGAGTACTCCACCCAACGAACCCATATTCTTCAATAGGCGCATCTGCTTTAAAAAATCATTGAAGTCGAAACGTGCTTCCATGATTTTCTCTTGCATTTTGGCTGCATCAGCCAAGTCAAACTCTTCTTGGGCTTTTTCGACAAGAGTGACAATATCACCCATATTAAGGATGCGAGAAGCTAAGCGCTCTGGATAAAAAGGCTCTAAAGCTTCAACTTTTTCGCCTGTCCCTACGAATTTGATTGGCTGTCCAGAAATTTGCCTTACTGATAGGGCTGCACCACCACGACTATCTCCATCTAGTTTGGTTAAGATTGCTCCTGTGACACCAATTTCTTCATGGAAAGCATAGGTAAGATTGGCGGCTTCTTGTCCTGTCATGGCATCGACGACAAGCAGAGTATCATCAGGCTTAATTGCTTTTTTGATGCGAGCTAACTCGCCCATCATATCTGCGTCGATTTGTAATCTACCGGCAGTATCGACAATTACTGTGTCCACTCCTAATTCTTGGGCTTTGGCAATACCTTGGCTTGCTATTTCTACAGGATCAGCATCAGTACCCATTTCAAAGACAGGCACTTCAATTTGATTGCCCAAAGTAACTAGCTGATCGATCGCCGCTGGACGATACACATCTGTTCCTACCATTAAGCAGGTACGCTCTTGTTTGCGAAGATACAGAGCTAACTTAGCGGTTGCAGTTGTTTTACCAGTTCCTTGTAGACCTGCCATGAGGATGACGGTAGGTGGTTTATCTGCATTAGCAATGGGAACGTTGCTTTCTCCCATGGTGCTAACTAATTCGTCGTAAACAATTTTGATAAATTGTTGTCCTGGATCAACTCCTAATAAGACTTCTGACCCTAGGGCTTTCTTTTCAACTTCAGCTATAAAGTTTTTGACTACTTGTAAATTAACATCAGCACTTAGTAAAGCTCTGCGGACTTCTTGTAAAGATTCTTGAATATTTGATTGGCTGATTTTGCCTTGCCCGCGTAGCTTTTTCCAGGCGCCATCTAGTTTATCTGCAAGAGCTTCAAACATATAAAGTACAGCTTTAAGTGAATAATTTGATGATTAATCTTTAATTTTAACGCAAATTAAAGCTTTAAATGAACTTGGACTGAGTTTAAATTCTGGTATTTTTGTATTTCTGCAAATAACAAGATTAATTTTGCTTGTTTAATGTAATACAAAATTTAGCTCTGTAACTATCCTGAAACTTTTTGATTGATCCTGGTGTTTTGGATAATTTTCTTGTAAAAAAGAGCAGAAGATCTTACCTTCTGCTCTGTACCTCTTTCAGATAAGATTAAGAGTGCTGAACTTAAAAGTATCTTTTGTCCTATAGGGAACGACAATATCCGCCCCGTTCCCTCTCCAAGTTTATTTTAATGGAGTATTTAGCGGAAAAAAAACATGGATTCTAAAATATTTGAAGCAGTAAAAAAAGTTGTTATTGAGCAACTAGATGTTGAAGCAGAAAAAGTTACTCCTGAAGCTAGCTTTGCGAACGATTTAGGTGCTGACTCTCTAGATACTGTGGAGTTAGTGATGGCTTTAGAAGAGGAGTTTGATATTGAAATTTCTGACGAAGTAGCTGAACAAATTGATACCGTTGGTAAAGCTGTCGAGCATATTACTAAGGGTAGTGACTAGGATTGAAGCTACTGCATAGATTCTAGAATTAGATTTGAATGAATTTTTGATTGTTAGCTAAATTGAGAATAAATTTCTTTTCAGTGTTTATGCTAACAACAAAAAATTTTCATTCTGTTTGTGTTACCACTGTTTCAATATTTATATGGTCGTAAGTAAGCTTAAAATAGCAGTATTTTGGGACAAGAGTTAGAGGGCAACATGGCACATTGCGAAATAAAAAGGGTTGTAGTAACGGGTTTAGGTTCTATAACTCCTTTGGGTAATAATCTTGAAGACTATTGGCAAGGACTATTAGCAGGAAAGAATGGAGTAGGTGACATTACCTTATTTGATTCTGATAAGTTTGCTTGTCAATTTGCTGCGGAAGTTAAAGGATTTGATCCTCATGACTTTATGGAGAAAAAAGAGGCGAAAAAAATTGATCGTTTTTCTCAATTTGCGATCGCCGCTAGTAAACAAGCTTTAATTAATGCCAAGCTCGAAATCGATGATCTTAATGCTGATCGCATTGGAGTGTTGATTGGTACTGGGGTAGGTGGAATTAGAGTAATGGAAACCCAAAAGGAGATTCTTTTAACCAAAGGTCCGAGAAGAGTTAGTCCATTTACTATTCCTAGTATGATCGCTAATATGGCTGCTGGTCTAACGGCAATTCATACAGGAGCTAGAGGACCTAATTCTTGTACTGTAACTGCCTGTGCAGCAGGTTCGCACGCTATAGGTGATGCTTTTAGGCTGATCCAGAGAGGTTATGCCGATGCCATGATTTGTGGCGGTGCTGAAGCAGCAATCACGCCTCTTTCTTTTGCTGGTTTTTGCTCTGCTAAAGCTCTTTCTACTCGGAATGATGATCCTACTCATGCCAGTCGACCATTTGATATAGATCGAGATGGGTTTGTGATGGGAGAGGGATCAGGTATTTTGATTCTTGAAGAATTAGAAAGTGCTTTAAATCGGAATGCCAGAATTTATGGAGAGATAGTTGGTTATGGCATGACTTGTGATGCTTACCATATGACGTCTCCAGTTCCTGAAGGTTTAGGTGCAACCAAAGCGATTGAACTAGCTCTAAATGATGCTGGTTTGGATTCTGAGCAAGTCGATTATGTTAATGCTCATGGTACTAGTACTTCGGCTAATGACTCTAATGAAACTAAAGCAATTAAAAAAGCTTTAGGTGAGAATGCCTATAAAATTGCTATTAGTTCTACGAAATCAATGACAGGTCATTTGCTAGGTGGTTCTGGTGGAATTGAGGCTGTTGCTACGATGATGGCGATCTCTAATAGTCAAGTACCTCCAACTATTAATCTTGTTAACCCTGATCCTGTTTGTGATCTCGATTATGTCCCTAATAAAAGTAGAGAACTAGACGTTAATGTTGCTCTTTCCAATTCTTTCGGTTTTGGGGGTCACAATGTTACTCTAGCTTTTAAAAAATATAGCTAATCTTAGCCATGTTTTCGACTAAATTATCAATGGAAATTGATATTTAAATTCAGTGGTGGATCGAAAAATAAAGTTAATTCATTTTCTTTCACCTTTTAAAGTCCTAGCGGCTTATTTAGTGTAGTGATTTTTCAAATTATTGTTTGTGCCTTAACCTCAATTGCTCTTAACTGAAGTTTAAGTTTTAAGCATAAGTATTTATGGTTAAACTTGCTCGGAGTTCCAAAACAATGGGATGATGATGTTGAGCCTTGGGGCAACCCACAGACACCGAGTTTGAGAACGCTCAAATTTATTATTTATCTGTAGTTTAGTTAGATATCGATTATGGTAGTTGCCACCCAGTCAGTAGAACAACTTTGTATTAATTCAATTCGTTTTTTAGCGATTGATGCAGTCGAAAAAGCCAATTCTGGACATCCAGGTTTGCCTATGGGCGCTGCTCCAATGGCTTTTGTCCTTTGGGATCGCTTGATGCGTTATAACCCCAAAAATCCTAAGTGGTTCAATCGCGATCGCTTTGTGTTATCCGCTGGACACGGTTGTATGTTGCAATATGCTTTGCTTCATCTAGCAGGCTATGACAGTGTTAGCTTAGAAGATATTAAGCAGTTTCGCCAGTGGGAATCTAAGACTCCTGGTCACCCAGAGAACTTTGTAACCGCAGGTGTTGAAGTAACCACAGGTCCTCTTGGACAAGGTATTGCTAATGGTGTTGGTTTGGCTATGGCTGAAGCTCATCTAGGCGCAAGATTTAATAAGCCTGGTGCTGAAATTGTTGATCATCACACCTATGTTATTGTCGGTGACGGCTGTAACATGGAAGGAATTTCAGGAGAAGCTGCTTCTTTAGCAGGACACCTTGGTCTAGGAAAACTGATTGTCTTGTACGATGACAACAGCATTTCGATCGAAGGTAGTACTGATATTGCTTTCACAGAAGATGTTAATAAGCGTTTTGAAGCTTATGATTGGCATGTTCAGCATGTAGAAAGAGGTAACGGTGAAGATAATGCCAGCCTTGATTCTATTGCTAAGGCGATCGAAGCTGCTAAAGCTGTTACTGATAAGCCCTCATTTATTAAAGTAACTACTTTAATTGGTTATGGATCTCCTAATAAGGTTAATACTTACGGGGTTCATGGCGCTGCTCTAGGTAAAGATGAAGTCAAGTTAACTCGTGAGAACTTGGGTTGGACTTATGGCGAATTCGAAATTCCTGGTGATGCTTTAACTCACTTCCGTAAAGCTGTAGACCGTGGTGCTTCAGCAGAAGCTGAGTGGAATAAAACTTTCGCTGACTATAAAGCGAAGTATGCTGATGAGGCTGCTTTGTTTGAGCGCATGATTAGTGGAGAACTTCCTGCTGACTGGGCTAAGTGTTTACCTGCTTATTCTCCTTCAGATAAGGCTGATGCTACTCGTAATATTTCTGGTGCTATTTTAAACGCGATCGCTGATACTCTTCCCGAATTTATCGGTGGTTCTGCTGACTTAGCACCTTCTAATAAAACTGCACTCAAAAATACTGGAGATTTCCAAAAAGGTTCTTACGGAGAACGTAATCTTCACTTTGGTGTTCGTGAGCATGCGATGGGAGCTGTTTGTAATGCAATGGCTTTGCATGGTAGTGGTTTAATTCCTTACGGTGCGACTTTCTTAGTCTTCACCGACTACATGCGGAATGCTATTCGTTTATCTGCTCTTTCTGAAGCAAGAGTTATTTGGGTTATGACTCATGACTCAATTGCAGTAGGGGAAGATGGCCCTACTCACCAGCCAGTAGAGCATGTTGCCTCTTTGAGAATGATTCCTCAGTTAAATGTTTTCCGTCCTGCTGATGGTAATGAAACTGTTGCGGCTTATAAGACAGCAGTTGAAAACAAAACCACTCCTACTTTGTTAGCTCTTTCTCGTCAAAACTTACCTCAACTAGAAGGTTCTACAGTTGAGAAAGCCGAAAAAGGTGGTTATGTTCTTTCTTGTGGATTTGCCCCTAATGAACTAGACCTTATTTTGATTGGTACTGGTAGTGAAGTTCAACTTTGTGTTGAAGCTGCTAACAAACTTAAAGCTGAAGGTAAGAAAGTTCGGGTTGTTTCTATTCCTTGCTGGAAATTATTTGAAGCTCAAGGCGAAGAATACAAAGAGTCTGTATTACCTAGCGCGATTAAAAACCGTGTAGCAGTTGAAGCTGGGGTTACTTTTGGTTGGCAGCGTTACACTGGCGACGGTGGCGCAATTATCGGTATTGATACCTTTGGTGCTTCTGCTCCTGGTGGTGTTGCTCTTGATAAGTTTGGTTTTAACGTTGATAACGTAGTTGCTACTGCTAAGAAAGTAATGGGTTAATCTTTACTTCATATTGATTAATCAAATCTATTTATAGATTTGCAATATTAATAGTCCTTCCTTAATTTAATTTTGGGAGGGCTTTTTACTTTGTTTTGAAATTCTTCGAGGATACTATAGAAAATTAAGGTAAAACTTGCTGAATTAATTTTTTTGATCTCACATGTTTTTGAGCATAATCATGTCGACTACATTACTTATTGTAGAATTTTTGCAATTTTCTAGGCTATTTATATTTTTTTGAATATGAAAAATTAAAATATGGCTATGTCAAAACTTATCAAATCAATACCCAAAAAATTAACTGTACTAGTAATTATTATTCTCATTCCAATTTTTGGATTTAAAGCGTGTAATTATTCATATCATCTAAGTCTTGTTCCACAAGGTATGAGGGTTTGGAGAGTATTGTATTCTAAGGAAGAAGTATATGGTTTTGGCCCTGGGGGTAATGAAGCAGGTGTTATTGTTTACAAATTACCAAATGATGTTGTTAATAAAATTAAGAAAAGTGGCATAGATTATTTCTCTACATTGCCTTCTGTTTATAATCGCGTTAGTTGGCATGGTATTTACAGAACATGGCGTTCGACACCAATTGAACAAGATTGGGTGACGGAGATTAGGCAACAAGAATCTACAGTTACACCTTACACTACAGGAATTGCGAATTATTTAGATACCCACGGAGGTCGTCTTGCCATAAATTTAGATATGGAAAAATCAATAAACAATACGATTATGAGTTATGGAAATTATTATGCTTATGGTCGAGTTGGCATCATAATTGTTGCCCCCAACATTGGAAAAATGTTTTTTGTTTATAGTGGATAGTGTCTTGATATTAGTCAATTTTGCGTGAAAATTGTATTGACTTAAGATGTTTTAATTTAGTTTGATTGTAGGCAAAAAAATAAGGTGGAATAAAACCACCTCATTAAATATATTTAATCGAAATACTATGATGAATTAGATTGATATGGAAAATTCCTCAATCAATTAATTAAGCATCATCAAGAGCAACAATACCAGGAAGAGTTTTACCTTCAAGTAACTCTAAACTTGCACCACCACCAGTAGAAATGTGGCTCATTTTTTCAGCAACACCAACTTTTTCAACTGCTGCTACAGAGTCACCACCACCAATGATAGTGATTGCATCGGGTTTGCCAGCTAGAGTATTAGCGATCGCTTCAGTTCCAACTGCAAATTTATCAAATTCAAATACACCCATAGGGCCATTCCAAATTACCGCATTACAATCAGCAAGCGCATCTTGGAAAACTTTAACTGCGTCAGGACCAATATCAAGACCCATCCAACCGTCAGGAATGTCTTCAATATTGACAGTCTTGGCATTAGCATCAGGAGCAAAGTTATCAGCAACAATAACATCGGTAGGTAGAAGTAGATCTACACCTAGTTCTTTAGCTTTTGCTTCAAGACTTTTAGCTAGTTCTAATTTATCTTCTTCAACCAAAGAGTTACCAACACTTAAACCACGAGCTTTATAGAATGTGAAAATCATCCCACCACCAATTAGCAGCTTGTCACATTTTTCTAACAAAGTTTCGATAACACCGATTTTACTAGAAACTTTAGAACCACCAATGATTGCAGCCAAAGGACGTTTAGGATTATCAACTGCATTTTGCAAGAACTCAAGTTCTTTTTCGATTAGGAAACCAGCAACAGAAGGACTTAGATACTTAGTTACGCCTTCAGTGGAAGCGTGAGCGCGGTGAGCAGTACCAAAAGCTTCGTTAACGTATAGATCAGCATTAGCAGCTAGTGCTTTTGCAAATTCAGGGTCGTTAGTAGTTTCTTCTTTGTGGAAACGAAGATTTTCTAACAAAATTACTTGACCATTGCTCATACCAGCAACTTTTGCAGCTACTTCATCACCAATACAGTCATTACATTTAGCAACTTCTTGTCCAAGTAATTCAGAAAGACGTTTGGCAACGGGAGTTAGACGAAGTTCTTCTTTTACTTCACCTTTAGGACGACCCATGTGGCTACAAAGAATTACTTTTGCTCCTTTGCCTGTTAATTCTTTAATAGTAGGCAAAGCTGCTCTAATGCGAGTATCGTCAGTGATGCTACCGCCATCACCTAAAGGTACGTTGAAATCAGCTCTTACTAAAACTTTTTTTCCTTCTAAGTCAGCTTTAGATAAGCTAGCAACGGTTTTTTTGGACACAGAAATAATCCTCCTATTGAGCCTGATAAATTAGTAAATTGTTAAATTTTAAGATGCAATTATTGCACTTTTCCCGAATATATAAAGAAAAATTAAAATATAGGGGTTCTTGATTAATCTACCAGAGTTCGCGTAACTCAGTAAACAGTGAAATAGAAACGACTTAGACTATTTATCTGTCCTTGACTCAAATATGGTCTTGAGAGGGATGAAACATAATTGCTGAATTTAATATAGACACAGCAACATAATCTGATGCCGATTAACAACAAGTCAGATAAAAGTTGATAGTTTTCGTTGAAGCCGATGAAATAATTGAGATTTTTAAGCCGCAGGTTCTAAAGAGTCTATGTTTAACCAAATATTAGGAGTAGCTACATAGAACTGAATTAACGCGTAATCTCCAGAAACTTCAAGTATTAACCCTTTACTTTCGAAAAGATAATCAGGAAAACGAGTGTCACTAGATTTTGCTTCAAGGCTATTAGCTAATTTATCTTCAACTACCTTAACTAGTGATCCTTTTTTAAGCTTCGCTGCCATAAATGATAATACCTAAAAATAAATTACTTCTATTGTCTCTTATTTTGGATTAGGAGTTAATAGCTTCGGCTTTTTCTGGAGGATCTAAGTTTGGATGAGTAACGAAGGGAACTGTCACTAACTCTCCTTGTGCGTTGCCTACATTTACTTGTAAACCAGCTCCTCCAGCCTTGGTTTTGACATAAGCTAAACCAAATTTATCTTGGTCTGTTTCTGTATAGCTGGTGAGAATGCCAACTTTTTTATCGGCTAGAGTTATTGGTGTGCCAGGCTCAGCAGAATTAGATAATTTGATTCCCCACAATTTTTGTTTGACGCCATTGTAGGTATTGAGACGAGCGATCGTTTCTTGCCCGATATAGCAGCCTTTTTCAAAAGAAATAGTATGCCAAAGACCTGCTTCGAGAGGATTATAGTCTTCGGTTAATTCTTGGTCTGGTAGTGGTCTTCCTTGAATAATGCGGATTTGTTCCCAGGTTTCTTGGTTAATTTCTTCGCCTTGTTTCTGTTCTAATAAAGTGCGTATTTGATCTATTTTAGTTTTGGGAATGATGAGATTATATCCAGGTAAACCTAAATCGCTGCCAACGCCTATTGTGATCGTAAAATCTTCAAAATTGACTGATTGGTTAGTTCCTGTTGGTTTGTCATGGAGATTGATCTTAAAGATTTCTGAGATAAGTTGATGACTTTTGCTGCCAATTAGAGTAATAGTTGCCAATTGCTCGGAAACGTCTTTGAGCTTAACTTGGTCAAAGGGAAAAATGAAGCCATCGAGCCATTTAAAAAGTTGTTCACGGCGATTAGGGGCAACAATTACTAGGACTGATTCGCTAGTATTGTAAGCCGTTGCTAAATCAAGAGTTCTGGCAGTTGAGGTGACAAATACAGTTTGACATCCTTGTCCTGGTTGCAATTGGTTAAAGTCGTTGGTGCTTTGGTTATGGAGATAACGGAGGCGATCGCTGCCTGTAAATTCTAAAATTCCCCAATTAGAGCGATCGCACCACATAAATGGTTGGTTAGGATCGTTAAAAAATTCTTGATTGATTGGGAAAGTCATAATTTTTTGCTAATAATATTTGGTGGGTTTGATCTTAATTGTTTAGGATTCTTGAGGAAGACTCTCAAAAACTTGGCGAACACTTTGCTGTGCCTTGGCTTCAACTAGCTGCCAATCAAGATCACCTGTTTCATCGATGAGGCGATCATCAATGTCTACTTCCATTTTTGACGTTGAGGCATTGCTAAAGATATGAAGAGCGACTGGTGCATAGTTAAGAAAACAAACTTGATAACATAATTGCCAAATGTCGATCTCAATGGTTTGTTGATCTTTGGTCAGACACAAAATATAACTCGGAATTGGTTCAGCAGCTTCCCGAAATGTTCCTTTCCAAGATGACTGTTCAAGTTCTTTGCGAATGTTATCAAGGACTCGAATCAGAGCTGGCTGCATAATGAGTTGCGCTTTTTCCCAGTCGATTCTGGTTTTAAATTGGGGCTGCATGTAAATAATCTGCTGAATTTGTTTACCAAATTCAAGTTTTTAACTTAATCACCTTTCAAATTTTAAAACTGCATGCCTCGATAACGAAGATTTTGTTATTTTCTGTTGCTTTAGCGCCTAAAATAAGCAAATAGATCAGCAACAAATACTAGAGGTAATCGTGGTCAGGATTGCAGTTATTGATTATGGGATGGGAAATCTTCATTCTGCTTGTAAGGGTTTAGAGAAAGCAGGGGCAAATCCTCAAGTAACTGATCAACCTCATCAAATTGCTGAAGCTGATGGTTTTGTTTTGCCTGGTGTTGGTGCTTTTGATCCTGCTATGGAACAGTTGCGATCGCGCAACTTAGAGCAGTCTGTTAAAGATGCGATCGCTTCGGGTAAACCTTTTTTGGGTATTTGCGTCGGTTTTCAAATGCTGTTTGATAGCTCTGAGGAAGGAAAGTTAGCTGGTTTAGGCGTTATTCCAGGCAAGGTCAAAAAGTTTGTGAGTGAGCCAGGAATAACGATTCCTCATATGGGTTGGAATCAATTAGCTCTAACCAAGCCAGATCATCTCTTGTGGGAAAATTTAGAGCTTGATCCTTATCTATATTTTGTGCACTCGTATTATGCAGAACCTGCTGATCCGAAAGTATGCGCGGCAACTGTAACTCACGGTAGTCAAACAGTGACAGCAGCGATCGCCAAAGATAATTTGATGGCAGTGCAATTTCACCCCGAAAAATCTTCTACTGGTGGTTTACAAATTCTGGCTAATTTTGTCTCTTTTGTGGAGCGGCAAAAAAATTAAGTTCGGAATTTTAAGTTCGGAGTTCGGATTTTGCTTGTCATCGAATGGGGAGAGTTAGAAAGTTTAGCTCTCAATTTACACTTACTAAAGTGATAGCTTATCTGGTTTTGAGCGATTCAATATGTTTATCGATTTAAGAAACTAGTGAGAATTTACGGCAATAGAAAACTGAAAACACTTTCAGGACAAAATACTCGTCCTACTTCGGCTAGGGTCAGAGAAGCTTTATTCAATATTTGGCAAGATCGAGTGATTGATTGTCGTTGGCTTGATTTGTGTTCTGGTAACGGGGTGATGGGGGCAGAAGCCTTGTGTCGTGGAGCTAAAAAAGCGATCGCGATCGAATTAAATGCTAAAGCCTGTCAAATTATCAAACAGAATTGGCAACAGGTAAGTAATCAAGACCAGGTTTTTCAAGTTATTAAAGGTGATGTCAACATTAAGCTCCAACCATTGCAACCGCAGCAATTCGACCTGATTTATTTAGATCCCCCCTATGCTATTGATGTATATACTTCTGTCTTAGAAAAGATTAGTAGGTTTGCTTTATTAGCTCCTGATGGGGCGATCGCCGTAGAGCATAATCCTAGATATTGGCGAGCTAAAGATGTAGATGGTTTGCAAATATATAAGCAAAAAACCTATGGCAACACGACTTTAACTTTTTATGGTCATTTATAATTTTCCACAAATTTCCCCTTTAATAGCGGAAATAGCTACTATCCTTGGTGAGGCTAAATAGTTGTGGGCAGTAGGATCGCCACTGCGCCCTAAAAAGTTGCGATTAGTAGCATAAATTCCTGTTTGTTTTGCGCCTAAAACTCCTTTTCCTGAATTGATACAAGCACCACAACCAGATTTTAAAATTTCAACTCCTGCTTGCTCAAAAATTTCTAAATAGCCTAGTTCTTTTGCTTTTTGCAGGACTTGTTGTGAAGCTGGTACGGCATACATATTGACTGAATTTGCTACTTTTTGATTTTTGAGAATTTCAGCAGCTTGTGCCAAATCTGTTAGTTTGCCTCCAGTGCAAGAGCCGATGAAAGCAACATCAATGGGTGTGTTAGCCAATTCGCTGATCTTGACGACTTGGTCAGGTTTGGGTGGGCAAGCAATTTGGGGTTCTAAATTGCTCAGATTAAATTGATATATCTTTTCATAATGCGCATCTTGATCCGCTTGGAGATTGAGATCGTGATAGTGATCTGAACTTTGATCAGGCTGGTTTGAAGTTTGGTCTAGATATTTCTTAGTAACAGCATCAGGTGCGATTAAGCCACACATAGCTCCACATTCGATTGCCATATTACTTAGGGTCATTCTTTCATCAATATCCATCTGATCGATAATGCTGCCTCGAAACTCCAAGACTTTGCTGACTGCTCCTTGGCAACCTATTTGTCCCAAGATGAATAACATTATGTCTTTGGCACTGATATTGGTTGGTAATACTCCGTCAAGTTGAATAACTATCGTCGCAGGTACTTTAATCCACATGTCTCCCGTTGCCAAAATATTAGCCATATCGGTAGTGCCTACTCCAGTCGCAAAACTACCAAATGCTCCATAAGTACAGCTATGAGAATCTGTTCCTGCAATAATCATTCCTGGTTTGATTAAGCCTTGCTCAGGCAATAAGACATGACATATTCCTGCTGCTTCGCCTGGAGAAACGACATCAAATAGTTGGCACTGATGGCGTTTGGCGAATTCAACCATTTCTTGATGTAGTTTAGGAGCTTGATTATCTGCTCGGATATCATTTACCTGAATGAAGTGATCGGCAACCAAGACGATTTTTTTCGCGTCCCAAACTTTTGCTGACTCGCCAAAATGTTGATGGAATAGCTTAAAAACTGGTGATGCGATCGCATCGTGAGACATTGCCAGATCAACTTGTACAAAAACCACTTCCCCAGGTTCGACAAACTGGTTTCCTGATGCCCTAGCTAGCATTTTCTCTGCCATAGTCATGGGGCGCTTTTTGGTAATACTGGCAGGAATTTCTAGTTGTTTAGCTAGACGCTTTTGGTTAAAAGGAATTAGTCCTCCAGCTTGAATAATGCTATTGACGACTGAATTATTTTGTGGGCTGTCGATAATTTCTAGACTTAAGCCGATGTTGATACAGTTGCGATAGAAAATTTCCGCAAATGATTTAGCTCTAATTAATTTAATACCTGCTGCTTTAATAGCGATCGCTGCATATTCCCGACTAGAGCCACAGCCAAAGTTGTCACCAGCTTCAATAGTTTCGTACTCTAACAGTTTATCTATACCAATTAGATATTCTAAAACATAGTGTTTTTGATGTTCTGGATCAGGATTAGTCGTTCGATGTGCAGGAATAATATCGTCTGTATTGATATCATTACCAAGATATAAAATTGGTAGCTTCATTTTTTCGCTTTAAGGAAATATTTTCTTAAAAATACTAAATAAAATAGCTTAATATAAACCTTCAAATTGAATATTTAATATTTTTATGTTACTTGTTTTGATGAGATACTTTTTTCGTTTAGATGATTAATTTTATTTTGCTATTTTTCTAATTATTTGCTTGGATTTAAATGAGATTTTCATGAGAAAAATATCTAAACTTGCATGTGTATTTTGATACTTAGTTATAAGTAAACATGTCATCTAAGTAAATCACACATTGCACTTTATTTGTATTTTTTTAGATTTTGATTGTATTTTTTTATCGTAGTCATTGATATAAATAATTAGAACTTAATTCATCTCTAACCCTTCCAAAGTCTTTTCAAATAGACTTCTCAAAAATATATTATTTTTTTATGAGTGTTTGTACATAAGTGCTTATAATGAGGTTTTTGCTTCAAAATGATGATGTTTGTCAATAGTCAATAATAGAGACAAAATGGTTGTGATCGAGATCACAACTTATCTGATAATTGAAACTTATAAATAAACACATGCAGCAAATTTAAATCATGAAAACTTATAAATAAAGTTTATTAATTTGTTTGCGATGTAAACATACACAGTTAGATAATTTTATCTCATCAAATTACCTCTGAAATTACAATTTTGACTGAGCATAATAAATTAGATTTCATGATTTTTTAAATATCTGATTTATATCAACCTTTAAATATTTGAGACCAAGCGAAACGCTCATTATCAATATTTATTTATCTAGCTGATGTAT
The DNA here is from genome assembly GCA_937996665.1 of uncultured Xenococcaceae cyanobacterium. GTDB lineage: Bacteria > Cyanobacteriota > Cyanobacteriia > Cyanobacteriales > Xenococcaceae > Hyella. The sequence goes on along the minus strand of CALKUU010000025.1, from coordinate 8,048 downwards.
TTATTGAGTGATTTTATTTATGTCTCCTGAAATAATTAATGAAGTTCTTGAACTTACCAATGCCGCACGTGAAGAAGAGGGTTTAGAACCCTTAAGACTGAATGAGCAACTAGTGAGTACAGCTCAAGGTCATAGCACAAGCATGGCAGAGGATGATTTTTTTGGTCATACAGGTGCAGATGGCTCGAGTGTACGCGATCGCACTAGTGCTAGTGGTTATGAATATTCAACGTTAGGGGAAAACATAGCTGCTGGGCAGCCTACCGCAGCAGAAGTGGTAGCAGCTTGGCTTGATAGCCCGGGTCACCGTGCTAATATTCTCAATCCAGATTTTACTGAAATTGGTATTGGTAATTTTTTACTTGAAGATGATACTGGTGAAGTTAATTTCAATACTTATTGGACACAAGTATTTGGAGCTCCTTTAAATGGGGACGTGGATGTAATTGAAGATTCTGTCGAAGAGGAAGACCCTACCGAAGAAGTTGAAGATGTAGACAATGATACAGATGTAACTGAAGATGTGGATACTGATACAGATGCAGAAGTAGTTGAAGACTCTGTTGAAGAGGAGTCTACTGAGGAATCTGAAGATGCAGACACTGATACAGATGCAGAAGTAATTGAAGATTCTGTTGAAGAGGAGTCTACTGAAGAGTCCGAAGATACTGATATTGAAGACTCTATTGAAGAAGATTCCACTGAAGAATCCGAAGATGTGGATACTGATACAGATGCAGAAGTAATTGAAGATTCTGTTGAAGAGGAGTCTACTGAAGAGTCCGAAGATACTGATATTGAAGACTCTATTGAAGAAGATTCCACTGAAGAATCCGAAGATGCAGATACTGATACCGATGCAGAAGTAGTTGAAGACTCTGTTGAAGAGGAGTCTACTGAAGAGTCCGAAGATACTGATATTGAAGACTCTATTGAAGAAGATTCCACTGAAGAATCCGAAGATGCAGATACTGATACAGATGCAGAAGTAGTTGAAGACTCTGTTGAAGAAGATTCTGTTGAAGAATCCGAAGATGCAGACACTGATACAGATGTAGAAGTAATTGAAGACTCTGTTGAAGAAGATTCTGTTGAAGAATCCGAAGATGCAGACACTGATACAGATGTAGAAGTAATTGAAGATTCTGTTGAAGAAGATTCCACTGAAGAATCCGAAGATACTGATATTGATACAGATGCAGAAGTAATTGAAGATACTGATACAGCAGTAATTGGAGAACCAGTTGTTATAGAGTTAGATCCTGGTATCTCTGATAATCCTCTTGAGGAGTCAGTCGATGTATCTCCAGAAATAAGTGTTTTAGAAGATTCTGTATCTTCTGAATTTGCTACTCAACTAATTACTTTTGTTAGTGCCAAACTAATTTTGACTGGTTTAAAATTCCTGAAATTAACCAGTTTATTCGAGGAATTTGCGGCAGCAGAAGTGGAAGTTGTTGGAGAATCTGAAGCTGCATCTATTGGAGAAGCTTTAGAAGCAGATGCGATCGCTGAAGAGGCAACCGAAGAAGTCCTTGAAGATGCAGTCGCTGAAGAGGCAACTGACGAAGCAATTGAAGAAGTCCTTGAAGATGCGATCGCTGAAGAGGCAACTGAAGAAGTAACTGAAGAAGTAACTGAAGATGCAGTCGCTGAAGAGGCAACTGATGAAGTCCTTGAAGAGGCAACTGATGAAGTAACTGAAGAAGCTCTTGAAGATGCAACTGATGAAGCAACCGAAGAAGTTCTTGAAGATGCAGTCGCTGAAGAGGCAACTGATGAAGCAACCGAAGAAGTTCTTGAAGATGCAGTCGCTGAAGAGGCAACTGAAGAAGCAACTGAAGAAGCTCTTGAAGATGCGATCGCTGAAGAGGCAACTGAAGAAGCAACTGAAGAAGCTCTTGAAGATGCAGTCGCTGAAGAGGCAACTGAAGAAGTAACTGAAGAAGTTCTTGAAGATGCAGTCGCTGAAGAGGCACCTGAAGAAGTAACTGAAGAAGTTCTTGAAGATGCAACTGAAGAAGCAACCGAAGAAGTTCTTGAAGATGCTTTATCGCCAGAGGCAACAACTGAAGAATTAACTCAGGAATTGGGAGATTTGGTAAGTGGACTCTTAACGGATATTACAGGAACTGAAGAAGATGCTCCTTTGACTGGTGCTGATGCTCTTAATTTTGCAGGTGATGCACCATCAACAGATCTATCTTCTTTGATAAGTACATTGGACTCTTCGATCTTTGATGTTTCTGACGACTTATTTACTAATTTAGGTAACGGGGGAAGTTTTGCCTCAGAAATTAGTAATATTTTTGAAGAAATTTCTAGTTTAGATTCTAGTGATAGTGGACAAAGCTTGACTTCACTTTTTTCCGAACTTACAGAAACTTTTTTGTAAGTGAATAAATTGTGAATTATCTAAATTAGTTCACAAGATATGAATTAAAGTGATCTAGGCTTAATTGTCTAGGTCACTATTTTTTTGACTGTGGTAGTTCCTTGACGCATTTGCTTTTGTCTATGTATCCAAGACCAGCGGATGGCAGGGCTAATTATTGGGGCAAAATTACAAACTAGCGATCGCAATAATTGGCTATGACGTAATTTTTCTGCTTGAGCAATTTCTGCTTGCTGTAGTTTTTGAATTTTAATGATTTCTGGCTTGCGTTCAGCTTCAATGTTAGACAATGCTTGATCTAAAGATTGATGGTTAATATTGCCTAAAAACTGAGGAATTAAATAATTACTAGCAACTAGAGCATCGCGCAGAGCCATATTAATTCCTTGGGCGCGGATAGGTGACATGGGGTGAGCAGCATCTCCTAAGATCATGATTCCTGGTTTGTGCCATTGAGGACAATGTCCTACTTGAACCGATAGTAGTAAGGGCTTGCTTAATTGTGTAGATTTATTTTTGAGAATTTTTGTCAACCAATTAGGTGCGATCGCAATTAACTGTTTTTGCCAATTGATCTGCTTCCAGTTGTTTTTGGTTTCTTTCGCGATCGCTAAAGCAATATGTAAATTACCCAAAGAACTGCGAAATATTCCAAAAGCTGATTGATCTTGAACAATCGAATAAAAGATATTTTCAGCTTGAGCTACAGAATCAGCATTTAATTGAAACCAAAGGATATCGATAGTATTAGTCGATTTTTTGAGGAAGAGTCCTGCTTTTTGTCTCATTAGAGAATTTCGTCCATCTGCCCCGATAACTAGATCCGCATAAATTTGATGGTTTTGATCTAAATTGATACCAACTACTCGTTGATTTTCGTCTTTAATTAAGTCTCTAACAGGTTGACCAGAAAGAAATTGAAAATTTTCATATTCAAGTAGTTTAGTTAGTACTGATTCTAAAAAATGAGGCTGCGAAATTAAAGTGCAGGGTTTTTCGCTGGAACTAAATGGTTCTTTTACTTGAAATAGCGATCGTCCATTGATAATTACTTCCCAGCCATCTAAACAAGTGTGGGGAATATCTGGAGCTAATGGTAACAATCCCATTTGTTCGAGTGCATCTAAGCCACTAGGCATTAACCCTTCACCACGAAAAGTACGGGCAAAATCAGGAGCAGCTTCGATGAGAGTTACGGCTATTCCTGCTTGAGTTAGTAGCCAGGCTAAAGTAATTCCTGTTGGCCCTGCACCAACAATGATAATTTTGCTCATGAATTATTTTTGAGAGTCATTTTGTTTGCTGGTATTGTATGAGATTGGATTTAGATCTTGGAATTTGTACAGACAGCAATTCTAGTAAAATAACCTTGTTGCCAACATCAAAAACATTGGAATCTACTAAGCAAAATATCATTAAACAAATTTATTCTTCTCCCAAATTACCTTTAGCTGTTTATCGAGAGGTTGTTGCTCATTTGCGTCAAGTTCAAGGTTTAGAGGCTGATTTAATTAGCAAACCACTACAAGGTGGCGACGAACCGTTTGACTATGATGCTAGTCAAATTAAGGCTTTATGGCTGACATATGCTGACCATGATAATTCTGAAGCGAAGACTCAAATTCAGATGATCTTAGATTTTTATGCTCAGCGTTATCAAGCTTGGCAACTGTTAGATGATTAGCATCATTAGGTGGTTAGCACTGCCTCAGCTAACAGGTATTATTCTCTTCAAATTGCTTAATCATCATGTCTAACCCAGCCGATTCGATCGCCCAGCACTATCACGAGAGAACAAAATATAATCCAGAAACGATCGCGACTAAAGGCAAAAGCTTAGATTGGTCTCAGCAACCTAGCCCTTATAAAGAATATAAGATTGGTCAAGTTTATGATCTGAAGCCTTATCTTGCAGCTCAAGAAGAGACCCAGCAAAATGAAGAGATTAAGCAAGAAGAACATTTTGCGGAATGGCAAAACTTATCTTTATTCTTAATTGATAGTTATGGATTAACGGCGAGGCTTCAGACAGTTTATGGCGACCCTATTTATTTGCGGGCTGCTCCCTCGGCAGGAGGTTTATATCCAGCAGAAATATATCTTGTTTCTAAGGGAACATCATGGTTGCCCGCTGGGTTATATAACTATCAAGTGAAAGACCATACCATCATTCATTTTTGGGATAGCAATGTTTGGTCACAGTTCGAGGCTGCTTGTTTCGATAATCCACTTTTAGCGGAGGTTGAGCTGGCAATTGTGACGACCGCTGTTTTTTATCGTTCTGCTTGGCGTTATGAAGATCGTGCTTATCGTCGAGTATTTTTGGATACTGGTCACTTGTTAGCTAATTTAGATCTTGCGGCTAGTATTAATGGTTTTCGCGCTTATCTGATTGGTGGTTTTCAGGATGAAGCTCTCAATAAGATTCTCTATTTAGATTCGCAAACAGAGGCAGCGATCGCAGTTGTGCCTTTATTAAATTTGCAGCAACAATCAACCCTAGATTTATCTCAATGCCAGCAAGAAAATGCTTTAGCTTCCGAGATTACTTGTGACTATCCTGAAATTCCAGATGGTGAACTTTTGGGTTATCTTCATCAAGCTACTCAAATTGAAACTAAACAATTGCCGAATCTAGAGATTAAAGAGCAAGATCAGCAAACTAATGCCGATAAATATAATTTTCCTTTTTGTAGCAAAATTGATATTAATACTCATCAATATCTTGATTGGGAACCAAAATTACAGAAGTTGGAAGATACGCTCTTAAAAAGGCGATCAACAAGAAGTTACAGTGGTGCAGAAATAAAGTGGGAAGAGTTACTAGCGCTACTAAATTTTACTTATCAGCCCCAAAATTATCAGCAACAAGGTTTAAATTCTTGTCCAGATTATTTCACTTTAGATCTGATTCAAACCTTTATTGCAGTTTCTGGAGTTACTGGTCTCGATACAGGTTGCTATTATTACGCTCCGCAAGTTCAGGAACTAAGACAAGTTCGCTTTAAAAATTTTCGACGCGAACTGCATTATCTTTGCTTGGGTCAAAATTTGGGTCGAGATGCTGCTGCTGTGGTTTTTCATACTGCTAATCTTAGTCAAGCGATCGCTCAATATGGAGATCGGGTTTATCGTTATTTGCATTTAGATGCAGGTCATCTAGGACAACGGATGAACTTAGCCGCAATTCATCTCAATCTTGGAGTTAGTGGGATTGCTGGCTTTTTTGATAACCAAGTGAACGAAGTATTGGGTATTCCTCCAGAAGAAGCCGTGCTTTATCTAACTACTTTAGGAAGACCACAACCTTAGTTTGTACATCAATCATTTATACCCAATTAAAATTCCCTGATTGTGATGACCAATAACTTTAATCCCGAAGCTAGTGATATTCAGGCAATCTTTAATCGCATTGCTAGTAAATATGATGATCTTAATGATCGCCTGAGTTTTGGACAGCATGCAATTTGGAAAATGATGGCGGTTAAATGGAGTGATCCTAAGTCAGGAGCGATCGCTTTAGATCTTTGTTGCGGTAGTGGTGATTTAACTTTGATGTTGGCGCAAAAAGTTGGTTTGCAGGGTCAAGTAACTGGCTTAGATTTTGCTTGTGCACAATTACAAATTGCTCAAACAAGACAAGAAAATAAGCTGCCTAAACATGCAATTTCTTGGCTTGAAGGGGATGCTTTGAATTTACCCTTTAGCGACAATTTTTTTGACTGCGCTACCATGGGGTACGGCTTGCGAAACGTTACTGACATTAGTCGATGTTTGCAAGAAGTTCGCCGAGTTTTAAAACCTGGTGCTAAAATCGCGATTTTGGACTTTCATCGTCCTCAATCTGATCTGATCAACATGTTTCAGCAATGGTATTTGCAAAACATTGTAGTTCCGACTGCCCAAGATTTTTCTATGGAAGAAGAATATGCTTATCTAATTCCTAGTTTGGCTAAGTTTCCTAATGGATCTGAGCAAGTAAATTTAGCTTATCGAGCTAGATTTAGTGAAGCTGTTCATTATCCTTTATTGGGGGGGATGATGGGGGTATTAGTACTCAAAAAATAGCTAGAAATTAATTAATCACTCAAACTGAATTAAACTAAGTTACTACTTATAATTTCTGCTGATAATTTTAATTTTAAAACCTTAAAACTCAATACCGAAAAATCAATACAGGTCATTCAATTTCACTGTTTTGGAACTTACACATTTTTGGATATTTTTAATTCCGCCAATCGCGGGAGGCATTATTGGCTATTTTACAAATGATTTAGCCATTAATATGCTGTTTCGACCGTATCGAGCTATCTATATTGGTAAACAAAAACTGCCGTTCACCCCTGGATTAATTCCCAGTAACCAGGAAAGATTGGCTCAAAAAGTTTCTGATACCATCATGGGTTCGCTGTTAACTCCTGGTGAGTTACAAAAGCTAGCTCAGCGCTTATTGAAGCTAGAGAGATTAGAGGCTGCAATTAAATGGCTAGTTAAATTAGCACTTGAACAAATTAAGCAAGATAAAGAGCAAAAATCTATCACAATAGTTGCTAATATTCTGCGAGATTTATTTGGGCAGTCTTTACCTCGAATGTTGAGAATATTCGCCCGCAAAGAAGACTTTTTAGAAGTTCAAATTAACCAAGTTTTTGACCAAATTCTTCTAGACTTTAAACTAAGTGAGGCTCAAGCAAAACAGTTTGCTGACTGGATTTTAGAAATAGTTTTACCTCCAGATGTATTGAGGCGCCTAATTGTTGATTTTTTGACTGAGCGTAACATTCAAATTATTGATGAAGGTTTTCGCGAGAAAAGTAGTGGTACTTACTGGGTTGTTGCTAATCTATTTGGTCTAAGAAATAGCTTATTGAGGTTACGAGCATTTTGTCTTGAAGAACCAGGAATTACTAATGCCAGGCTTAAAGAGTTAACTTTTTCATTAGAAATTAGAGACCGTATTCGTAAATGGTTGTTGAGTTTATCTCTACAAAATTTACCTGTGGCGACTGTTAGACAATTGCGAAAAACTACGAGAGATGCAGTTCGTAATTACTTACAAAATAGAGGTGCCGATTTTATTCATAGTTTGAGTGATTCGATTGACTGGGAAAATGTTGCTTCAATTGCTCTTAAAAGAGTTGGTTCTTCAGCAATGGTGATTAGTTCGGTCGATATAGTGAGTCAAGAATTAGCTCTGATTTTGGATCGCTATCTAGAAAAGGATTTAGAAAAAATCGTAGCTGAAGTAATTCCTATTTTGTCGATCGATCAAGTAATTATTAGTCGAGTGATGGCAACTACTCCTGAAAATTTAGAATCAGCCGTTCAAGGGATTGTCAAAAGTGAGTTACAAGCTATTGTTAATTTGGGTGGAGTTCTAGGCTTTACTATTGGTTTACTGCAAACTGTAATTCTTTTCTTTAACTGACAATTAGCTGACTTGACTACTAACTTTTTTTAGCTCTTCTAAATTTAGCGATGTTAGCCGACTATAAGCATTATCAACGTAGCCTTTTCCTCTGAGGTAGCCAGTATTGGCTCCAGGAATTATATAGCTTAGTTGTTGTTCGTTAAAGCGATCGCGTAATTTAGCTACACTGTTTAACTGTCGCCACCAGTGAAAAGTTTTAGGAAAGTAAATAGGTTCTAATTT
>CALKUU010000024.1 GCA_937996665.1 uncultured Xenococcaceae cyanobacterium | reverse complement strand
GCAGAAATAATTGTCCCTGGGGCGATCGTGCTCTTAGAAGCGATGAAAATGTTAAAGCTCGACTCGATAACTATTTGCGAGCGAGCCTTACGGGAAGGAATGATTGTTGATTGGATGTTGAATAACTTTCTAATTGACAATCGCTTGGAATATCAGCAGGAAGTTAGAAGCCGTAACGTTCTTAAAACTGCTCAAAAATATCATGTTAATCTCGAATCAAGCCAAAAAATTGCGCAATTTGCCCTCAGTTTATTTGATCAAACCGCTGGTTATTTACATAATTGGCATCAAGAGGCTAGAGAATTATTATGGGCTGCTGCTATTTTGCACAATTGCGGTCTCTATATCAGTCATGCTGCCCACCACAAACATTCCTATTACTTAATTCGTAATGCTGAATTGCTTGGTTTTACCGAACTAGAACTAGACTTGGTTGCCAATATAGCTCGTTATCATCGTCGTAGTAAACCCAAGAAAAAACACGAAGCTTATAGCAAATTACCCAACAAAGCCTATCAATTGATGGTCAAGCAATTAAGTGCCATCCTCAGAATTGCTGTTGCGCTAGATCGTAGGCATAAGGCGGCAATTACGAGTATTAAGTGTGAATTTAAGCCCAAGCAAAAGCAACTAGAATTATATTTAGTCCCCCAAGATTTTGGTGATGATTGCGCTCTGGAGTTATGGAGCTTGGATTACAAAAAAGATGTCTTTGAAGAAGAGTATGGAGTCGAACTAATTGCTCATCTTCAGAATGGTTAAATCTATTCTCAATTATTAGCGATCGCCAACTAAACTAGATTTAATCGTTTTAATCCAGTTAACATTATTAAGCTTCAAAAAACTTAGCTTGTCAAATAGTTTCAATAAACTAGAAAACCACTTAATTTATATTTCTTTTAAGGGAAATATAAGTGTGTATAAGCACGCTAATAATAAAAAATGGAAACAATATTAGAGACCTTACAAAAATTAGATACCCCCTTAGAATGGGAAGAATCAGCAGTGGCTTTTATTATCTTACTTGTTGGTTTTGGACTAGGAAACTACATTGCGATCAGAATTTTTAAAGCATTATCAATAATAGCTATTTTGGGTGTGCTTTACTACGTCATATCGCAGATTACACAAGGCGCTTGGACTGATTGGAAGGAAGTAGTTGGCGCTGCTTTAGCGGTAGGTTTTATTCTATCTTTTTTAGTTGTTCCTTTTTCTGTGACCGCCGAATTTGAACAGCGAATCTCAAAACTAGAGGGCGAAGCATAACCATTAGTAACTCAGAATGAGAATATATTTAGCTGTACAGAAAACTACTAGCTAGTTTGCAAATTACCCGGATTGAACTTAGAAAATTTAATCGATTAAATACCCAGTTAAAAACTTGTTTAATTAAACTCTCTTCAAATAAATTTCCACATTAACCCAATTGATCAAGCGATCGGCTTCAACTCATCTAAAATCGTAAAGCGAACATGATTGATCGCTAACTCCCCAATCGAAAGTTGTTCTTTATCTAGCGGGGCACCATTACTACTTAGTTGCGCAAAGGGGACACCTTTACCCATTTCTGTGTGATACCAAGCCAAACCCATAAAAAACCTAGTGGGATAAGGGCCACCCTCAACGATATCATCTGGGTTAGATTCAATTGGTAACCAGCCAAACCCAGGCAGATAAAACTCCATCCACACATGATTAAAATCAGGTACCAGGGGAACTCTTTTTTGATGAGGAGAACTCGGGCACTTGTAGCGACCAACTGTTCTCGTCGCAATTCCGTTAAGACGACACAGAGCCAAGAGCAACCCTAAATACTCCCCACAAGAACCCACCCCTCTTTTTAAAACCACGTCAGGGGTATCAATATGGGGTCTAATTCCATACTTAAGCTTGTCATAGACATAATTGCGAATGGCATAAACTTTCCGTAACAGATTAGTTTCTCGTTTGATCGCCTCTTGAGCAGCTCGAATAATGATTTCTTGATCCATTGCCAAGTTATCGTTATCTGCCAAATATTTCTGCTGATAATCAGTGGGCAATTCAGCTATATCTTCACAATCTCTGGGTTTAATCTGATATTTGATACTCCAAACTTCTAAGACAGCTCTCCAGCCAAAAACATAACGCTGTTGCTCATCAAAGTCAGCAAATTTGAAGACTGCAATCCGCTGTCCATCCTTAATTTCTTCGCTAAAGGGTAGACCGACAGGAGTAATTTCTCTAATTTTCTGGCGATCTGTTTCTGCGGGCAAAGCGATGCGCCATTCAAGCTCAGCAAGTGAGACAGGATCGAGAGGGGCTATTTCTTCTACATAAGAAACTTCAATTAAATAACCATTAGAAAGAGCGTATTTCTGGTCTTGGTAATAGTGAAAATAAAGAGGATGAATAAAAGTTGAATCACGATATTGTAATTCGTGGTTGGGTTCAGCATTCGGGTTGTCGCGGATATATGCTTCTCGATTAGCATAGGCGATATAAAGTGTTTTTTCGGCTGAGTCTTTAGATTCAAAAAAAGTAAGCCCTTGAGGGATTTCAAAAGGAGTTAAAAGATTAAAAATAACTTCCCCTGTGGCTCTATCTAGACAGTAAACCGTCTGCTCTAAATCATCAGTTAGCCAAATTTCCTCTTCATTAACAGTAATATTTTCGGTGCCGATCCCTGGTAAATAAAAATGGGTAATTTTAGTGGCGGTTTCTTTTTTGTAAATAAGGATTTCGCCTGTTTTTTGACTAGTCAAATAAATGGTGTCTTGCCAGACGGCAATGCCATTAGCGGGATAGTCAAGTTGCAAAAAAAGTTGGGGCTGTTCTATGCCGTTTAAGCCGTTACTAAGATCACAGAAGTAAACGCTTGTGTCTTTCGTAAACCAGAGAGTTTGCTCGACAATGGCGATTCCTGTAGCGTTGATAAAATCTCTAGTATTAAAGTTGTTTAAGATTTCTGTATTGTTGGTGAGGGGATCGATTTCGAGGAGATAACCATTTCTGGGATCTAAACCCCAAATTTTGTCATTATAGGCAGCAATTCCATAAATAGCGATCGCCGCGATCGGTCTAATGGTTTGATTAGCAACAACTAGAGAATTTGCGACGGAATTAGCAACTAAATCGACAGCGTTGGACATTGATTATTTTGAGATCTATAAGGTGAATTGTACGGGAAAATTTCCCTTAAAACTGTTTGTGATCTACGGAAACTAATATTTAAGGCTTTACCCAAAACATTTGATAAGCTCATGGGGAAAGGTGAATTTTAATCCCAGAGGGAAGAAACAAAAACCTCAAGAGCAATAACCAGTCATCAAAAATTGATCCCAAACCTGAAAATTGTTCTAGCTTAAAACTAGCAGCCTATTCATTTTCCTAACAGAACAAGATAAGATAGTAAGCTGGTTGGTGCAAGGATTATAACAAGTGGATTTAAAACAAGTTTTTCAGACAGATAATCCTATTATTGGGGTGGTTCATCTTTTACCTTTGCCGACTTCTCCTCGTTGGGGTGGCAACCTTAAAGCGGTAATTTCCAGAGCAGAACAAGAAGCGACTGCTCTTTCAGCCGGGGGAGTTGACGGCATTATTATTGAGAATTTTTTTGACGCACCCTTTGCTAAAGATCGGGTCGATCCAGCAGTAGTTAGCGCTATGACCCTGATTGTGGATCGTTTAAAGGGAATGGTTACCTTGCCAATAGGGATTAATGTGTTGCGGAATGATGCCCATAGTGCGATCGCGATCGCAACCTGTGTTGGTGTAGATTTCATCCGTGTTAATGTCCTTACTGGAGTACTGGCAACAGATCAAGGGGTACTCGAAGGAAGAGCATACGAATTAATGCGCTACCGCCGAGAACTGGGTTCAGCGGTAGGAATCCTCGCTGATGTTTTAGTCAAACATGCTAGCCCCTTAGGAACAGCGCCTAATTTGACCACAGCAGTTCAAGATACAATCCAAAGAGGTTTGGCAGACGGCATTATCTTATCGGGATGTGCTACAGGCAATCCACCAAGCCAAGAAGATTTAGAATTAGCTCGCGCCGCAGCAGGGGATACTACTATTTTTGTCGGCAGTGGTGCTAACTGGGAAAATATTCCCGATTTGTTAGGCGCAGCAGATGGGGTGATCGTTGCTAGCTCT
>CALKUU010000023.1 GCA_937996665.1 uncultured Xenococcaceae cyanobacterium | reverse complement strand
TGATGTAATCCTTTAATGGTTTGAGAGGTAACGGAACTCATAAATAGCAATTGTAGTTAAATGCACCGCCTAACATCATATATCGAATCTCAGCTCTGCCAAGAACAACTAATTTTTTAATTAATTTTTGGCTGATTTTTATCGTTTGTGGGGTAACATCTAGTCTCAAATAGCTACCGAAATATTCCGAAACTTCTACTATCTAGACGGAGTTTCAATTTTCCCAAGGATTTCCTACTCGCTATAGTTTCCACCTTGCTCAACTTATGATTACACTAAGCCAACATCGTTCTATTGGTTAAGTGTAAATGTCTGAGATGAACCCATACTCTAGTACAACTTACTCGATTTTATCGAGGATTTGAAAGTTGAGGCGTTTATAATCAGCCAAAAACTCTACTTTATTTTTTATTTTTTCTCTAGAATTGCTTTAAATATCCTTACTGAGTCATGAGCCATTTGTAGGCTACAAAGTTGCTGTCTGTTAATCGTCAATTCTTCTGACGAATGTAATTAATTTCCTTTTTTAGGCTTATGGCTGCGTCTACCCAGTTAAAAAACATATGCTTAGTATTCATTTTTGACCATTGTAAATTAAGATAGTCCAGAAATAATTCTGCTCTATTGAGACGTAAATGGATTGTTTGAACATCTTCAATTGATTCTCTGACTTTGGAATCAAGAATAGGCGTATCAACAATAACTGCATCAACATATGAAAATAGATGACTCAGGCGATTAATATGATATAAACCTAAAGTTGTAGCACGTAGTGTATGAGGCATTATTTGACCTGGATTAGGAATTAGCCGAGCTGTAGTTTCAATCAGTTTTTTCCTAGTGCTTATAATCAAGGACTTATCAATTTGTTCGGCAGTAAATCCGATTCCTTGTAAGTGTTCATAAACAACAAGTGTTTCTACAAATCCTTTATTAGAACTAGAAGAACCTAATGAACTGACTGCACTAATCAATAAAGGCAAAAGAAAGTGTTCTTTGGAATCATTAGTAGAGACGTTAAAAAGGTTAACAATTGGAGAGCTACTTGAATCATAGTAAATATTATCTCCAAATATAACTGCTCTTAAAAACTCATGAAGAGGAACTCTATAGCCGTTATTCTTTTTATCTCGTTGAAGCTCAACGATTTTTTGAGTATCAATATGACCGCTACCAAAAAATCCAGTCACCAGATCTAAAGCTAAACGAATATTTCCCCCAGATATATTATCAATACATTCACTAAGTTCACGATTTATTTTTAAAGATCTTATAAACGAGATGAGAACATGTTCTAGCGAACTTAAGCGCATTCCCATACCCTCAGATAAAGATTGAAACGGAATTTCACCGCGTGTAAGTTTGAGGGCAAATGATAAACGTTTTTCTAAAACTAAATCAACTCTTGGTGGGGATATGGAGAATGCTTTGGGATGATATCCACTGAGAGCGCCCATTTGTTGGGAACGGTGAAAAGTTTCAGGGCGAAGAGTAACAAATACTGTCGTTGACCAGCGTTCTGCTATCTCTTGAGAAATAAGAAAAACCTGTTGTTGAGTATTTTCATCTCTTTGATCTGAATTATCTAAAATCATTATTAACTGCTTCTTGCGTCCATTAGCAATATGCTTTAGAGATTGCTTGAGATGTTCTTCCAGAATAGAGATTTTTTTCTCTAATAATTCAATTTCTTTAACTTTGAATTGCGTTTTATCTGATTCATATAGATCTGCATATATACTTTTACGAAATCGTTGTAAGTCTGAATGATAAACACCGCGAACAAAACTACTTTCCTCAATATCTATCTCATGATTTTTGCGAAGTTGTTCAACAACTTCTTCAACGATAAAAGTCTGTAAATCTTTTGAGAGAGTTGCCTGAGAGCCAAGATCAATATATAAGGTGATAGCTTTCTCAAAAATAGGGACAGCTTCTACTTTTATTAAGTTTCTTATAAATGTTGTTTTACCAACACCAACACTACCAATAAGGAGAATAGGTCTACGATTGATGCTTTCAGTCATTAATTCTGGAGAAATGCCTTTTTTATCAGAAGCTTTTACCAATACAGGTGATGAAAAATTGGAATCAAAAAGAGCAGCATACCTTGCTTCTAAAATTGTTTTACTTGCAAGAGAATGCTGTGGCAAAGCGCCTGTCTTACAGTAGCAATCTTCAAGAAATTTTTTTTCCAATATCTCAGAGCGAGTAATATCTTCAATTACTAAGTCACTAACAGTTTGAAGATCGGTCTGAAATACATTTCTCCCCTTGATACCAGGATATTTGGCAATAATCTCAGATAGCTTGCGGGGAATCTGTGCTTGTAAATCCCCAATAAGCCTAACTTGAAGATTTTTCTCTTCTACTCCTGGTTTAGAAAGAGAGTTCCAGAGATCTAGAAATTTTTCTAACATTTTTTCAAGAGAGGAAAATACCAATGCTTTTCCATGAAGCGGTGCAATTCCATCACTTCTCACAGCAATGAAGGCAATTAGCTGAGAACCATTAGATACTGCACCAAAGGGTACACCACGCTCCTGACAGTATCCAGCAGCTTGTGCGATTGCAGCTTTAAAATTAGCATTACCTGACGATAGGGATTGGATTGAATACTCAAGTCGATCTTTTCCCGCAGGAATCTCAAAATACTCATCTTCTTTTTTAGCTTCAACTATTAAAATTTTTCTTGGGGCATTAAAAGAGTAGTCTGAATACTCACCATTATGATGCTCTTCCATATGAACATCATCTTTCGTCCACCCTAAACAATCAAAAAAAAGGCGATCTATAATTTGAAAACGAGTATCAGCTTCATTTCTATGTATTGGTTTATATTCATCGATTAGAGCTATTAAATTTCTTCTACATTCCTCATAAATTGCAACCATATTTATTTAGATAACTAGATGGTAAGTCTAATATAGCTTATGGGTAGTTTTTGCAATACTATACTAATGATTCTTTTTCCTACTCGAAAATCTTGTTTAATCGGATATAGTGGTCTAATTTGATTTACGAGAATTGACAGTTAGTAAATTCACTATGCAGAAAGTAAAAGATGAAAGTTAACTTTATGAATTATCTAAAATCGCTATAGTACAAGACTTTTAAAAAGTGAATTACTCTTTTTTGTTCAGAGAGGTTTTATAATTTCCACTTTTATTAAGTATTCACAACAATAGTTAGCTCTATCTCATGAGCCAAGCTCTTTAACTCAGAAGAAATATAATCACTGCCTACTAGATTTGTCTGCTTGAAGTTTTAAATAAGATTTCCCTTTGACTTTGAGAAATTTTGATTACAATTTTTCTCAAAAGAATTACTAATTTGGGTTTGTACTACCTCTAATATCATTAAATATTTGCAACTAAATCTCGCAAACTTGCTAAGTTAATATGCTTAGATTTACTCAAGTATTTAGAGCTAAATTCCTGACCTTGAATAATCTTGGTTGGTAGATCTGCTTCTCCTAAATGATTAACCACGAGAGCCGCTTTGCTAAAATCTTGCTGATCCGTATAGTTATTCACCGTTACTACTGTTTTTAATTTCGCTTTGGTTGCTGCCTCTAAACCATGAGCCGTGTCCTCAAATACTAGACAATGTTCAGGTTCAATCTGCATTTGCGCCAAAACATAAAAATAGATATCAGGTGCAGGTTTTTTAGCTGGGACGATATCCCCCGCAGCGATAACTTCAAACCAAGCTGGATCGAGAGCGTTTTCTAATAACGTTGTGGCATTAGCTAACGTGGTGGTAGTAGCGATCGCTAGTCTTAAACCCTGCTCTCTCGCTTCGGTAATCAATCTTTTAACCCCAGGACGCAAGGGAATCGCTCCTTTTTTTAAGAGGGCTTGGTAGTGCTTATTTTTGAGTTGATGGAGTTGTTTAATAAACTCGGTTAGGTTTTCAACCTTAGGGAGATTGGGCTGATAGCGATCAATAAAATACTTGATTCGCTCTTTCCCTCCTGCAACCGCTAGCAACTCCCCATATAGCTCCACCGACCATTGCCAATCGAGACCCATCTGGGCAAAAGCCTGATTGAAACCCAGTCGATGACCATCCCTTTCAGTATTGGCTAAAGTACCATCAACATCAAAGATTAAAGCTTGTAACTGATTCATGATTTAGTAATTAAGAGGTCGCGGGATAAAGCTAAACTGACTATAAATCAGAGACAATACCTTATTTATCAGAATATTTTAAGCAAGTATGACCGCTTTAACCAAATCAGATCTTCTCGCCAAATTTTCTTCAGGAGCGAGCCTGGCAGGTGTAGATTTAACCAAATCAGATTTATATGCGATCGCTCTACCTGGTGCAGATCTGAGTAATAGCAACCTAACTAGCGTCACCCTTACCAACGCCGACTTATCGGGGACAAACCTCGCGGGGGCAAACCTCACCAACGCCGATCTGAGGGGAATTAATTTAGAAAACGCAGACTTAAGCGGAGCAAACCTGACAGGGGCATATTTAACCCGTGCCAACATTAAAGGAACAAACTTTACTGACGCAAACCTTACAGATCTCAAGATCCAACTAACTGTTTATAGCAAAACCACTCAATTCCCTGCTGATTTTCGTCATCGTAGCTCTGGAGCAGTAGGGCCTGGGGCAGTTCTTAATGGAGCATACCTTAACACAGCCAACCTCAGAGGGTTGGATCTTTCGGGGGCAAAATTTATGGGTGCATACCTCAGCGGTGCTGATTTGACAGGCGCAAACCTCGAAGATGTTTCTTTTAGTGGGGCAAATCTGCAAAGAGCCTTTCTAACAGGGGCATGTCTGCGCAAGGCTCGTTTTAGTGGGGCAGAACTAAAGGGAGTAGATTTTCGCGCTGCCGATCTGACTGATGCCGAGTTTAGTAATCTGCTTAACTTAGCAGGAGCAGACTTTACCATGGCTAAAGGTCTAAGCCCAGAGAGTCGGGCGCGTCTACTTTCTAGTTTTCCAGAAGAAGAGTTGACTACTTGGAATGATTACACTCGTTGTAATACTAAAGATAGTCTCACTCGAATTGACGCTTAAGCTTACAATCGGGGTTATTATTAGGCGTTGCCATTAAAATTTTGCTTTATTCGTAATTTTAGGTAGTAATCTTTAGCAGTAATTTGTAGTTGAAATCATGCTCGATCTCGCTAAACTTGCAGGACAACTCCCAGGAATCTCTGACCATGTGAAGAAAGAAGCGATCGCTTCTCAGCAGAGAATTGCCAAGGCGGAAGAACTACAAACCAAAGCTGTAAAAAAGCAGCAAAAGCTAGTTGAGACTCT
>CALKUU010000022.1 GCA_937996665.1 uncultured Xenococcaceae cyanobacterium | reverse complement strand
ACTAACTTCAGTTGAGTATAAGTTGGCTCCGACTCTGGTTCTGCTGGTTGTTTTCTTCTCAGGGCAGTTCTTTCCTCGCTCGTGTCTTCGGCAATCACCTCATAAAGAATTGCTTGCTTATTGCTGGTATTTCCTTTCCGTAGGACTCGCCCCAAACGCTGAATGTATTCCCTAGATGAGCCAGTTCCCGACAAAATAATTGCAATCCTGGCATCAGGAACATCTACCCCTTCATTGAGAACGTGGGAAGCAACTAGGGTTTTGTAGTCTCCTGCCTTAAACTTTTGAAGGATGTCATGTCTTTCCTTAACAGGAGTTTGATGGGTAATAGCCGGAATTAGAAACTGTTGAG
Organism: uncultured Xenococcaceae cyanobacterium; assembly: GCA_937996665.1. Taxonomy (GTDB): domain Bacteria; phylum Cyanobacteriota; class Cyanobacteriia; order Cyanobacteriales; family Xenococcaceae; genus Hyella. Next base: position 4,820 of record CALKUU010000022.1, on the reverse strand, counting down.
ATATCCGATAGACAGTGGCATTGTCATTGGTAAAGATTAAAATTCTTTCTTGGGGATGCTTAATAATTAAGTCGACAAGAGTCTGGAGCTTGGCATCTGTACCCAAGGCAATATCTTTTGCTTCTCGGTGAGCCAGCATTGCCTGTCTTCCTTGGGGAGACCGCGCACTAGCTTGGACAAAAAACTGCCAACCCTGGATACTACCCAAAGAAATATTCGACTGGCGCAAAAATTGATTGCGAGTTTCAATCGCGTTTTCATATCGGGTCTTTTCTTGCTCAGACAAACTCACTTTGATTTGCACCACTTTATGATCTGCCAGAGCTGAACCAGCCAGATCTTGAGCAGTCTTGCGATACACTACTTTTCCAATTAGATCATCAAGTAGTTTATGGGCTTCGTCGGCGCGCTCTGGAGTTGCCGTTAAGCCTAGACGATAGGGTGCGATCGCAAACTCAGCAATTACCTTAAAAAAATCGGTTGGTAAATGATGACACTCATCAAAAATTATGGTTGCATACTTACTACCCAGTGTTTCAGCATGAATAGCTGCGCTGTGATAGGTTGCGATCAAAATAGGACTGCGATCTTTCGAACCACCACCCAATAGGCCCACTTCTGTATTCGGAAAAGCAGCTTCGATCTGGGCATACCATTGATGCATCAAATCCAAAGTTGGTACAACAATTAGAGTCGTACGAGGAGTACATTCGAGAGCCAATTGGGCTAAATAGGTTTTTCCCGCAGCCGTTGGCAAGACAACTACACCTTGTCTCTGATTTTTTTTCCAGGCAATTAGAGCTTCTTTTTGATGCGGATAAGGTTCAAAAGAGAGATTATTTGTTGCCAGCTCTAGATTATAAAATTCTTTGGCTTCATCAATGAATTTTTGCTCCTCTTGTTTGAGAGTTTCTACCAACGGACGATAGTCGATCGCCGAGACCCGAAATTTCTCGATGCGATCATCCCAAGTAGCAAAATCTAGCCAATTCCTACCCTTTGGTGGCGGATGCAGAATTAGCGTGCCGCGATCAAATTTTAACTTAGTCAAACGAGCCATTCTTACACCCAGGTTTTTTTAGGAGGGGAGAAGTTAGACTTTCATCTTGCCATGAAATCACAGCTCTAAAATCTGCACTCAAAATCTTTGAGAATTTAAAACAGTCGGAGTTATATTTATAAGGAAAGAATAGCTTTCTCAGGTACCTAGAAGTTAGAAAGCTGTAAAATTTTCAAGTTTTTTGCTTTGTCAAACTAACACTGTTTAGATTCCACACTTGAAAATAAATTCACCAAAAGCAATTATCAATCAACCATGAACAATTAACAACGAACAGTTAAACTGTGTGTTTCTTACCTCAAATCAGCAACGCCCAATCTAGTTTGTCGCCAACTTTAACAGCGTTTGGAACTGACTTTGGTCGCGAATATTATTAAAATCAGGATCTCTTTTTGCCATTTCCAGATATTCAGCTTTAAGTTCAATTGCATGGGCAAGATTAGCTAGAGCTGGTTCTAAGCTGCTTTGTTGAGCATAGGCGCAGGATAGTTTGTATTGAGCTGCATGATGATTTGGTTGAATTCTAATCGCTTCAATATAAGAAGATATCGCTTCATCTAATTTTCCTAAAGCGGCTAAAGCAAAACCACGATTACACCAAGCCGAATCTTTCTCTGGTTGAATTTCTAGAGCCTTTTCATAAGAAGCGATCGCTTCTTCTAGTCGATTTAAATTAAACAAGGCAGAGCCACGATTATTCCAAGCTTCAGCATCATCTGATTCAATCTCAAGAGCTTGGTTATGAGCTAGAAGAGCTTCTTGATATTGACCTAAACTAGCCAATGCAAGTCCGCGACCATTCCAAGCTTGAGCATAATCAGCTTTGGCTTTAATTGCCTTATCAAAAGAAGAAACCGCTTTTTTGTATTTACCTAAGCTAATTAACGTGATGCCTCGATTGCTCCATGCCTGGTCGTAATCTGGTTTTAATCTGAGAGCCTTATCAAAAGAGGCAACGGCTTTTTGCAGTTCTCCACTATTTGCCAGGGTAATACCTCGATTATTCCAAGCTAGATAATCTTTTTCTTTTTTTGCTTGTTCAGTTTTGCTAGAGTTTTCGGCGTTCAAAATACTTTTTTCTGTCTTTACTTGCTCAGTTTCGATTTGACCAAGATGCTCTTTAGCTAAACTTTCTTGGTCTAGTTTTCCTTGGGAGACAGATGTTGGCTCCATAATTTCATAATCGAAGGTTGCCTTATTCTCTTTTACTAAGGTTTGAGTCGTTCCGCTGTTTCTGCTGTTAGCTTCAGCAAAAACTTTTTCTTTGACGACGCTCCTTTCTTTTTGGATTAATGGGTCTCGTCGATCTGAACTCCAAGTTTCATTATCCCAACCATAAGCTTCTGTTGAATAAGCTGAATTCACTTGCGGCTGTAAGGACTTATTGCCAAAATACTTTTGATATTGTTGCCACAAAAGAGTAATTATTACAATTGCGATCGCTGTTATAGCACCCAAGATAGGCAAATTAGGAGGCAGACTAAGATCAGTTAAATTGGAATTGGATGGTTCGATGTGAATCTGGTTATCTATTTCAGGTTTAACAAGAATTAGTTGAGACTCAGATAAACCTGAAGTAGATTCATTTTCTGTTGCCAGTATTTTTTTCTTCATTGAGGAAGTATCTGTCATACAAAGTAATCCTAAACCCTGTTTCTTAAAAATAGTTTAACGAAAAATAAGCTCTAGTTATCAAATTTATTTGATATTTAAATAATTCAGTGACAATACACTATTAAGCATTTTTTGATTGAGAAGGTGTCAATTCTGTTTCCCCACTACCGCCAAAATTATGCCAACGATCAAGACAAATCCGCCATAAACTGTTTGAATTGTTGGTATTTCACGAAAAACAAAGACTCCTATTGTCCCGGCAATTACTGGTTCTAATAAAACAACCAGAGCAACAAAAGTTGGAGAAATCGACTGTAAAGCCCAATTAAAACTAGTATGTCCAATTAGCTGACAGACCACTGCCATCAAGACTACGTACAAATATACCTGTGGGTCATACGCTCTGTAGTCAATTTTGTAACTAATTTGCAGGATGATCATAACTGGCAACAAAAACATCGCCGCTGTAGAGTAGGCAATCAAGACAAAATTACCAATACTCAATCCTGCTTTCTGTGCTTTATTACTTAGCAATAGATAAGCACTAACCATGATTGCTCCAAATAGAGCTAAACCATTACCCACAATCGGATTATGACCACGAGCGATCGCCTCTGCCCCAGTAAAAGCAATAATTATCCCTCCTGCAAAAGAAATGCCAATACCAGCTAAAGTTGTTTTACTTAGTTTTTCTTTGCGAAAAAAGCGTGAGTAGAGAGCCACCCAAATAGGTGTAGTGGTTACTAGGGTGGTAGAGGCTGTAATCGAGGTAAAAGCTAGGGAAGAGACCCAACTCGCAAAATGAATCGCTAAACAAAGACCCGCGATCGCCGCAGCCAAAAAGGTCGAAGAATTAATTTGGCTAAGTTGAAATTTCCGACTAAAGGGAAGCAATATCAAAGCAGAAACCAACAAGCGAGATGCAGCTAAAAAGAGGCTAAATTCTAGAGTATGGTTATCTGCGGCTTGCATTGCCAGACGAATCCAAATCGCCGAGCTAGAAACAGCCAGCATTCCGATTATCAGGAGGAGGATTGGGTTAATTTTGGTTGTTTTTTTGATAGTAATTACAATTTGTTAAAGGAATATGTCAAATTGAATTTTCCTTGAATTGTATATCAGAGAGACGAGATCTAAGTTGTCGATAAATAACCCTATCAATCTTTGACAAAATAGCTAGAGTCAATCCTTTTCACCAAAAAATGTGACCACCATCTAAGGAAAGGGAAAACAGATAAACTAAAAAGTAGCAATAAATTCAGTTTGTCTGTTGATCCACTGATTATTTCTGTACAGACTTCGAGCTAGAATTCGAACTTAATTAGAGATCAAAAGTTTTTAGGGAGGTTACATAGGGGCGATCTCTTAATAGAAATACTTGTCAGACCGCTCTATTTAAAAATGAACTATACAATTCGTCCCGCCACAGTTGCAGATCAACCAATAGTCTGGGAAATGTTGAGCTACGCAGCTCATGAATCCACTGTAGAGTCTGTTAAAAATCAGCCTTGTCTAGCCCGTTATGCCAGAAATTGGGGAAGATTTGGCGATTTAGGATCTGTTGCTCAGAATAATTCAGATCAACTTTGTCTAGGTATGGCTTGGTTGCGCCTATGGCTGGATCAAGATAAAGGATTTGGCTATATCGACGATACTATCCCCGAATTAGGAATTGCCGTGCTTCCCGACTATCGAGATCATGGAGTTGGCACTAGTTTACTCAACAAAATTCTAGAAATGGCAAAAAATCAATTTCCTGCTGTAAGCCTGAGCGTTCGAGCAAATAATCCCGTTATTCGACTCTATGAAAGAAGCGGATTTACGAAAGTCTTTGGTAGTGAAATTATTAATCGAATCGGGATAACTTCTTTTAATATGATTATTGAGTTTTAGCTGAGGGACTTGTCTGGAGTAGATTTACCCCAATTGTTCTAATTTTGAGAGAGAGATCGCACTTTGGCAATCTCAAGAAATTTTTCAAGCAATTTATTTATCTGAATGAACATAATCCACAAAATAAAATTTAGGCATCAGCCAAAACCGTAAGACTCCAGCAACACCCAAACCAAAAAGTGCGGAAATACCTAACCAAAAGCCCCAACTAACTCTCTCGCTATCTGGCAATAGAGCGACAGTCGTTATTGCC
>CALKUU010000021.1 GCA_937996665.1 uncultured Xenococcaceae cyanobacterium | reverse complement strand
AGAAATAATTGTTTTGGCTTTGTAGTCTGGGGCGAGTTTAGCTAACTCGTTATAGAGTTTGACCTCGTTAACATCTTCATCACCACGAATGTTAATTAACACTAAAACAGTAATCCCAGTATCGTAAATAACCTCGTAGAGGACATTTTTTACTACAGCAGTTGCCGAGCAATCGAGGACTTTGCAAAGTTTGGCAATTGTTTCGGTGTCGGGGGTTGCTACCTTTTCGTAGCTAGTAAAAGGAGAGGCGATCGCCTCAGCAGGAAGTGAAACCGCTTTTTCGGTGTTGGCAGAATAACTACCATCTTCGGTGTAGAGAATTTCATCTTCCCCAGCTTCCGCCAAAATCATAAATTCTTGAGAGCCAGCACCGCCGATCGCCCCAGAATCAGCATCTACAGGACGGAAATCGAGACCACAGCGAGTAAAGATATTGCGATAAGCCTGATCCATCTCTTGATAGGTTTCTTTGAGGGATTCATCACTAGTGTGAAAAGAATAGGCATCCTTCATAATGAATTCACGACCCCGCATTAAGCCAAAACGAGGACGAATTTCATCGCGAAATTTGGTTTGAATCTGGTAAATATTGAGGGGAAGTTGGCGGTAGGAGCGAATCATATCCTTGGCTACTGCCGTAATCACTTCTTCGTGAGTGGGACCAAGACCAAGTTGCCGATCTTGGCGATCGATCAAAGAAAACATAATACCTTCAGCTTTGGTATAGGTGTCCCATCTTCCCGACTCTTGCCAAAGCTCTGCTGGTTGCAATTGAGGTAAAAGACATTCCTGTGCGCCAGTTTTGTTCATCTCTTCGCGCACAATTTGCGAAACCTTCTGCAAAACGCGCCACATTAAAGGCAGGTAAGTATAAATTCCGCTACCGACTCGGCGAATGTAACCTGCTCGTACCAATAATTTGTGACTGGGGATTTCTGCTTCTGCGGGGTCTTCCCTTAGAGTCACAAACAACATTTGAGATAAGCGCATTCTTTTCTTTTTCCCTCTCGATAACCAGAGTATTGACAACTAAAGTTTTACTATCCTACCTGAATTTACCTGAGAAAATGCTCCGACAACCAGAAGGAATTAGATTTTTACTATGTTTGGCTGCACAAAGTAAGAAACCGTCGATTTTTTTAAATTTAATAAGGGAGTTTTTGTTGAGCGTACAATATCAATGCTTGATGTTGCGTCTTATCGCCCTGCGCAAGATATAGTTCGGCAGCTTTGACTGCATCTTGCTGAGCAGAGGCAAAATCACCTAAATTATGATGGGCTATTGAGCGTGAATGATAATCTCCAGGACGATTCGAACCATCGCTAATAACGCGATTATAATCAGCTAGAGCTAAAGAATATTTTCTCGATTTTGAGCGAACTTCAGCACGCGAAGAATAGACAAGCCTCTTTTTATAGCCTAAGTTTAATGCTTTGGTATAGTCAGCTTCTGCTTGCTGCAAATTATTTAGCTCCTCTTGAGTGTGACCCCGTTGGACATATGCCCAGCTAAAACGGGGATTTATTGATATGGCTTGATCCAAGTCTCGTAATGCTTCTTGATAGTTCCCCGCCAGGCGATGTGCTTTTCCTCTGTTGAAATACCAACCTGGAACAGTTGGTTGTAGTTCAATGGCGCGACTTTGATCCGCGATCGCCGCCTCATAGTTTTTTAACCCTAGATATGCCAAACCTCTATTCGCATATGCTCCTGCTCTATTCGGTTGAAGTTTGAGAACTTCATTAGCATCAGCGATCGCCCCCAACTCATCACCAAGCTGATGAAGTAAAGCACCTCGGTTACCGTAGGCAAGACTTAAAATTCTTGGAGGAGAAATAGTATCTGGATATAGCTCGATTGCTTTTGTATAGTCTGCTAATGCCCCTTGCGTATCCCCAAACTGTTCTCTGGCAACGCCTCGATTGTAATAAGCCCTAGCATAGCCAGGAAAAATCCTGATTGCCTGTTCTGTATAGCTCAAGGCAGCTTTTAAATTGCCTCTTTCTCCTTTTTCTAGACCAAGCTCGACTAGCTCTTTTGCCTTGTCCAATTGTTCTTGACTAAATTGATCTGCACTAATTTTTTCTAGATTAATTTCAGTTTCTGAAGCTCGCTGACTAAATACGGCTTGAGCATTACTATTTTGTTGGCAACCTGAGATTAAACTTGAAGCTATTAATGTAATTGTTAAATATAAACTCTTGCGTCCAATTTTCTGAATCATGGCTAGATAGGAGGTTTGTTCTTTCCAAATTGGCATCTCCGCCAATTTCTAACCGTGATCACTGTCGATTACTTATGTAGCCCTAGCAAAAAATCAAAACATGCCGCCAAAGGCAAACCGAGCAAACCAGAAAGGAACCAATACGCCCAAAGCAATCCAATCGCGCCAACGAAGCTTTAATTGATGCCATTCCACCTTATGTTCACTCGCACTAGTAAAACCGCGAATATCCATTGCCACCGCAATCTCCTCAGCGCGTCTCAAGAGATTTCGCAGTAACTTTTCGGCAACGATTAACCACAACTGAAGACTACGACGAATACCCAACTTTTTCCAGTCGATCGCTCTAGTGCTAACCGAGCGAATCAAATTTTGAACCTCTTCCAGAACCAAGGGGATAAAGCGCAGAGACAAAGTAAGAGTGAGGGTAATTTCAGTAATGGGTATTTTCAGCCAACGCAAAGGACTAAGCAAATCTTCTAAGCCAGCCGTAATTTCTTCGGGGGCAGTTGTCAGCAAATAGAGATTGGTGCTGTAAATAAGGGTGAACACCAAAGTTGAGACCCGAATTCCAACATCAAGAGACCTTCTGGTGATTGTAAATCTGCCTAAATCTAGAAGGACATATTTATAGTCAGTCGGTTGGGGTAAATCAAGTTCGCTAACTGGCAATCTGGGTTGATGGGTAACCGCCAGCCCATCAGGGGCGATCGCCGAAATCAAAAAAACCAAAACCCCAATCATTAATAACCAACCCATTTGTCGCTTCCAAACTCGCAAAGGGACGCCAGCCAGCAAGGTAATTAGAATCAAAACCCCCACTAGCGTCAAACGCCAAAAAGGATTTGCTAATAGCGGAGCTGCTAAAAAAGTCATTAACCAGGCAAGCTTTACCCGAGGATCTATTCTGTGGAGCCAGGTCACAGGCTGCTCTAGATAAAGTCCGATAGGAAGCGATCTCAATAAATCCATACTTGGGCATTTTGATTAGTTAATCCATATCTATTATGCAGTTTAATATCGGAAACAAACTCTAACTTAAGAGGAAAACGCTCAAAACTGCCAAAAGTAATTAGAATATTAGCCTGAGCAATTTTGCCAGAACTATGACCTAATCAAACTATGAATACTGCGATCGCCGACCAATCTCTCTTTGATCAATCAGTTGTTTATCCAGTGGTAGAGACTTTTCACTCCGTCCAGGGCGAAGGAACTTGGGCAGGGACAAGTGCTTTTTTTATCCGCTTGGCTGGTTGTGATGTTGGTTGTCCTTGGTGTGATACTAAACTGTCTTGGAATGCGAAACGACATCCTCAATATTCGGTGGCTGATTTAACCGCGGAAGTAGTTCGGGCTAATCCAGCGATCGCGATTATTACGGGTGGTGAGCCATTGCTCCATGACTTAGCGCCCCTTACTAGATCCCTCAAAGAGCAAAATATTCCTGTTCACCTCGAAACTTCTGGCTCCCATCCTTTTAGTGGCAAATTTGACTGGGTAACTTTTTCCCCCAAGCAATTCAAGTCACCTCATTCAAGTATTTATCCCCTGGTTTCTGAGCTTAAGGTTGTGGTCGTAACTGAGTTTGACCTGAAATGGGCAGAGCAGCAAGCAGCGTTAATTCTGACTGATGTTCCCAAGTTTTTGCAACCAGAATGGAGCAGTCCTCAGAGTAAGGATTTGATCATGAATTATGTTTTGCAAAATCCCCAGTGGCGAGTTAGCTTACAAACTCACAAGTTTTTGCAAATTCGTTAAGCAAAAACTTACCAGTTATTCCGACAAATTAAGAGCAACTAGCTTAGATTAAAGCCTCAATTTTGCTTAATAAGCGAGGTAAATCTGCCGATTTTAAAAGCTGATCGTCGATGTTATCAGTTACAAAATTCTCATTTTCACTCGCTGACTTATCTGAATACATCAAAATTATTTTGGTTTCTTCGATCAACTCAATAGTTTTAATTGTGTCAGTAACATCAGGAATCTCGATATCCAAATTATCCCGATCCAAAATAATGAGCTGTGGCTCTAGAAAATCTAGTTGATTAATCGCTGTTAGAGCATCAATTAACCAGACCACCTGATAATTAGCAGCAGTTAGAGTTTTACAAATAAGAACTGCGGTTTCATCATCTTGAGTGATGAGAACAACTTTCTTAAGCTGTTGAGATGCATTTTTTAAGGGCAGATCGTTTCTAATTGGTGAATTATTAGCCGAAAAAATTGGCAAGAAGACGCGGAAAGCAGAGCCTTTTTCAGGAGTGGATTCCACCTCAATGCTGCCACCATGTAACTCTACTAAATGCTTAGTTAAAGCTAGACCAATTCCAACCCCATCATGAATCCGCTGGCGGAAATTTTCTAAGGGGCTAAACGTTTCAAACAACAAAGGCAATTGATCATTAGAGATACCTACACCTGTATCCTCTACTTCAAAGACAATTTTCTTATTTTCTTGCCAAACTCGTAAAAAGACACTGCCATTTTTGTTGGTAAATTTTAGAGCATTGTCCAAAAGATTGAGCAAAATCTCTCGTAGTTTTTCGCGATCGCCATAAAACAATTCAACTTCTGGCTCTAACCTGACATCTAAAGCCAGCTCAATTTCAGCTTCTTCTGCCTGTGGCTGCAAAGATTGAATCAGCTCCAAACAAAGTTTGTGCAACGATATTTTCTTGGCATTGAGCAAATGGCTGCCTGACTGGACTTCAGAAAACTCCAGAATCGTGTTGATCAACTTAAGAAGATGTTTGCCACTATCATGAATAGTCTTCAGATACTGCTGCTGCTTTTCAATAGGTAAGGGAATTCTACCTTCCTCGATAGACCAATGTAGCAAAGTCCCTGATAGACCAATTACCCTAGTCAAAGGAGTTTTTAGCTCATGGCTAATGTTGCCAATAAACTCGTGTTTGGTTTGGCTAGCAACTCTGGCAGCAACCAAAGCATTTTCAATCTGTTGAGCTTGATTTTTAACCTGTTTTTCTAAGGATTTTTTTTGTCGCTGTAATTCTTCGTAGGACTGAGCTTGATGTACAGCGATCGCCAAATATTCAGCCGTTTGTTGTAAAAATCTAGTTTCGTGGTTACTCCAAGTTCTAGGTTGGTGACACTGATGGGCAACCAACACTCCCCATAAACGATCCTTAAGATTAATCGGCGCAACTACTTTCGACTTTACCTGTAGCTGCAACATCAAATCATAAAGATCAGCTCCTAAATTAGAACGCTCAATATCGTTAATTGCTAGAGTAAATCCTTGACGGTATCTGCTCCAACACTTTTCAGACTCGTCATAGCAGCGTCTCGCTTGAAAATCGAGAATAGATCTATCGAGATCCGGAGATTTTGCCTCAAAAGTCACTCTGTTAGTCACCTTCTCTTGTCGAGAAGTTAAAGACTCTTCAGGAAGCAACGGATAGGGAGACTGTGAAGGAATACCCAATTGATAGATAACTAGTCTATCAATATTCAAAACTGTTCTAACCCTGTCTATAGCAATTTGGAGAATGTTTGATAATTCTACATTCTGGTTAATTTGGAGTTTGATATTTCCAAATATATGCTTTTGCTCTACTTGATAATGCAATAATTGCTCCATCGTTCCCATATAAATTACAATAATTTTCAGTCTCGTTGGAAGATTAAATTAAAAAGTATATTTAAAAGCGATTGTTATTGATCTTTAGTTCTAACTAACAACTAAACGATAAAAAATGCCAAAAATCAGATCTTTTAAATTTTACTTATCAACCTTGAATACCAGTTAAATTGACTTTCATCGGCTTTTATTAACTCGTTGAAGTTTGATAACAATAACTAATTAGGATGTAAAAATAATATTACTCAAAAAATTTTGTATATTTTTAATATAAATCGAGCAATAAAACATTTAGAAAGAATCCTTATTCTTAAAATAATTAGCCCAAAGCAAACAGAGTAGTATTACCTATTTTTCTATTCTGAAAGATTACACTCGCTTTAGATTAATTTGAGAATTGAATAAGCTTCAAAACATTTCCAAGCCAAATTAAAAAATAGAATAATCTTTGACATTCGTAATAGTGTCTTACTTTTTAGTTTTTTATTCGAACTGTAATTATTTCTCAAGATTAGATTTTTAATTTATGCACAAAATTGCGGCAACCCCCGGTGGCTGGAATCCTGAAGAAGAGGGAGTGATTTTCATTGACCAAACTCCTGCCCCAATCATTTTCATAACTTCTGCTGATAACGAAATCCAAACTTTATCAATTGCACTCCAAGACTTACCTCACAATTTTTTGGCAGTTCGGGTAGTTAATTTATTGAATTTACAGCAGCAATTAACTATTGATAACTATGTTGAAAATGTCTTAAGCAAAGCGAAAGTTATTATTCTCAGGTTACTAGGTGGAGTTACCTATTGGTCTTATGGATTAGAAAGAGTAGAAGAAATAGCTCGAATCAAAAATAGTAGTTTAATTGTCTTGCCTGGTGATGATAATCCTGATCCCGACTTAATATCTCATTCCACAATTGAATTATCTTTAGCAAATAGTTTATGGCGATATTTTATTGAAGGAGGAGTTCATAACTATGTAAATTCTTTGCAATTTGTGAGCGACCATTTTTTGGAAACCAGCTATAATCCAGAACCGCCGAAAGCAATTCCTAGACTAGGTGTTTATACGTATTCACCTCAACAAGTAGAACTAAAAAGTACGAACAGAAATAGAATTGCAATCCTATTTTATCGATCGCATTATTTATCAGGAAATACCCTACCTATTGATGCCATTTGTGAGACTTTATTAAGAAAAAATTTAGATCCTTTACCAATATTTATTTCTTCGTTAAAGGATATTGAGAATCAAAATCGACTAATCGAAATTTTTAAGCAAAAGAACGTTTTCGTAATACTCAATACAACTAGTTTCTCCCTAGCAAAGATAGGGGATGAGTCGGCAGTTAAACTTTGGCAAGATTTGGATTTGCCGATTTTACAAGTAATTTTAAGCAGTAGCACCCAAGAGCAATGGCAAGATAGCTTAATGGGTCTAACGCCTAGAGATGTGGCAATGAATGTGGCACTTCCAGAAGTTGATGGTCGGATTATCACCAAAGCAATCTCCTTTAAAGCAGTTCAGCAGAGACAAGAACAACTCGAAACTGATGTGGTCATTTATCAACCACAAAGCGATCGCGTTGAATTTGTCAGTGACTTAGCAGCTAATTGGCTCAAGCTGAGAATCACCCCTAATTCTGAGAAGAAAATCGCTCTCGTTCTGGCTAACTATCCGAATAAAGATGGCAGATTAGCCAATGGGGTGGGCTTGGATACTCCTGCTAGCTGTATAAACATTCTCAAAGCATTGCAAAAAGCTGGTTATACAGTATCGGATATTCCCGAGACTGGCGATGAGCTAATTAAGCTAATCACCACAGGTATAACCAATGATCCAGAATCTAAATCATGGCGCAAAGTTTATCAAAGCCTAGCGATGGAAGATTATCAAGCTTATTTTCAGAAGCTGCCGAATCAAGTCCAACAGGGAATTAATGAACGATGGGGGGACTTGCCTTTAAGTGACTCTATCCAAATTCCGGGAATTCAATTGGGGAATATCTTCATTGGTATTCAGCCCTCACGAGGCTATGACCGCGACCCGAGTTTAAATTATCACGCTCCAGATCTTGAACCAACCCATGATTATTTAGCCTACTACTACTGGCTAAGAGCCAAGTTTCAGGCTCAAGCGATCGCTCATGTGGGCAAGCACGGCAATCTGGAATGGTTACCAGGCAAAAGTTTGGCTCTTTCTGAAAACTGCTACCCAGAAGTTGCATTGCAAACAATTCCTCACCTTTATCCTTTCATTGTTAACGATCCAGGCGAAGGTTCTCAAGCCAAACGGCGCGCCCAAGCAGTAATTATCGATCATCTCACTCCACCCCTAACTAGAGCAGAACTCTATGGTGGACTAGACAAGCTTGAAGCTCTAATTGATGAATACTATGAGGCGCAAACTCTCGATCCTTCCAGGCTCAAAACCATTAGTAAGCGCATTGACAAACTAGTTAAAAACGAACACCTCGATCAAGAACTGGGCATCACCACCGATTCAATTACTGAATTTTTAAGTATTGCCGATGGCTATCTCTGTGAACTCAAAGAAGCCCAAATTCGAGACGGTTTACATATCCTAGGAGAATGTCCTCAAGGAACTCAGTTGCGGGATTTAATTATTGCGATCGCTCGTTTTTCGGAGCGAGATAACCCTGGTTTGACAGCGGCGATCGCTCAAGATCTAGATCTTGAAGAATGGGAAAAATGGCAAAACAAGCTACTCGAATTAAAATTCTTAGACAAACACTGGTCAAAAACAATTCGCAACCAGGGTGATATTGTTGAAATCTTAGAAGAAATGGCGATCGCTCTGATCGAGAATCTTCTGGCACAAAAAAACAACCTACTCCCAGAATATAAATACACCAACCAAAAACTAGCCTGGATTGCCAATCAACTCTTGCCTTCTCTCCAACAAACCAGTCAAGAAATTAGCTATCTACTCCATGCCCTCGATGGAAAATATGTTCCTAGCGGTGCATCGGGCGCACCCACTAGAGGCAGACCAGAAGTTCTTCCTACCGGTCGCAACTTTTATTCAGTAGATATTCGTGCCATCCCCACCGAAACCGCCTGGGAAGTAGGCAGTGCCGCAGCCGAAGTTCTCGTCGAACGCTATACCCAAGAAAATGGCGAGTATCCTCAAACCCTAGCAATCTCGATTTGGGGAACTTCCACTATGCGAACAGGAGGGGATGATATTGCTCAAGTATTAGCACTGATGGGAGTAAGACCTATTTGGGATGGTTTATCTCGTCGAGTAGTCGACTTTGAAATTCTCGATCAAGCTGTTCTCACCAGATCCAGAGTTGATGTAACCGTCAGAATTTCAGGCTTCTTTCGCGATTCTTTTCCCAACATTATTAACCTCTTAAATAAAGTAACCCAAGCAGTAGCAAACCTAACTGAGTCAGAAGAGGTCAACCCCTTAGCTACCAAGGTAAAAACGGAAACCAGCTATTGGCAAGAGCAGGGTCTCACCTCCGAACAAGCTCAGACTAGAGCTTCTTATCGGATCTTTGGCTCAAAACCAGGAGCTTATGGAGCAGGTCTTCAAGGCCTAATCGAAGCTCAGAACTGGCAAACCGAAGCAGATTTAGCCAGAGCCTATATTAATTGGAGTAGCTATGCCTATGATGCCAAGGGCAAAGGGCACTCTGCCCCTGAGTCTTTTCAGCAAAGACTAAAGAATATGCAAATAGTCTTGCAAAACCAAGATAACCGCGAACATGATCTCCTCGACTCAGACGATTATTATCAGTTCCAAGGTGGTCTCACCGCAGCGGTTAAAAGCGTTACAGGCAAAGATCCAGAAGTTTATTTTGGGGACAATTCCTTACCAAGTAACCCCAAAGTTCGCAAACTAAATGAAGAAATTGCCAAAGTTTATCGCTCGCGAGTAATCAACCCCAAATGGATTAAGGGTATAATGCGTCATGGCTATAAGGGTGCATTTGAAATGGCGGCTACGGTAGATTATCTTTTTGCCTATGATGCCACAACTAAATGTGTGAGTGATTATATGTATCAAGGAGTAGCAGAAGCCTATGTCTTGGATCAAGAAGTACAAGAATTTATTCGAGAGAAAAACCCTTGGGCATTGCGGGATATGGCAGAAAGGTTATTAGAGGCAAACCAAAGAGATATGTGGGGTGAGGTTAGTGAGCAGATGCTGGATCAACTAAAGGAAATTGTCAACGATGCAGAAGGCGAAATTGAGAATTTGAACTACTAAATTATTACTACCGGTTATTATTTATTCGTCATTAAAAGGGAAAACTATTTTCAAAGAGGGATTCAACTAAATTTTTTATTGTGGCTAAAAACAAACTTCTGATCGTAACTACAGTTCCTATCACCCTAAAGAGTTTCCTACTGCCCTTTGCCTATTATTTCCGCAATCAAAATTGGCAAGTAGATGCTGTTGCGCAAGAAGTTTCTGCCAACCCTGAATGTGTGGCAGCTTTTGATCATGTCTGGGATATAGACTGGTCGCGCAACCCCTTAGACCCAAGAAATTTAATCAGCTTGCCGCAAAAAATTAGAGAGATAGTAGCCCAAGAGGAATATGATATCGTTCATGTCCATACTCCTGTCGCTTCCTTTGTAACCCGCTATGCTCTGCGAAAAATGGCAGAGCCAAAACCCAAAATTATTTATACCGCTCATGGTTTTCATTTTCACAGTGGGGGAACAGCACTTAAAAATGCCATCTTCTTATTTCTGGAGCAACTAGCAGGAAAGTGGACAGACCACTTAGTGGTTATTAATAAAGAAGATGAAACAGCAGCTAAAAAAAACCAAATTCTCCCTGCGGAAAAAGTGCACTATATGCCAGGAATTGGCGTAAATTTGCAATACTACAATCCGCAAATGGTTTCTGAAGCTGAAATTACGCAGTTCCGCCAAGAACTGCATCTAGATCCAGATGATCTAGTATTTTTGGCACTAGCTGAATTTAGTCCTCGCAAACATCATCAAGATATTCTTCAAGCATTTGCCAAATTAGAGCGAGCAGATGTTCACTTAGTTCTGGGTGGTGATGGACCATTAAAAGCACAAATTCAACAACTGGCTATTGAATTAGAAATTCAAGATCGAGTCCATTTTTTGGGAATTCGTCAAGATGTTCCTACTCTAATTAGTGCATCTGTGGCAACGGTCATGGCTTCGGAGCAAGAAGGGCTACCCAGAAGCATAATGGAATCCCTGTGTTTAGAAACTCCAGTAATCGGTTCAAAAATTAGAGGAGTTGAAGATTTACTAGCAAATGGAAGTGGATTGTTATTTGAAGTAGAAGATATATCAGGGCTAACTAAGTCAATGAATTGGATTTTAGATAATCCTCAAGAAGCTCAACAAATGGGTAAGCAAGGTCGACAAAATATGGCTAACTATAGTGAGGAGAACGTAATCTCTCTTCACGAAGAACTATATGCTGAGGCACTAAACTAGACTCAATTTGGATCATAATTTGTTGATTTTTTCTAATATTTCTTTTCAAGATTAGCTTCTAGTGGTTACTAGATTCATCCAGATCGAAAATAAGATGAGAATTTTGTAAATTTATCCTCATCTTCATCTCAAGTAAATTGTTGGTCTAAGTTAGTAAATTACATCTAAGCAAAGACTAAAAACTGTAAATGGAGAGGCAATTTAGATATGTTTACTGCCATGGTAAACATATATTTACATTCAGATAATCAAATTTCCTTGAAGCTTTTTTCTGCCTAAAAATTAAGCTTAGAGCCAAGAAAAGAGAAAAAAATAAATAACTCAAAATGTCTTTATACCTGTTTTACGAAGGGCAAAATTAGTTAAAAGAAGGCAAGTTCTAGACCTGGATTTTGTTGAGAGAAAAATCAATATATTCTAAAAAGTTTAATAAAAATTCAACCTAAATTATTATAGGCGCAGTTTTTTGTTGGATGAAGTTGCTCTAAAGGGAAGACTAGATATGGAGCAATCATGTCTTAATTTGCAATTTTTAAAATTATATTTATCTGGTGAACTTATCAATGCTACTGTCTATTGAAAAAAAATTTGAATCCGAGATTAAAGTAAGTGAATTAGGCTTTTTAAGCGATCATCGCGTATGCGAAAAAGCGATCTTACCCGCAACTTATTACCTCGCGATGGTAATGTCTGCGATTAATGACACCCTTGAATCAAATGCCCTGGAGATAGAAAGCTTTGTGGTTCATCGAGCATTAGTATTGTCAGAAAGCGCAGAAATAGAGTTAAAAATAGAACTTGATATTAAGGGAAATAGTCTGTCCGATTGGCAGATTTATAGTGCCGACAAAAGTACTTCAGCTCCTGTCTTGTATGCATCGGGTAAGGCGATCGCCAAAAAACCGCAACCTTCGACAGCTCAAATAGATATAGTTGCAAAAACAAACGAATATTCAGAATTAGCTCCTCCAGATTTTTATCAAACTTGCCGAAATCGAAACATTCAGTACGGCGATCGCTTTCAAGTATTAAAAAAAATCTATCGACAAGAAAAAAATGCCTTGGGTCAAGTTCGCTTAGATCTAGCAACTGAAACAGATCAGCAGGCAGCAAATTCAGTATTACTAGATAGTTGTCTACAAATCCTCTGGGCTGCTCTGCCCCAGGAAGCAAATAACGACACCTATTTGCCAGTGGGAATTGAAAACTTGCTGGTTCACCGCTCTCTAGATCCTAACTCTAGTTACTGGGGTTATGCCGAGATTTCTTCCGAGTCAAACTTAGATAGTAAGATTTTGCTCGCCGACTTGTATCTATTGGACGAGTCAGGCAATTGCTTGGTGGAATTTAAGGGCGTGGCAATTGAGCGCGCTAGTCAAGAAGCTCTGCTCAGTTCTCTGCAATCAAAACAAAATATTGCGATCGCCGCATCTTTCACCGCCGAGCCGCTCGAAGATGCTCTGGGGTTCTGGATGCAGCAGTTAGATCTGCCTAGCAAAATTGAGTTTGCCCCCTACAATCAAATATTCCAAGAGTTGCTTAATCCCAATAGCGGGCTAGCTCAGAACCAGGACGGGGTAAATCTAGTTTTACTCAGACTGGAAGACTGGTCACAAGAGAAGAAACAACTTAAGCCTGTTGTTTCTTCTGAGGAAAAACTAAAAATTATTGGTGATTTGCCTACCCATCAATTACCCCACGGCTTAGAGGTAGCTCATCTCAATCAATATGAAACCGAATATCTTTATCAAGAATTATTTATAGATCGCGTTTACGCTCGTCATGGGATCGTTTTTCCTGACGATGCCTGTGTCGTTGATATTGGCGCCAATATTGGTTTATTTACTCTCTTTGTTCAACAACAAGCTCCAAACGCCACCATTTACTCTTTCGAGCCTGCCCCCCATGCTTTTGAAAAGTTAAAGAGTAACGCATCTGTGTATTGTCAGAATGCCAATATCTTTAATTGCGGTCTATCTGGGGAAAACAAAGAAGAAACCTTTACTTTTTACCCTAACTCTTCCGTATTTTCAGGCTTCCATGCCGATAAAAAAGACGACGAGCAAGCTATCCGTGCCGTAATCCTCAATATGCTGGAACAGGTGAATGCCGGAGAAGGGGAAGAATTAGACAGGCTTGCCGAAGAGTTTATGCCAGGTAGACTTGAAGTAGAAAGCTTTCAAGCTCAATTGCGCACTCTCTCCAGCGTGATCGAAGAACATGATATTAAGCGAATTGATTTACTCAAATTAGATGCTGAAAAGAGTGAATTACCTGTTCTTCAAGGCATCAAAGAAGAGCACTGGTCAATAATTCAACAAATGGTGGTGGAAGTTCACGACCAAGAAGGCAGTATTATTCGCCAGGTGAAACAGCTTCTCCAAGACAGAGGTTTTGAGCTAATTGTCGAGGAAGAAAACTTACTGCAAGGTTCTGGTCTCTACAATATCTACGCTAGTCGCCCAGGTCGTCAGGCTCAAGTATCTCCTGGATTAGATGCTGAAACTAAAGCAAGTCTAGAGCAAAATGTTAAGGATTTGAGTCAAGCCTTAGTAAATTCTGCCAAGTCTAGTGCTGTTCCTTATTTAGTCTGTCTCTGCCCTGCTTCTCCTCAAGTAGTTGCCGACCCAGAAAGTCAGAGCTTTTATGGCGAAATGGAAAATCTTTTGGCTTCTTCTCTAGATAACGTGAGTGGGCTGCATCTAGTGAAATCTGACGAGTTAACTGCGGCTTACCCCGTTGAAGAATACTATGATGCCCGTGGCGATGAATCGGGAAGTGTCCCTTATACCGCTGAGTATCATGCTGCTCTAGGAACAGCGATCGCTCGTAAAATTCACACCCTGAAAACTTCTCCTTATAAAGTGATTGTCTTAGATTGCGATCGCACCTTATGGAATGGCATCTGTGGTGAAGATGGAGCCTCAGGAGTCACTATCGATCCCGCTTTTGCCAAGTTACAAGAATTGATGGTGGCACTCTCAGAAGCAGGAATGCTGCTCTGTCTATGTAGTAAAAACAACGAAGAAGATGTTTGGCAAGTATTTGACCATCATCAGCAAATGCCTCTGAAGCGAGAGCATCTAGTGCAATGGCGCATTAATTGGCAGCCCAAATCAGAAAATATTAAGTCTTTGGCACAAGAGTTAAACCTGGGTCTAGATAGCTTTATTTTTATCGATGATAATCCAGTCGAATGTGCAGAAGTGCAGGCAAGCTGTCCCGAAGTTTTAACACTACAACTTCCTGAATCAAGCGAGCAGATTCCTCAATTCTTAGAGCATGTCTGGGCATTCGACCACCTGGGTAAAACCGCAGAAGATCAACAAAGAACGGCTCTTTATCAGCAGAATGTACAGCGAGAGCAGTATCGTCAGTCAGAAATCACTCTTACAGACTTTTTAGCTGGCTTAAATCTCCAAGTAAATATTGCCCCAATCTCGCAGCCACAAATACCCAGAATTTCTCAGCTAACCCAGCGAACCAATCAGTTTAATTTCACGACAATCAGAAGATCCGAATCTGAGATTAAGCAGTTACTAGATTCCCAGAAACTATCAGGATTGTTAGTAGAAGCAAGCGATCGCTTTGGTGATTATGGTTTAGTCGGGGCGATTCTTTTCGAAACAGTAGATAATGCCTTAAAAGTAGATACATTTTTGCTGAGCTGTCGGGCTTTAGGAAAAGGCATCGAACATCAAATGGTAGCAAAGTTGGGAGTGATCGCCCAAAATCAAGGCTTAGTAAAAATCGAGCTAAACCATATTGCTACTGCTAAAAATCAACCAGCACTCAACTTTTTAGGAAGTATTACTAACGCGATCGCCGAAAAAGTAGAAACTGGCTGGCGATTTGAATTACCCACAGAACTAGCTGCTAACCTGACCTATAATCCCGAAGCAGCAAAATCAGTTAAGGCTTCCAGCCAAAACGAGCAGAAGAAAATTTCAACAGTTAGTCGCAGCTCCAAACAAACCCAAACAATTATCCGAATTGCAACCGAGCTAAACGAACCAAAACAGATTCTTGAGTTAATTACAACCCAGAAACAACGAGTTCGTCCCCCAGAATTAGCTTCTCAATTTGTAGCTGCGGGCAATCAGTTAGAAGAGTGGCTCGTAAAAATCTGGAGCGAGGTGCTAACAATTGAGCAAATAGGCATCAACGATAACTTCTTTGAATTGGGGGGAAGTTCTTTGCTGATGGTAAGAGTCTTGAGCAAACTGCAAGAAAAATATCCCCAAGTTTCTCTAGTCGATTTATATCAATGTCCAACTATCGATTCCCAAGCCAAACATTTAAGTCAACAAGACAAAAACTCCGATGCTCCAGGCTTCCAAGCTGTTGAAGATCGCGTTCGAAGTAGACAGGATGCCAGAAAACAACGCCGCCAACGCAGAGGAGGTAGAGCTTAATGAGTAACTATCTAGAAGAGCAAACCGAAGAAGGAATCGCGATTATTGGCATGGATGGTCGCTTCCCTGGGGCGAATAATGTTGCTGAATTTTGGCAAAATATTCGGGATGGAGTCGAATCGATTACCTTTTTTGAAGATGAAGAATTGTTGGCTGCGGGGGTTGCTGCCGAGACCTTAGCAGATCCCAATTATGTTAAAGCTGGTTCCGTATTAGATAACGTTGAACTATTTGATGCAGCTTTTTTTGGAATTTCCCCCCGCGAAGCCAAATCAATGGATCCACAACATCGCCTTTTACTCGAATGTGCTTGGGGTGCGCTGGAGAGTTCGGGAGAAACTCCTGCTAATTACGATGGCAGAATTGGCGTCTATGCTGGTTCGAGCCTAAGTACTTACTTGCAGCAAAATCTGCTCACGAATCCTGATTTTCTCAAAGCCACAGGAGATTTGCAGATCGAAATTGGCAATGACAAGGATTTTATGCCGACGCGAATTTCCTACAAACTCAATCTAACTGGCCCTTCTATCTGTATTAATACTGCCTGTTCTACTTCGCTAGTTTCTGTGCATGTAGCCTGTCAGGGCTTGCTAGATCGTGAATGTGACATGGCACTAGCAGGAGGGGCAACGATTACCCTACCCCAAACCTCCGGCTATCTCTACGAGGAGGGAAGTATCACTACTCCAGACGGTCACTGTCGTCCTTTTGATGCGGATGCAAAAGGAACAATTTTTGGTAGTGGCGTGGGCATGGTGCTCCTAAAACGCTTGGAAGATGCGATCGCTGATCGCGATCCTATTTTGGCAGTCATTAAAGGCTCAGCCGTTAATAACGATGGCTCCCTCAAAGTGGGTTACACCGCCCCAAGTGTTGATGGTCAAGCAAAAGCGATCGCCGAAGCTCTAGAAATTGCCGAAATCGACCCTAGCACCATTACCTATATCGAAAATCACGGGACAGGGACAGCGATGGGCGATCCGATTGAAATTGCTGCTCTCACGAAGGTCTTTCGCAATAACACCGCTCAAAATGGCTTCTGTGCGATCGGTTCGGTCAAAGGCAATATTGGTCATCTCAACCGTGCTTCTGGGATTATTGGCTTGATCAAAACAGTGTTGGCACTCAAAGAGCAAGCAATTCCCCCCAGCATTAATTACCAACAGCCCAACCCCCAAATCGACTTTGCCAATAGCCCCTTTTATGTCAATACCGAGCTTAAACCTTGGCAAACTAACGGAACTCCTCGCAGGGCAGGGGTTAGCTCCTTTGGGGTGGGTGGCACTAATGCTCATGTAGTTTTAGAAGAAGCCCCCACCCTTAAACCATCTAGTAACTCTCGCCCTTGGCAATTACTGACACTTTCGGCAAAAACAAAACCTGCTTTAGCTGCTCTAACCGAAAATTTGGCAGAACATTTGAGCCAACACCCAGATCTCAATCTTGCTGACGTCGCCTATACCCTTAAATTGGGTCGGGAAGATTGGCAACACCGACGCATTCTAGTTTCTCAAAATGGAACTGAAGCAGCGAGCAAACTAAAAAATAACAATTTCTTCGACATTCCAATCTCGGCAAAATCAGCAGTCTCCTTTATGTTTTCCGGGCAGGGAGCGCAGTATGTCAACATGGGCAAAGAACTGTATGAAGGCGAGCCGCTTTTTAAAGAGCAGGTAGATTTTTGCTGTGAGCTACTCAAACCAAGATTAGGTTTGGATTTAAGAGACTTACTTTATCCTGAAGCAGACCAAATTGAGTCAGCAAGCAAACAGTTAACCGAAACCCGCTTTACCCAACCTGCTTTATTTATCATCGAATATGCCACGGCTCGCCTCTGGATGTCTTGGGGAATCAAGCCAACAGCTTTAATCGGTCACAGTATTGGTGAATATGCAGCAGCCTGTATTGCTGGGGTATTTTCGCTAGAAGATGCTTTGCTATTAGTTACCGAGCGAGGTGCTTTGATGCAAGGACTTCCTGCTGGTTCGATGCTCTCGATTTTCTTGCCAGAGCAAGAACTTAAAACCTTACTCACTGCCAATTTTGATCTCGCAGTGCTTAACGCCCCCGATAGCTGCGTAGTCTCGGGGACTGATGAGGCGATCGCTGAATTCGAGCTGAAATTAGATTCGCTGTTAATTGACTATCGCCGTTTGCATACATCCCATGCTTTTCATTCGGTGATGATGGAACCGATTTTGGCAACTTTTACCGAACGAGTTAGTCAAGTTAAGCTTAATCCTCCCCAAGTTCCCTATATTTCTAACGTCAGTGGAACTTGGATTACGACAGAAGAAGCGACTAATCCTAATTATTGGGCAAAACATCTGCGCTCGACCGTTCGCTTTGCCCAAGGAGCCAAAGAATTACTCAATCAAGGTGGAATTCTTCTCGAAGTTGGCCCTGGTCGAATGCTCAAGTCTTTGTCACTTAAACAAGCCTCAGATCAGGTTATTCTCTCGTCGATCCGTCACCCCAAAGAAGAAACTTCCGATCTCGCATTTATCCTGACTACCCTAGGTGAGTTATGGCAAGCAGGAGCAGAAGTCGATTGGGCTAGTTTTTATCAACAGGAACAACGCAATCGCCTGGCTTTACCCACCTATCCTTTCCAACGAGAACGTTACTGGGTTGAACCAAAAGCAAGTTTATTGCCCCAATTAGAGTCGGGAAATGCCTCTAAGCTAGTTAGTCAACTAGAAAAAACAGGTAAATTTTCCTCCGCAGAGCTGCAACTGTTACCCAAGCTGTTAGAAACTCTCGGCTCAGTCGAGCTAACAACCAGCAAAGGTAGTAGCGATCTTGATAATTGGTTCTATGAAGTTGCGTGGGAAAGTAAACCACTAGTAGCTAATACAGCGAATCAATTTCAAGCTAAAAACTGGTTGATTTTCGCTGACGTTCAAGGGGTAGGCAAAAATCTAGCAGCTACCCTAACCGAACAAGGACAAGCTGCCACTTTGGTTTTTCCAGCCCAGCAATATCAAAAAGTAGCTGAGCAAGAATTTCAGATTGAACCCAATTCACCCGAAGACTATGCAAGACTTTGGGCAGATCTAGGGATTAAGCAATCTACCGAAGTTGGCATTGTTCATCTCTGGAGTTTAGACACTGTAGCTGCCGAAGCAATGACAACAACAGATCTTAAGGCTGCAACCGACTTAAGTTGTCGAAGTACTTTAAATCTTGTTCAGTATCTAGCTAACTCTGAATTGTCAGATTCCTCTTCTCTCTGGCTAGTAACTAGGGGCGCGCAAGCAGTAGGTACAGAAACCAAATTACCAGGACTATCGCAATCTTCGCTTTGGGGAATGGGCAAAGTGATTGGCTTGGAATATCCCGAACTTGATTGCATTACCATCGATCTCAATCCAGAATCATCAGCTAATGATGTTCAATCTTTGGCTCAGGAAATCGCTTCCCAAGATCAGTCTGAAGATCGGGTTGTTTGGCGCGATCGCGATCGCTATGTTCCCAGACTAGTTAGAAAAGAAGTCAGAAAAACCCATGCCAAAAATCCAGTTAGTGGTGATTGCACCTATCTAATTACTGGTGGTCTCAAAGGTTTAGGTTTATCTGTCGCTAATTGGTTAGCAGAACAAGGGGCAAAACATTTAGTTTTGCTTGGCAGAAGTAAGCCAATCCCGACAACTGCCCAAAAGATAGCTGAATTAGAGGCTACTGGCGTAAAAGTAGTGGTTGCTCAGGCAGATGTCACTCAAACTGAGCAGATGACAGAAGTAATCTCTCAGATCGATAATGAATTGCCACCTTTAAAAGGCATTTTTCACGCCGCAGGGATTCTTGATGATGGAGTACTCCAAAACCTTGAATGGTCAAAATTTGCTCGGGTATTAGCCCCTAAAATTGAAGGAGCTTGGAACTTACACAATCTAACCCAAGCTAAATCTCTAGACTTCTTTGTGCTCTTATCCTCGGTAGCTTCTCTATTAGGCTTTCCTGGTCAGACCAATCATGTTGCAGCCAATACTTTCCTTGATAGTTTGGCGCATTATCGTCAAAGTCAAGGCTTAGCTGGATTAAGCATTAACTGGGGGCTGTGGGCAGATGTAGGGACAGCAGTCGATAAACAGGTTGCAGGAATCGAAAAAATTACTGCCAAGTCTGCTTTACAAGCACTGAAAAGACTCTTATCTCAATCTTCTCCCCAGGTTGGCGTAGTTCCCATCGATTGGACACAGTACGGTCACCAATTCTCTTCGGTGAGCAAGCCCTTCTTGAGTAATCTCATTATCCAAGAGCAGTCTTCTGAAGTTAAACAAGTATCACCTGAGGATATTAAACAAGCTGCCCCCAGTGATCGCAATCAGCTACTAATCGCCTATACTCGCGATCGCGTAGCGCGGGCATTAAGTATTAATAGCCATGAATTAGATCTGCAATACCCTCTCAATCAGATGGGTTTAGACTCACTGATGGCGATTCAGCTCAGAAATTTATTCAAGACTGATCTGGGGGTAAATGTCGTAATGAGTCAGTTTATGGAAAATACGACAGTTCATAGTTTGACCGAATTATTCAATGCCCAATTAGTAGGAGCTAATCCCCAACTGGCTGAGCCTAATGCTGAGGTAGATGATGATGATTGGCTGGAGGGGGAAATATGATCGCAATGACAAGTTAAGTCAAGTCTTGGCACGGGAAACAAGCGATCGCGCATGTTGCCTAAAAATCTATTTACTAATTTTTAGGCAACACCTTGTTTTAGACGATACTCCCCCTTTTCAAGGCGGATTTAGGGGAATCAAGGCAATAGCTTAAAGTTCGCAGAAATCCCTACAAATTTTTAAAAAATCAAACTAGATAAATTTATAAATAATCGAGAATATAGAGCAGATGGTTGGAACTATCAATAAACTAGACTTAGCTAATTTCCTGCAAGATCTCCAAGCGAAAGGAGTGAAACTATGGGTTGAGGAGGGCAAGATTCGCTATAAGGGGTCAAAAGAAATCTTGACTCCCGAAGTTTTTAGCCAAATCAAGCAACATAAATCAGAAATTATCGAGATACTCGCCCCAAGTAACGAGCCGACAGAGCCTTATCCTTTGTCGGTAGGGCAGCAAGCAATGTGGTTTTTATACCAACTCGCCCCCGAGAGTGTTGCCTACAACATAGCCTACGCAATTAGTCTGCAACCAAATACCGACCCCTCAATTTTGGAGCAGGCATTTCAGCAAACAGTTGCCCGTCATCCTAGTTTGCGAACCATCTATAAAGCGATCGATGGTCAACCAAGGCAACAAGTTGCCCCAGACTTACCAATTAGATTCAAGATCACAGAAACCAATGATTTAAGCCAGGAATATTTAGATAGTTGGTTAGCTGAATGCGCAGATATCCCTTTCAATTTAGAAGAGGGCGATATCATCAGAGCCTATCTCCTGAACCGAAATTCCCAAACCGATCCAGCAACAGACCAAGCTAGTCAAGAATCAATATTGCTAATCGTCGCTCACCACATTGCGATGGACTTTTGGTCATTGGATATTCTGATGGACGATCTTTCGCTGCTCTATCAAGGCTTAAAATCAGATAAACCCATATTTCTGCCCCCGATCAGTAGCAACTATCAAGACTATGTAGATCGCGAGCAAGAAAAACTAGCTAGTCCAGCTATTGCTGAGCAGTGGCAATATTGGCAACAGCAGTTAGCGGGAGAACTACCAGTACTCAATTTGCCCACAGATAAACCTCGCCCAGCCATCCAAACTTATAACGGGAAGTCCTTTTATTTTGACTTAGACAAAGAACTATCCCAAGGGATTCGGAAATTAGCTAAAGATCTAGGCAGTACTGGCTATGCTGTCGTTTTAGCTGCTTTTCAAATTCTCTTATATCGCTATACTTCACAGACCGAACTTTTGATTGGCTGTCCGATGGCAGGGCGAATCGATCCCGAATTAGAGAAAATTATCGGTTATTTTGTTAATCCTATTGTCTTGCGTGGAGACTTAACAGGAAATCCGAGTTTTGCAGAATTAATTCCCAAAGTTCGTCAAACTTTATTCGAGGCTCTAGACTATCAAGAGCTACCCTTTCCTTCAGTAGTAGAAAAACTTCAGCCAGAGAGAGATTCAAGTAGATCGCCACTATTCCAAGCTGCGTTGGTTTGGGATCGATCGCGCCACAATGAAAATAGTTCAGCAGCGATCGCTCGTCAAGAGCTTATTCTCGACTATATTGTCGCCGAACAACGAGGATCTGAGTTTGACCTACTACTCACCCTCTTTGATGCTGGCGAAGACCTTCAAGGAACTTGGCGCTACAATACCGATTTATTTGAAGCAGCGACAATCGAACGAATGGCGGGTCATTTTACGACTTTGCTAGAAGGGATAGTTGCCCATCCTGAAAAACCGATTGCGGAACTGCCGTTATTAACTAAAGCTGAAGAGCAGCAGCTATTAGTTGACTGGAACAATACTCAAGCCGAATATCCAGAAGCCAGTTGCATCCATCAATTATTTGAAGCTCAAGCAGC
>CALKUU010000020.1 GCA_937996665.1 uncultured Xenococcaceae cyanobacterium | reverse complement strand
TATCTAATTATTTAAACTCTCCATCTCCATATTAATTTTTTGTTGCTCATAAAATAAAAGCTAAATTTTCAGGTACTTGACCCATATATTCGATCGCCAATGGTTGCTCATCAGCATTGGCTAAAGCCTGGTAGACATCTTCTTTATCAGCAGAATGAGCGATTACTTTACCCTTAACCACCTGTAAATTCTCATCAGTCTCAGTGTAAGCAATCAATACCCATTGTCCGTCATAACTTTGAGCAATTTCAGCAAAGGTCATTATTTCTGGCATTGTCCTCTTTTTCCTGGCGATGATTCCCCTGAACTTCATGATCATTGAGAATTCTTTGCCTCTGTAGTCTACTTAATGATGATCCTGAAACAGAAAAGCAGTTTTATAATCCTAATCGTATATAATTCACCAAAACACTAACTATCAATAATGAAATTACAAGTAATCCTAGAACCCAGTGAAGAAGGAGGGTATACTGTTTCTGCTCCTGCCCTACCTGGTTGTATTAGTGAAGGTGATAGTTTAGATGAAGCAATGGCAAATATCGCCGAAGCGATCGAGCTTTATCTTGAACCTATAGAAGGAGATATAGAAAAGAATCAAAATGTTATCATTCGAGAATTAGTGGTATGAGCAAAGTTCCCAGTTTGTCTTACCAAAAAATAATCAATGCTCTACAAAGAGATAACTGGGTGGTTGTTCGTCAAAAAGGCAGTCATATCAGGTTAGAAAAGAAATTACCAGACGAAACTCTTAAAATAACCGTACCAGCCCACAAACCAGTAAAGAGGTCTACATTAGCTAAAATTTTGAAACAAGCCAGAATAGATCTGGATTATTTTTTAGACTTGTTATGATTTTATAAACTCGACTTTTTGAGCCAGATTTTGCTTTTTCTAGAAGAAATTTATGTTTATTTAGAAAGAGTAAGCAGTTGCAACTTCATAATCTATCGTAAATCATTGGCTGTGCCTTCCCTTCTGCAATTTGTTCTTTAGCTAATTTTGCAGCAGCTATCAATTTATCCTGAGATTTATCAAAGGAATCACGCCATTTTTGCTCATCCTGTAAATCTTGAATATACTCCCTCAAATGCTCGGCAACATTATCTTGTTTTTCTGCTGATAAAGACTCCATCATTTTGATGACAGTCGCAATTGCAGGCGATCGCACTTTTTACCCTCCCAAATATCCTAAAGTCTTTGCCTCTGTATTCTACTGAATGATGATCATGAATCAGAAAAGCGATCGCAATTTTCTAAGACCACAAAAATAGACAAAATATCACTCGTCGAGAATATCCAAACTTAAAAACAGTTTCTCTCAACCAGATTCAATTGGCAAAGTGAAATGAAACTGACTTCCTTGATTTTCACCTTCGCTTTGCGCCCAAATTTTGCCACCCATATTTTGAATAATCTGCCGACAAATAACCAAGCCCAAACCCATCCCACTAACCGTGCGACGTAGATAACTCTCCGATTGAGAAAAGCGCTCAAAAATAGTTTCGAGCTGCTCAGGATCGATACCCCGTCCCGTATCAGTAATAATTACTTCTAACATTTGTCTATTCTGGTCCAGCTTTTCATCGATAGTATCAGCAAGCTCAATAATTTCCGCGGTAACAACAATTTCGCCATCACCAGGGGTAAACTTACAAGCATTGTCCAAAAGCTTAACCAAGACTTCCACCAAACCATCTATATCTGCGAAGACTGAGGGGAGTGGTTCAGGAAGTTCGACTTTTGTGTGGGGAATCTGCTTATCTTGTGAAGTCGAATTTATGCAAGCCAAAGATAGATCTAAAGCGTAGTCAAGAGTAAGAGATTCTAGATTACGGCAAATTTTGCCTGCTTCCAACTTAGAAAGAGTGAGAACATCTTGGATTAATTTTCTAAGGCGCTCTGCGTCGGCAAGAGCAGTATCAAGCATCGTCTTTCTAAATTCATTCGGCATATCTGGTTCTGATGCCAGACTTTCCAAGCAAATCAGAATAGTAGATAAAGGCGTTCTTAGCTCATGCCCAACGATCGCAATTAAATTACTTTGGATCTGCTCAACCGCTTCTAATTGAGTGTTTAGGTCTAGTAAATTCGTATAGGCAACTGCCTGGGTTAAAGCTGCCCCTGCACTAGTGGCAACAGCTTCAATCAAAGCAAAATTATCCGCCCGCCAGCTAAATTCACCCTTGCCGCCATAATGTAGCTCCAGCATCCCCAACAACTTGCCTTGATAACGAATAGATACCATTAGCCAAGAAAAAATTCCTGCTCTGTCAATTTTCTCTTTAAGAACTGGATTGCTATTTAAATAGGCGTTATTAGGGACATTTTCAAAAACAAGGGTGGATTTTTGAGCTTGAGCAGCAATAAATAAGGGATTTTCGGCGATCGACCACTTTTGTCCCAGCAGTGATTTCATCGAGTCAGGGACAAATTCATATTCAATCTCTACTTCTTCCTCATTAGGTTTAAGGCAATAGAGAATACATCGACAGTTGGGAAACAGTTGACCCAATTCGTTAACTGTGGTTTTTAAGATTTCTTGGGGGTTAAGAGAACCACGTTGCGCCGCTGAAATTTTGTTAATCAAAGACTCTTTGCGTTGCGCAGCAGCAATCTTACTATAAGCCTTAACTAATTTATATTGACCAGCTTGCAGATAAGTAACTAATCGCTGTGTAAAAATACCCAGATCTAAAGATTGACTAGTTAAGAGCGACTGACTTACCCGATTGCGATGAAGTCTAAATAATTCTCTGGCTTTTTGGGTTTTGACATGCAGCTCAGGACGATAATTGCTAATTCTACCCAATAGCCAATCGGCAGCAGAATAAGTAATATCGCGATCAAACGTCCAAAAACCTTCAAATATCTCTTCTTGAGGAAATAAAGAGTTTTTATCTTGTAAATTTTTTACAGAAAGTTTTTCTCTTAGCGCTAAGCAAGCTGAATACTTCTGTCCTACAATTACTAAACACTTTTCCCCAGCCAAGGTTTCGCTTGTTTTCAGAGGAACAGTTTCATATCTTAAATTTGGGTCTAAATTTTGGGTCGCAAAACCAGATTCAACCTCAGGAACCCCAAGTATGTAAACCTGGTCACTCTGGCTCGCCATGTGCTGAAACCTTTGCTGTTGCTGATAGAAATACTTTTCGTGTTGAAAATTAGCAATTACCAAATATGGTTGCTTATCCGCTAATACTAGATCCTGAAGAGCCCTAGC
Organism: uncultured Xenococcaceae cyanobacterium; assembly: GCA_937996665.1. Taxonomy (GTDB): domain Bacteria; phylum Cyanobacteriota; class Cyanobacteriia; order Cyanobacteriales; family Xenococcaceae; genus Hyella. The sequence continues at coordinate 1,103 of CALKUU010000020.1, read as the reverse complement.
AAGAGCGATCATTGATGATTTGAAATAAATTTGGAGACGAAGACTGACGTGTTCTGTTACTAAGTCTTGTAATAAAGAATTAGCTAAATCCATCGGCTCCTCCACTAAAATTCAGGGGTAATAAGCGTCTAAAGTTCTCTGACTACCTCTATTATGTCTTGTATAGGTCATCTATTGCTTAATTTTAAGCGACAGATTGACGATTTTCTTCTCTTAAGGAGTTATTTACCTGGGATTCAGTCAAGATTGCTCTATCTAAGCTTGCTCCTTCTAGGATTGCTTGCTCCAAGTTAGTGTTACTTAAATTGGCTCCTGTTAGTTTCGCTCCTGTCAAAACAGTACGATCTAGTTTTGCACCTCTTAGGTCTGCCGAACTTAGATCAGCGTAGCTTAGGTTTGCTCCAGATAAATCTGCACCTTGTAAGTTTGCGCCAACTAAACAAGCTAGACGCATCTCTGCATTCAAAAGTAGAGATTTATAGAGGTTCGCTTCTTGAAAGTTAGCTCCAATTAAAAGGGACTTACTGCATTGAGCTTCAATTAAACTTGCTTTCCGAAAGTCAGTACGCCAAAGATTTGCACCTTTTAGATTAATTTCGCTAAGATTAGCTCGCCATAATAGGGTGCGACCAAGATTAACCTCAGCTAAATTGGCTTGCCAGAGTTTGATCTCAACTAGATTAAGATCGTTGAGAGATGCCTTAGTTATATTGACCCGACTAAAATCTCGCTCTCCTGACTGATAACGCTCAAGAAATAGATCTGGGTCAATTTTCTTTGTTTTTACTTGATTCGGATGTAAATAAAACAATTTTTTGATACTTTTTGAACTAAAGGGCATCCGTAATTAACGGCTAGGAAGTCAAAACTTAGTTGATAAGAACTCGGATAAATCTGAGGCAATTACTAGTTTGAGGTATTATTTAGAGCCGAGAATTGAGATTCGCAAAAAACTTGGCTGATAAAAAATTATATTAAAAATAAAAACGGCTATGACACTGTTTCTCTTGAAGTATTTTTGAATATACTCTGCTGGGTTGAAATAGTGGTCATAATTTATAAGAGTTATTTAAATATTTTTCTCGTTGTAATAATAATAGCAA
>CALKUU010000019.1 GCA_937996665.1 uncultured Xenococcaceae cyanobacterium | reverse complement strand
AGAAGCAGCATATAAATCAGCGGATTGAGCATAGGTGCGATCGCCAAAACCTTTACCAAAATCGGTCAACTCAAAAATTTCAAAAGCAACTAAAAGATCCTGAATATTACCTTGATTAATCGAGAGAACGCCATTGAGATCGATATCATCATCTTTTTGGATAAGATCACCTGTCAATTCATATTTACTATCTCCTTGCTGAAATTGAAAATCTTGCAAAGCCAAATAATTTTCAGCATACTGAAAACTTCCTACCGCCTTATTGCCCTTAATTTTGCCCAATAAAGGAGAGGTAATTACAACCTTTTCACCCGAAGTTGCAAGGGTATTAAGGTTAGAAGTGAATTGCCCTGAAATATTCCCTGATACTGGCTGAACTGCAAAGTTCTCTGGTAATTCCAACTCAGGACTTTTGATTGCGATCTCCTTTAATAAATCTAGAGGAAAATTAACAACGTCCACTTCAACTATTTCTTGGGTACCTTTCCCTGCTACCGAAAAGTCAGAGTGTTTAAATACAAAAGACTTGGGTAAAAATTCGGCATCTAACTTGAGGGCTATTTGCTCTTTGGGTTGTCCGAGAGATTGTCCTGAGGGTTCAGATTCTTGGCTAGCTAAGGCTAAATCAACTCCAAAATTGGGAGCAACTTTTACTCTTCCACTCAGATTAGGCAAAAAGCCAATATTTTCAATTACAAAATTACGAAGATTGAGATTGCCAGCGATGTCCATTTGAGAAGGAATACCGCTAAGACGACCGCTAAAGTCGGCAAGTCCACTACGTTCAAGATTAATTGCCCAGCTTGGTAAAGTTAATTTGAGGCGATTAATATCAATTCCATTTGCTTGTTCTACATCAAAACTAAAATAGTCAACTGCTGCTAATTTATCGGGAATGGTATCAAAAAAAGTCTCGTCTAGTTTGATATTCCCCTTTGCATTGAGACCATCCCCAGAAGCTTGCAAAACTTTTAAATTACTACCATCCCAATCAATTTTGGCAGAGAAAGGCTGTTCTAGTAAGTCAATCCCTTTACTAAATGAAACATCTCCTTTCGCTTTAATGGCAGTAGGATCTAGTTTTTCTACTTCTCCTGAAGCTTGCAATTTTCCCCCAAGAAAACCCTCTAAAATAAAGTCATCAGAGTTTGGATCGGCAAATAAGGCTAAATCTACACCCTGGGGAATAATGGTTGTGGTAAAGTTGCCATCTGCAATTGCTAAGTTCTTAGCGTCAAAAGTTCCTTCAATCAGAGTAAGTGAACCATCGCCTTTGGCAATAATGCCGTCTGGAGTGATGTTATCAATCGTTCCTGAAACTTTAAAATCACCGTTAACTAGACCTGCAAACTGATCTGGAGTTGTCGAGCTTAATTGCTTAAGTTCAAGGTCTTCAGCCACCACATCTGCTTGCCAATCATTACTAACAACAGTCAAAGCTGGAACTTTTAATGTTCCTTTGGCTAATTTTAAATCTCCTCGACCCGCGATTGTACTAGGAACCCCAGGAGGGGTAGTTACTTCCCCAGAAAGATAAAAATCTCCCCTTAGCTGATCGTTGAATTCGGTCGGGACTTCAGGGAATAACTTTCTAAGTTGCAGATCGCTAGTCCGAAAGTTTCCTTGCCAAATACCATCGGTAATCTTAATTTTGGGAGAAAGGACAACTCCCCCAATAGTGTTCATTACGGCTGAGCCTTCGGCAACCAAGGTATCTAATTTGGGGTCATTGATTTTACCTGTTGCTTGCCAACTACCATCGATTAGGGCTGCGCTAATAGTATCGGTAGTATCTTTGCCGAAAGGTAAACTATCAAATCTGACTTTGTTGGCTTTAATCTGCGATCGCCAAACTTGATTCGCATATCTGAGATTACGAACATTAACTATCCCTTTGCCTAGGGCAAAACTGCCTTGACCATCATTAACCTGCCAACTGTCAGGATCATTGGCTTGTGCCGAGATCAGCACATCTCCGGTTAGTTTACCCATCTCGATAGGTAACTTGGTTTGATAATCTTGAGCGATCTTCTTGCTAGCAAGATTCTCGGCAGCTATCTTGAGCAAAATATTTTGTTCGTCTGCTAGCTGAACCGATCCACTACCTTTGATTTTGCCTCCACTAGCAGGAAGACCAGTGAAACTTTTAATAGTCAAATTGTTACCAACTAGTTTTAAGTCGCTAACAACTTTCTTAAAATCGGTATTGTTAATTTTGGCTGGAGTTGTAGTGGCAATCTTGAACTGAGTAACAGGATTTTCTAGTAACCCAGTTAGCTCGACATCACCCTTAATTTTGCCCTTAATTTTGGCAGGGGATTCTAATTCAAAAGCTTCGAGTACCAAGTCTGCTTCGACAGGATTAGTTTCGGCGTTAATATCGTAATTACCTTTGCCAGCGATATTGACTGAACCTTTAATTTTGCCCGGAACTTGTCCAAAATTGGTTTTGACTCGATCAAAATAAATTTCGTGGCGGTCAAAGCGAATTTGTCCTTTGCTATTACTAAAAGAACGAGTTAGACCAGGAATTTGCATATCGACAGATTTCAATTTTGCCTTACCATGCAACTCAGGAGTAGGATCGCTGGTAAGTTTAATTGCCAAATCACCATCTACTGTACCAGAATCAAAACCAATGGGAAGAGACAACAAATTCTCAATTTCATTAGCAGCTAAACTCTTGCCGACAAGATCTAAGTCGATAATATTGCCAACTACTTCACCAGTAACATCAAGCTTGCCCCCTTTGAGCAAATTTCCTTTATTAACCTTAAATTTAACTAGATCACCATCGTTGAGAAAATTCACCACTCCTTTCTTGAAGTTGGCTTGAACCGCAGCATTAAGCTGCTTAGTTTCGGAGTTTCTGCCAACTAAAGTTAATTTTCCTCGCTTGAGGCTAATACTTTTAACATCAACTTTTATCCCTCCTTCCTGTTTCTCACCCGTGCCAAATTTAGTCGGAGTCCAAACTCCTTTATGATCTTGCTCAATAAAAACATTTGGTTTTTCTAAGGTGATTCTTAGGGGCAAAGTTTGGTTGAAGAAAAAAGGAATTAAATTAAAATTGACTTTGATTTTAGAAGCTTCTAAAGTATCTGGATTTGTTTCCGTAGCGGGAAGATAACTTTGACCAAAACTTGCAGAATTCAGCGAGAAATTTCTTAACCCACCAATCTTGATCGGACGGTGTAAATATTTTGTTAGTTCTGTTTCTATTAAAGGAATTAATCGTTTTTCAATTAATTTATGACCTACTATTTTTCCAATGATCGCAACTCCAGTAACAAGCACCAAAGACACCAATAGACCCTTTTTCCACCAAGAAATAGGCTGGCAAGCAAAGAGCTTTCGCGGCATCAGAGAAGCTTTATGGTGAATAGGATCAGGTTTTTTGGTCATGTAGCCGTACTAATTTCGACAAAGATTCGTGAGAAGACTTTGAGACTGTTATTAATTACGTGAAAATAGGTACAACAACGCAGTTACATTTCTAACTTTTGCAACTATATTATTTCCCGAAATCCGATTTAAAAAGATTTCCAATCTTTTTCTAAGTAGAAATACGCTCAAATGTTTTTATCTAAAAAATTTAGTTGCTAATAATTAAGTACGTAACAATTTTAGATGATTTTTTTACCAAATTGTAAATCCAGTAAAACACACTTGAGATGAAAATTCGGATAATTGCCAAACCGCAATCAAAACTAGCTAAAATCATTAAACTTGAAGATGGTAAATCAATAATTTAATTAAACTCTTCTTCAGTTGATGGCAAATCAAAATCGGTATTAATTTCTCTTTTAACTAAAAAATATCAAGTTAAGAAAAAACAGATCAGAATTAAAACTGGCATCCCCAGTAAAGTAAAATTGATGGAAATTGACGAGTAGCCACAAATTAAATTGTTTGGCTGTCTAGATAATCAGGATATAGACCTCCCTTAAATTAATTGCCTAATTGAAATAGAGAGACTGTTGGATTAGAAAACTATTGAGTTAAACCTGAGTTGCATCATGAAATATTTTAGAAATTTTTCGACTCTTTTGATTACGGGATTATTTGCGATCGCTATTCTGTTGAGTATTTGGCTACATGAGGGGGTTAGTAATCCGTCATTAGCGATCGCCGATCTCCACCAAAACGATCTGCCCACTCCTACCGCTCTAGCTCAAGCAGAACCAAGCAATCCTGTAACCCTCAAAAAAGTTACCTACGGAACAGTCAGAGGAAAAAGAGTTTCAGGTTATTTAGCTCAACCAAAAGATGGAAGTGTTGGCGCTCCTGGCATAATTGCCATTCATGAATGGTGGGGGCTAAATGACAATATCAAGTCAGTTGCGAAAAGATTAGCAGGAGAAGGATATCAAGTTCTAGCTGTAGATCTATATGGTGGACAAGTTGCCGACGAACCCACTCTAGCTAAGCAGTTATTTATTCAAGCGAATGATAATCCTAATTTTGCGCAGTCAAATTTGCGCCAAGCCTATAACTATCTGGAGACTAATCTGCAAGCACCTAAAATTGGTTCTATTGGTTGGTGTTTTGGTGGTAGTTGGTCTTTAAAGACTGCACTGCTTTTCCCTCAAGATCTAGATGCAACTGTTATTTATTATGGTGGTCAGATTGGAGAGGCAACTAAATCAGAGTTAAGTACTTTGGAAATGCCAATTTTAGGAATCTTCGGTGAAGAGGATCAAGGAATTCCCGTGGCAACAGTTAAGGAGTTTGAAGCGAAGTTAACTAGTTTGGGCAAGCAAGCAGATATTCAGATCTACGAAAATGCTGATCATGCTTTTGCTAATCCTTCGGGGAATAAATATGTTCCAGAAGCTGCGGAGCAAGCATGGAGTGAGACCATTCAATTTTTTGAAGAGCATTTGTCTTAGGCTCAATA
>CALKUU010000018.1 GCA_937996665.1 uncultured Xenococcaceae cyanobacterium | reverse complement strand
AATCACTATCGGCAGAGTCATCAGAGTTAGGAGAGTCAAGTGGTTGAGAAACGACCTCAAATTGGTCATCGGACTGTTCTGAGCAAGGGAAAGTAGCTTCAAACCAGAAAGTAGAACCATCACCTAGTTCACTTTTGACCTTAAGATCGCCTCCCATTTTTTCAACTAACTGCTTAGTGATATTCAAACCTAAGCCAGTACCAGCAGATTGCCTACGTTTGTTGCCGACTTGTTCAAAAGGATTGAAAATTTGGATAAGCTGCTCGGAACTCATGCCGATTCCTGAATCTTGGACCGCAAAACTGATAGTCGTGTAGGTAAGAGAAGGGAAAGGGCTAGTCAAAGAATCTGATTCAGAGGTAGATAAAGAGGAATCTGGAACTACCGAAACCCGTAAAGTTACCTGACCAGAGTCGGTGAATTTAACTGCATTACTAAGTAAATTAAGCAGAGTTTGACGGAGTCTTTTCTGATCGGCATAGATACTGAGAGGAAGAGAAGATTCAGCAAGATACTGAAAATTGAGTTTTTTCTCTTTAGCTTGGAGAGTCATCATATCGACTATATCTTGGAGGAAATTGGGGAAATCAAGATTAGAAGGAAGCAGCTCAAGTTTCCCCGCTTCGATTTTGGCATGGTCGAGAATATCATTGATTAGGTTGAGGAGGTGGTCTCCACTCTTGTGAATGATGTCTAAACCTTTGCGTTGTTTCTCGGTTAGAGACTGATGATCTTGACGAAGGATTTGCGCATAGCCAAGAATGCCATTGAGGGGCGTGCGCAATTCGTGACTCATGTTGGCAAGGAAGACACTTTTGGCTTTGTTTGCCTCATCTGCTTTTTCTTTAGCTTGTTCTAAGTCGTGGTTAATCTTAGCTAAGGCAGATGTCCTTTCAATAACCCTTTCTTCTAATTCTTCATTGATTCGTTTTAGGGTCTTTTCTGCTTCTTTTTTTAGGGTAACGTCTTGTACCGTACCAAGAATACCAATTACTTTGCCATCTGCATCAAGTAGTGGAGATTTGTTGGTTTCGAGATAGGTTTCTTTTCCTTCGGCAGTAAGTTGGGTTTCAATAATGCCTAACTCTGCTTGACCGCTCGACATGATTCTGTGATCGCACTCCATATAAAACTCTGTTTCTTCTGACTTCCAGGGCATCTCATAATCAGTTTTTCCAACAATCTCTTCTGGAGAGATCAGCCCCGCAATATTGGCAAACGCCTGATTACAACCAAGATAATTTAAATTTTGATCTTTCCAAAAGACTAATTGAGGAATTGTGTCTAAGACAAGCTGAAGTAGTTGTTGAGATTGATATAATTTCTCCTGGTTTTCTTTGTATTCGGTAATATCAATTGCAATACTAACGGTTCCAGACCAATCACCTTGGGCATTTTTGAAGGGTGTTTTCGTAGTTTCAATCCAGCGAAGAGTTTGATCGAACTTAACAAGTTTTTCTTCTACTATTTTTCGTTTACCAGAGTTAAGGACTTCTAAGTCGTCCTGAATATAATTTTGAGCTAGCTCTACTGGGAAAAAGTCGTAATCAGTTTTGCCTACTACTGCTGAAACTGGACAACCACAAGCATCAGCAAATGCTTGGTTAACTGCAATAAATCGACTTTCCGAATCCTTAAACCAAGCTATGTGAGGAATATTGTTGAGTAGCGCTTCTAAGTGTATTTGTTGGGTAACTAAAGCTGCTTCGGCTCGTTTGCGATCGCTAATATCTTCAATGATTTTTAGGCAACTTGTGGCTTTCTCGCCAGGGATATTAATTAACGAAACAGTAGTGGCTGCCCAGAAAATTGAGTTGTCTTTGCGAATATATCTTTTTTCAATCGTAAAACTAGGTATTTCTTCATTTTTGAGTTTTTGGAAATATTTTCTTGATTCCAAAAAGTCTTGGGGAACGGTGATTTCTTGAATGGAAAGTTTTAATAGTTCTGATTGCTCATAACCAAGCATTTCACTGATCCGATTGTTTGTTTTTGTAATCCGACCAGTGTGAATATCGCTTTCGGCAATGCCAATTGCTGCTTGCTCAAAAGAAGCTCTTGCCATGGCTTCGCTTAATTTGAGGTCTTGTTCTAGGCGTTTGCGATCGCTAATATCTTTAATGATTTTTAGACAACTTTTTGCCTTTCCTCCAGGAATATTAATTAAAGAAACTGTAGTAGCTGCCCAGAAAATTGAACCGTTCTTGTGGAGATAGCGTTTTTCGATGGTGAAGTGGGGGATTTCTCCCTTTTCGAGTTGTTGGTAATATTTTTGAGAGTCTGCAAAGTCTTGAGGATCGATAATTTCTTGGAAAGAAAGTTTTAATAACTCTGATTGACTGTAGCCGAGCATTTCGCAAATATAGCTATTTGCTCTAGTTATTTGCCCAGTATGGATATCACTTTCGGTTATGCCGACTGCTGCTTGCTCAAAGTTAGCCCTGGCTCTGGCTTCACTCTTTACCAAATTTTGAGAATAGTCGTGCAACTTCCTAAATGACAACTTGAGTTGGATTGCCATATGGTTGAACGAAATAGCTAACTGACCCAACTCATCCTCTCGGTTTGTTGGTAAAACTTCATCCCAGTTTCCTTCCGCTAGACTCCGTGCCACCCGATTGAGATGCAAAGTTGGTCTGACTACTAATGACTCGCTTAATCCCCAAACTAAGGGTAAAGAAACTAGTAGCACACCTCCCAAAATTCCACTGATGTTGAGGATGGCAAATTTCGTGGCTTTAGTCACCAAAGTTGCATCCATTTCAATTACGAGAATGCCGTCAGCATTTCCCAACTTGCTTGTAATTGGGGCGTAGCCATAAAGGACTGGTTTGTCATCTTGATTGAGAGTGATTTTTTCTTCTGTGGTTGGCTGCTCGATACTAAGCCTATTTTTGAGCATAGGGGGAAGTATTTCGGGAATGTATCCCAAGCGAGACCTTTGCTGATTTGAGTTGTTTTGAAGCTCAAAATCATAATCTAAGACAATCTGGTAGTTTCCTTCTCGAAAGCGTAGTGTATAGAGACGAATAATATCTGGGTCAGAAGCCTTAATCGTTTTGATTTGCTGCTGAATAATCTTGTAATATGCTGTTTTTGTATCTTCTGGTTTATTGACTAGGGCATGATAGTCTCCGTCAATTTGTTGAGCGGCTAAACTAACTGCTCCTTGCAAGTGATGTTGGAGCGACTCCTGTTGGGAGGACTGAATTTGCCAATAAATTGATACGGATAAGATTCCTGTAGTTAAAGCAATTAGCCCAGAATAGGCGGCAACCAGCTTTGTACTTAGATTCCAGCCTATAAGTCTATCTCTCTTTTTCTTGTTCAACGATTTAACTCCAAACTTTTGTCATGAGAAGACTTTTGCGTATTTCTCCCAACTTTATTTGTTAGGGCATTCTCTTTTTGGGTAATTCCTGCTCTGGTTTTATTGCGGTCAACTTTAGCTATCAAGAAGTTGTCAACCATCCTAAGTTGAAGGTCATCAAAGTTTTTCCACTTAGTTACAGGTGAATCTGATGATGTCAGGTTTACTTGAGTTGGTTTTATTTCTGGGCGATCGCAGCTAGTCATAAATATGCTGCAAAAAAGACAGAATAAAATTTGAGTGAGCTTTTGGGGAGAAAGCTGAGTTTCTTTAAGTAAAGAGTGGGATAGTTCGTGATGTGTCATTAATCTATAAAAAAGGCTTATTTTTACCCAGGCTATCTTTCTGGCTTGATTTATTTGAAGATGTTTGGGTTCATATATTTTCGATACTAATTAAAGGAACTGCTTCATAAATACCTCTCAATTAGAGTGACGATTTCTTTTTCTTGAAAACCTTCAGCAAAGTCTCGAAGTTGTTGGGCAAGAGGAGCGTACTGAGAGTCTAATTCTTCAAGATAGCTTGCTCGTTCCTTAATTTTTTTCATGCTGCCAAGCATAGCCAACTCATAAAGAACCTTAATTTCTTCTTGAGGAGGGACAATTAAATCACTATCGGCAGAGTCATCAGAGTTAGGAGAGTCAAGTGGTTGAGAAACGACCTCAAATTGGTCATCGGACTGTT
>CALKUU010000017.1 GCA_937996665.1 uncultured Xenococcaceae cyanobacterium | reverse complement strand
TCAACTAAAACTCTCAGATTAGGCTTAATTTGCTTGACTAGAAGAAATTTTTGCGGATACTTGATTAGCCAGAATAAACTTAATCCATAGCTACAGATCAGGCTATATTGCCACTCAATCGGAAAAAAGCCACTCCTGCGATCGCTTAACCAAAACTGAACGAAATTATCAGAGAAAAAAGCACTTCTTCCTGATGTCAAAAATTCAGGTAATAGCTTTGCCTGATCTCCATTGATCACTGGCGCAAAAGTCGAGGTTTTAGCTGCATAGATTAATAAGATTAAGGATGCAGTTAATAAACCTAAGATTTCTAAGAGTGGAATACCTTTTATTCGCTCTATTCGATTTGTTTCTAAAACCCGAAAATTTATAAACCTGATTAAGAGAACCACCCCCGAAATCATTACTGCTTGAGGATAAAATAAACCTTGCAACAAAATAGTGAGCAAGCAAATTATGATTTTGTTTTTTAAAAGGTAATAGATAAAAGCAAGTAGCAAAACATAAATAAAGGCTCTCGGCGTTCCCGAAGATAAGTCATCAACCATCCACAAATTTTGATTGAGAAGTAAGCTACTTAGAAACCCAGCCAAGGGAACAGGAAAAATTTCTACACAAACAAGAAAAGTGTAGATAGTAGTGGCTATCCCCAAAAGAAGAGTCGAAATTTTATTGAAGAAAAAAATATCAATCCCCAAGTGGCTAATTACTTTGTACAAGCTGGAATAGCCCCAAGGTGTGACAGTTTGAAAATAGCTAGCAATTAAATCAGTTTGAAACAACTGTGGATCTTGAAATTGCTGCATCCAAAACAAGTATTGCCTAGCATCGTCTTGGATAGTGTAACTAGATTGAAAAGCAAGTTTTAAGCCACTGGTTCCAAAAAAGATCGCCACCAAAATGCTTAGGATCAGCCAGATTTGATATTTCGTCAGAATAAGCGACTTCAAAGAAGATATAACCCTAATGTTTTGGAATTTTTATCAGGCAGCATAAAGACCGATATAATTATGGCGAATACTAATCCCTAATTTAATACCATCTTTGCATGAGCGCAGAAATTCTCACTGAATTAGAACAGGCTGTAGCTAGCCGCCGTAACTTTGCCATTATCTCTCACCCTGATGCAGGGAAAACTACCCTCACCGAAAAACTCTTACTTTATGGGGGTGCAATTCATGAGGCAGGTTCGGTAAAAGCGAGAAGAGCTCAGCGCAAAGCCACTTCGGACTGGATGGAAATGGAGCAGCAAAGAGGAATTTCGATTACCTCAACTGTCTTGCAATTTATATATAGTGGGTTTCAAATCAATCTGCTTGACACTCCTGGCCACCAAGATTTTAGTGAAGATACCTATCGCACTTTGGCTGCCGCTGATAATGCGGTGATGTTGATCGATGCAGCTAAAGGATTAGAGCCACAAACTCGTAAATTATTTGAAGTTTGTCAGATGCGATCGCTGCCTATTTTTACTTTTGTAAATAAGTTAGATCGCCCTGGTCGTGAAGCCTTAGAACTCTTAGATGAGATCGAGCAAGAGTTAGGTATGAAAACCTATGCAGTAAACTGGCCAATTGGCATGGGCGATCGCTTTCAAGGAGTATTTGATCGCGTCAATAAACAGGTTCATCTATTTGAGCGTCGTTCTCATGGAAGCAAAGCAGCCGAAGAAACTGTACTCGACATTGATGACCCCAAACTTAAAGAACTGCTTGAACCAGAGCTTTATGAGCAACTTCAAGAAGAACTGGAAATTCTCAATGAGATTGCTGATGAGTTTGACCTTGAACAAATTCATGCAGGCAAAATGACGCCAATCTTTTTTGGTAGTGCTATGACCAATTTTGGCGTGGAGTTATTTTTGAAATCGTTCTTGGATTTTGCTCTTAAACCCGAAGGTCGCAATTCTTCAGAAGGAGAAATTGAGCCAACTTATCCCGAATTCACTGGTTTTGTCTTTAAGCTTCAGGCAAATATGGATCCTAAGCATCGAGATCGGGTTGCCTTTGTAAGAGTCTGTACAGGCAAATTTCAAAAAGATATGACGGTCAAACATGCCCGTACTGGTAAAACCGTCAGGCTATCTCGTCCTCAAAAGTTGTTTGCACAGGGTCGAGAATCACTAGATACTGCCTATCCAGGGGATGTAATTGGTCTCAATAATCCGGGGGTTTTTGCGATCGGCGATACGATCTATAACGGCAAAAAGCTTGAATACGAAGGAATACCTTGTTTCTCTCCCGAAATTTTTGCTTATCTAAAAAATCCTAATCCTTCTAAGTTCAAACAGTTCCAAAAGGGAATTACCGAGTTGCAAGAAGAAGGCGCAGTCCAAATCATGTATTCTTCCGATGAGTTTAAACGTGAACCGATCCTCGCCGCAGTTGGTCAACTTCAGTTTGAGGTAGTTCAGTTTCGCCTAAGTAATGAATATAACGTAGAAACTTCCCTAGAAGCATTACCCTATAGCGTTGCTCGTTGGGTTGGTGGCGGTTGGGAAGCTCTGGAAAAGTCAGGACGAATTTTCAATACGATGACGGTTAAAGATGCCTGGGAAAGACCAGTTCTCTTGATTCGTAATGAATGGAATGTGGGACAAATTATTGGGGATCATCCAGATTTGAATTTGCAGTCTACTGCCCCAGTCGGTTCTGGAATTCAGCCTGATTAATTTTTCAGGTTGTTGGGCTAGGTTTTTGCTGATTCTTTAACTAAGCTAATGGACTAGCGATCATCTACAATACTGTATTTTTTGGGTTCTGCACGATGTATAAAAAATAAAATTGTCCATAAACCAATTAACTTGAGACTATCCGAAGCAAGCGTTGCCCAAATAGCTCCAAATAAACCATAGCGAGGAATTAGCCACAAATTTAAAATAACATTGATGATTGCCGCAGCTACCTGTAAATAGCTACGTGCTTTTTGGTGATTAGAACCGGTGAGAGTATCGGCTGCTACAAACTGCAAAGCAATCATTGCTGGAAGGGGGGCAAGCCAACGTAATGTCGTAACAGCACCTTCATATTCAGCACCCAAAATTTTGGGAATCAAAGGTGCAAAAACTTGGAAGGCAATAATGCTGAAAATCCCATAGCCAATAAGGGGTGGCAAAAGCTTCTTGGCAAAATTAAAGCAGTTTCTAACTCCCTTATTTCCGTGCTGAAAAAATCGGGGATAAGTAGCATTGAATAAAGATAAAATAGGTACCGTACCTATGTGGATGAAGCGATATGCAGAACCGTAAATACCAGTTGCATCTAGGCTTGCCATGCTTGCAAGCATTGTTTTATCGATGTTGCTATTGATATTATTAGCGGAGAAACCGATCGAGAAATAAATTCCTTGGTTTATATCTGAACGAATTCTCGATAAATTGAGTTTAGGATTTCCTGCTAAGGCATTAACCGTAATAACTGCTACGATACTAACTGAAATTGAGCTGACTAAGTAGAGAAGTGCCCAAGTATTTATGCCAATATGAGTAGCCGATCCTGAAGGTTTGACAAAGAATACTAAACACAATGCGGCGACGAGTTTAGCCGCAGTATTAAGTACTACTAGTTGAGCAGTTTTGGGGACTAAGTCAACTGCTCTAAAAGCTTTATTGCTAGCTTCAATTAATCCTAAACAGGATAGGTCCGCGATTAGAAGGAGAGCGATCGTTGAGAGAGAAATACTATTGGAAAATATAAAGGGAGATATCAATAGTAAAAATGCAATAATTCCGATACTACTGGTAGATAAGACAAGTAATGTATTGCCCCAGTAACTTGAAAATAACTTACGATCTACGGAGACTTCTTTAACCAGAACACTATCACTACCTAAAGCAGCAAAGGGGAAAAATAGTGAAGCCAAGGATGTTGCCCCAACAAAGGAGCCATAATTTTCTGCTCCCAGCGCACGTGCAACAATAACAAAGTAGGCAGCTTGGACTACTACATTGATTAACCTGGCGATTAACATCCATGAAGCATCTTTAAATAAGCCTTTTTTCGTGATCGCAGCAATCTTGTCCTTAATCGTGTTTAAGTTCATTACTTTTTAGAATTATTGATAGCTACGAAACACATGAGGGGATATAGATATGGACTATCTTTTTGGGTAAGTTATTTTATCTATAGAAACCCATAAGTAATTAACTCTATAAATGTTTACTGAGCCAATTACTCTAATTTCGCAATCGATTTTAGTCAATTAGCTTTAGATTGAACAATGATTATACTTACTAAGACGTATTTTGTTAATGAGAAAATTACTTACTCTAAGCTTTTAAGTAAGTAATTAAAAAAAACAAGCAATAACTATAATTCTCTTCTCTTGTCTTAAGCTGGAAATCATGTGAAATTCAGATAGATAAGAACAAAAGCTAACTCAAAATTTAGGATTTATCTATGCAAGATAGTCAGCCTTTTTTAGGTTAATACTAGCAAGAGAAAATGCAACTGTTGTATATAAAGCCCAAGTCATCGAACTGAGGTTTTGTATATTTCCCTCTGTGAGGTTTGTTAAGATCATATAAGTCATCCACAATAGAGGCCAAAATCCTTCTATCGCATTACTACTTCTGAGCAAATACAAGGATTTTTTGATAACCAAAAGAAAATTGCTAATAAATAGAGAAAATCCGATTAGACCAAAACTTAAGTACATATCCAAAAATCCATTATGTGAGTAATGAACTTTTACTCGCATTGCTCTTAATACGTAAGCAGAAGGGCCATCTAGACCATTCCAAAAACCCAGTAACCCATAACCAAACCAAGGCTTTCTTTGGATGGAATCCATAACATAAGACCAAATTTCTGTCCTACTAGATAGGGTTGCATCTTTTCCTAAGGCCCCAAATAATAGCTCAGCACCACCAAACTCTACAAACCACAAAAATCCGGCAACTCCTACGATTAAGATTGAAAGAAGAGCTAGTGTTAAGACTTCATATCGCCAGCGAAATACATGGAATCCGAGGCAAAAAGCAAGCATTACAAACATAAGTCCTAGAGCTGTACTAGATCTAGACATGATCCCTAGGGCGATGCTGACAATAAAAAATCCCCACATCAAGCGTTTGTTCTCTCTTGCATCCAACGCTTTCAAAAAGAAAACAATTACGGATAAAACGACCATTGGAGAAAAAACATTTTTATGGATATAAATCCCTCTTGCGGCTCCCTCATGAACTCCTCCCATCAGACCATAATGGGGAAGCGCCACTATAAAAACTATACTAAGGCACATAATAGTACCTAAAGTCCAAGCTAGATGGTTTAATTGCTCTCTGATCGTATATCTACTAGCAAAATAGACTCCGAAGGCAGTTGTTCCTAATGCGTAAATAACTCCTTTAAAAGTTGTTGACGGCAAAGACGACCAAAAATAGGAAAAAGAGGCGAATATTAAGAAGGGATAGAACCAAATTGATTTGCTTGCAAAAATTAGAGTTCTTTTCCAACGTAGAATAATTAGTGCCACTGCGACCAAATAAATTAATAAATTAATCTTGGCAATTAAAGACAAGTCAAGTGAGGTAATATCGACTCCATCCCCCTCACTTATTCCACCAGAAATAAGTAGTGGCAACAATGCAGAGGAGAAAAGAAATAAGGAGCCCCGCACATAAAGCGCTTCGAAGAGTCCTAGTAAGGAGTAAAAGTTTGTAAACATTGAATCAGAAGAAATAGCCAATATAAAACAGCATAAAGCCAACTGTTACAGAAGAATTAATAAATAAGTTCGTCAACAGTTGACTAGATACAGCATTTTTAATTAAGCGGAAAGATCGAACTAGGCAGTAATTGCTTTTGAATTAGCCTTTTTAGGTGATTTAGAAGCTGAAAAGTAGCGTTTTCCATATTTAGAGGAATATGAGTAACGGTCAAATTCCTTGCTGCCAACTCCATTGATGACCATACCTAAAACTTTTTGCCCCGTTGAGTCCAAAGCTTCCATAGCTAATTCGGCACTTTCATTTTCTACTATCCCAGGACGGCTGACAAACAAAATACCATCAACTAATTTACTTAGGGTTAAAACATCGGCAGTGACTGGCAAAGGGGGAGCATCAATTAAGACGATGTCGTAATCTTTGCGAGCTTTGGCAACCAATTCTCCCATTTCGTCTGAATCTAATAAAGATAGTGGGTTAGGCGGAATAGTTCCTGATGTTAAGAGATCAAGTTTAGTCATAGGTTGAAAACCTGCTTCTTTGAGTGATGCTTGGTTATTTAAAACATCCTTAATTCCGAT
>CALKUU010000016.1 GCA_937996665.1 uncultured Xenococcaceae cyanobacterium | reverse complement strand
TGCCCAGTCATAACGAATTGCCAAAGGTGGAATTGCATTAACCGCATCTGCTAGAGGTTTCATCGTGTCTTGCAGCTTACGCCACTGCTCGATTGCGTCATCTCCTCTTAATTCTTGAAGTATTCGGCAAAAGTCATCTGCTCCCACAGCCATATCAAATCTGCCTTCTGGCAGTAAACAGCCCCAAACATCGTAGTTGAGCCATTCCGCATCTTCTTCAATTGCGTCCAATACTTGTTTGAGTGGATTGGTCGAAGGAGAATAAGACATCCCTGAATACAAAGAAGGCCCTGAATCAAATTTGTAGCCGTTTTTCTCAAAACTGTGGGCAGCACCACCAGCTATAGAATGACTTTCACAAACAGTGACTTGCAAACCATATTTTGCTAGCAAAGCAGCGCAACACAAACCACCAATACCGCTACCAATTACGACTACTTCTGGATTTTCTGGATTCATGTTTTTTCTGGATTTATGGCGCTAACAACAAGAGAGGAAAAAGGAATGATTTTTAGCTTAACGTAAACTCTCCGTAGCATTTTAGGCAATGTGTTCAAAACAAAAAACTATGGTCTTTTATACTCTGTTGCGATCGCTCATAACTTATCCATAATCCGCCTAATCCAAATTAATTCCAAGAACCTTTTAAATCTGGAATTTGATCGATCATAATCCGCTAGAATAAGTCCTGTCTTCAATAATTTCCCTGATTACAAATGACAGAGACTACTCCCTTTTCCCCGAAAGAAATTGCAGCAGAAGGAATCAAACCTGATGAGTATCAAGAAATAGTCTCTAGGCTGGGTCGTCATCCCAATAAAGCCGAGCTGGGGATGTTTGGTGTCATGTGGTCAGAGCACTGTTGCTACAAAAATTCTCGTCCGTTATTAAGTCAGTTCCCCACCACAGGCGATCGCGTTTTGGTTGGGCCAGGGGAAAATGCGGGAGTAGTAGATCTTGGTGATGGGTTAAGACTAGCTTTTAAGATTGAGTCACATAATCATCCTTCTGCTGTCGAGCCTTTTCAGGGAGCAGCCACTGGTGTTGGCGGGATCTTGCGAGATATTTTTACGATGGGTGCAAGACCGATCGCTATTCTTAATTCCCTACGTTTCGGTAACCTCGAAGATGCAGCAACCAGAAGAATTTTTAATGGGGTAGTTGAAGGAATTAGTCACTACGGTAATTGCATTGGTGTGCCTACTGTGGGGGGAGAAGTTTACTTCGATCCTGCCTACTCTGGTAACCCGTTGGTTAATGCCATGGCGCTAGGTCTGATGGAGACTGACGAGATTGTCAAATCGGGGGCATCAGGAATTGGTAACCCGGTCATTTATGTTGGTTCGACTACAGGTCGTGATGGGATGGGAGGTGCTAGTTTTGCTAGTGCCGAGCTGACCGATGAATCGATGGACGATCGCCCTGCGGTGCAAGTCGGCGATCCTTTTCTCGAAAAATCTTTAGTCGAAGCTTGCCTAGAAGCCTTTAAAACTGGAGCGGTTGTCGCTGCTCAAGATATGGGTGCTGCGGGGCTAACCTGTTCGACTGCGGAGATGGCAGAGAAAGGAAATGTAGGAATTGAGCTAGATCTAGATAAAATTCCAGCTCGCGAACCAGGCATGATCCCTTATGAATATCTACTTTCTGAGTCCCAAGAGCGAATGTTATTCGTCGGCGAAAAAGGCAGAGAACAAGAACTAATCGATATTTTCCACCGTTGGGGTCTTCATGCAGTTGTCGCTGGTGAGGTAATTGAAGAAAAAATTGTCAGAATTCTGTTTAAAGGAGAAGTTGCTGCCAATGTTCCTGCTAATGCCCTCTCAGAAGATACACCAATTTATCACCGAGAGCTATTGGCTGAAGCTCCTGAATATGCCCAACAAGCTTGGGCTTGGTCACCAGCAAGTCTACCCGCTTGCGATTATCAGGGTTTATTTGTCGGCGAAGACTATCTAAGTTGGAATGACATTTTAGGGAAATTGCTCGATACACCGACGATCGCCTCTAAGCATTGGGTTTATCGTCAATATGATCATCAGGTGCAGAACAATACGGTTCTGTTGCCAGGGGGAGCTGATGCTGCGGTAATCAGAGTTAGACCAATTGCTAGTAAACCAGGTGAATGCAATACAGGGGTTGCAGCTACTACCGATTGCAATCCTCGCTATGTCTATCTCAACCCCTATGAAGGGGCAAAATATGCCGTGGTTGAGGCTGCTCGTAACTTGAGCTGTGTGGGTGCAGAGCCGATCGCTGTTACCGATAACCTTAACTTTGGTAGTCCTGAGAAACCGATTGGCTATTGGCAACTTGCCAATGCTTGCAAGGGCGTATCTGATGCCTGTCGAGAGATGAAAACTCCTGTTACTGGAGGAAACGTTTCTCTTTATAACGAGACTTTAAATTCTGAAGGTACGCCGCAACCAATCTATCCGACTCCAGTTATTGGCATGGTGGGACTAGTGCCTGATTTGAGCAAAGTTTGCGGACAGTCTTGGCTAAATCAGGGTGATGCTATTTATCTTTTGGGTTCTAGCTCTGACTCTCAAAATTCTTCTGTCACCTTGGGTGCTTCTGAATATTTAGCTACCATTCACAACACTGTGGCAGGGAAGCCTCCCGAGATCAATTTTGAGTTAGAAAAGCTCGTGCAGTCAGCTTGCCGTCAAGGAATCCGTCAGGGTTTAATCAACTCTGCTCATGACTGTGGAGAGGGTGGTTTAGTTGTTGCTTTGGCAGAGTCTTGTATTGGTAATGAGATTGGTGCACATCTCAATTTGGAGATTTCTGAAAGTCAACGTCTGGATGAAGTGTTGTTTGGGGAAGGGGGAAATCGTATTTTGGTGTCGGTGAGTTCTGATAAAGTGGAAGAATGGGAAGCTTATCTAACTGCAACTTTATCTCATAATTGGTGCCGAATTGGTTCGACTACTGAGCCAAAATCAAACTTGGAAATTACAACTAAGGATAATTTAAGCTTGATTAATGTTAAGATTAGTGACATTAAAAAAATCTGGTATAAGGCAATACAGAACAGACTGTGATTGCTTTTAGTCGGAATACTTCGAAAAAAGTTATTAGCTTAATTAGTTTCCAGAAACTCTTTAATATCAACAATCCCCAAGAGGAAAAACAAATCGGATGATGCACTATCAACTTCCCGACTTGGAGCATAATTCTTTGTCTGACCATAGACCTGATAAGCCAGAAGAAGCTTGTGGTGTTTTTGGGGTTTACGCACCTGGAAGGACAGTAGCTAAGTTAACCTATTTTGGTCTTTATGCGCTGCAACATCGTGGTCAGGAGTCGGCTGGAATTGCTACTTTTGGCGACAATCAGTTTTTTTGCTACAAAGACATGGGTTTAGTTTCCCAGGTATTTAGCGAAGATGTTTTGGAGCAGTTACTTGGTCATACTGGGGTTGGTCACACCCGCTATTCGACAACGGGGTCGAGTCATAAAGCTAATGCTCAGCCAGCAGTTTTTGATACTCGTTTGGGCAAAATAGCCTTGGCTCATAACGGCAACCTGGTCAATGTTCTAGAGCTAAGAGAGAAGTTGACGAAAAAAGACCGTAGCTTTATGACCACAACCGACTCGGAAATGATTGCGATCGCGATCGCCGATGAAGTAGATGCTGGTAAAGATTGGCTCGAAGCAGCCATGAGTTCTTTTCAGAAATGCCAGGGTGCTTATAGTTTGGTAATTGGTACTCCTGATGGCTTGATGGGTGCAAGAGACCCTCAAGGAATTCGACCTTTGGTAATTGGTGTTCTCGAAGGAGAGACTCCTCGCTATGTCCTATCTTCAGAGACCTGTGGTCTAGATATTATTGGAGCAAAATATCTTAGGGATGTAGAACCAGGGGAGTTGGTTTGGATTACTGAGTCTGGTCTAGCTTCTTTTCATTGGGCGCAAAACCCAGACAAAAAACTATGTATTTTTGAGATGATTTATTTTGCTCGTCCAGATAGCATTATGCATGGCGAGAATTTGTATCGTTATCGTTTGCGCCTGGGAGAGCAGTTAGCAGAAGAATCTTTTGTCGAGGCTGATATGGTGATGGGGGTTCCCGATTCGGGAATACCAGCGGCGATTGGTTTTTCTCGTGCATCTGGGGTTTCCTACGGGGAAGGTCTAATTAAGAATCGCTATGTAGGACGTACTTTCATTCAGCCTACTCAGGGAATGAGAGAGACTGGCATCAAGATGAAACTAAATCCGATGCGAGATGCGATCGCAGGTAAACGAATTATTATTGTTGATGACTCAATTGTGCGGGGAACGACTAGCAGCAAAATTATCAAAGCACTGAGAGAAGCCGGTGCCAAAGAGGTTCATATGCGGATTTCTTCTCCACCCGTAACTCATCCTTGTTTTTATGGAATCGATACCGATAGCCAAGATCATTTAATTGCGGCAACTAAGTCAGTAAAAGAGATTGAGAAGCAAATAGGTGTAGACACATTAAACTATCTTAGTTGGGAAGGAATGCTCAAAGTTACTCACCAAAATCCTCTTGATTTTTGCTCTGCTTGTTTCACTGGTGACTATCCGATTGAAATACCTAATCAGATGAAGCGTTCGAAATTAATGTTAGAGGCTAGCCCTTCTTAAGGTTATATCCTGTTTGGTAACAACTTAGGCGACATAACTCAAGTAGAATTAACTTCTCTCGGAAATTTAATTTGTGGGTCTAACTTATGGACGCTTTTTCGGTAAATCCGCCAGAATGGACTAATCAGGCTAAGCATTCTCTGGATTTTTTGTGTCCTAATTGCAAAGCCAAAGCAGAGAGTGCTGTCGGAGTTTGGTTAAATCGTCGTGCGCCAGTTATCGATTCAACTTTTGGTCGTAAATGGCAAGAGTTTTATTTGTGTGAGTGTGAAACTTCTTGGTGGGCTTGGAGTAGCGATCGCCCACCAAGCAAAGAAAGTCAAAATTAATCTATGCTAAGCAGTTTTTCCGAACCTAAATCTAGGTATATCATTCAGACTATTTTTAATTGTCCCTAATTCTGGGTTTTAGACACAACTCGATCTATGATAGACAAGTCGAAAGCCATCTCTAGAAAAAACCATGAGAGATGAGTTCTTTTGAGAAAACCCAGAGCTTGCTCTGACTCCATTATTTGATTGCGCTCTTATATGCAGTTTGACAAAATTTTAATTGCGAATCGCGGCGAAATTGCTTTACGGATTTTGCACACCTGTACCGAGATGGGCATTGCAACCGTAGCAGTTCATTCCACCATCGATCATCAGGCTCTCCATGTTCAACTGGCAGATGAGAGTGTATGTATAGGCCCACCTCACTCAGGGAAAAGCTATCTAAATATTCCCAATATCATTGCGGCTGCGCTGACTCGCAATGCAACAGCAATTCACCCTGGTTATGGGTTCTTGGCTGAGAATGCTAGTTTTGCAGAAATATGCGCTGATCATGATTTAACTTTTATCGGCCCCACCAAAGAAGCGATGTTGGCAATGGGGGATAAGGCGACTGCTAAAAAAACGATGCAGCAAGCAGGAGTCCCGACTGTTCCTGGGAGTAAGGGTTTATTAAAGGATGAGCAAGAGGCGATCATTAAAGCCCGAGAAATTGGTTATCCGGTAATGATCAAAGCCACTGCTGGGGGTGGTGGTCGAGGTATGCGACTTGTGCGCGAGCCAGATCAGCTTCTAAGCTTGTTTCGGGCTGCTCAAGGAGAAGCAGAGGCAGCTTTTGGTAATGGTGGGGTTTATCTAGAGAAATTTATTGAATGTCCGCGTCATATTGAGTTTCAAATTTTGGCGGATAGTCATGGGAATGTGGTGCATTTAGGAGAAAGGGATTGCTCGATCCAACGTCGGCATCAAAAGTTATTAGAAGAAGCTCCTTGTTGTGCGCTTAATCCTCAGTTACGAGCAAAAATGGGTGAGGCTGCGGTTAAGGCTGCTAAGTCGATTAATTATGTGGGGGCGGGAACTGTTGAGTTTCTACTAGATAAGTCGGGGGATTTCTATTTTATGGAAATGAATACTCGTATCCAAGTAGAACACCCTGTCACGGAAGTAGTTACAGGTTTGGATCTAATTGCTGAGCAGATTCGGGTTGCTCAGGGTGAGAAGTTAAGGTTTTCTCAAAAGGATATTGTGCTGAAGGGTCATGCGATCGAGTGTCGTATTAATGCCGAAGACCCCGACCAGAATTTCCGTCCTCATCCAGGCAGAATTAGCGGTTATCTACCACCA
>CALKUU010000015.1 GCA_937996665.1 uncultured Xenococcaceae cyanobacterium | reverse complement strand
AAATACTTTTGATATTGTTGCCACAAAAGAGTAATTATTACAATTGCGATCGCTGTTATAGCACCCAAGATAGGCAAATTAGGAGGCAGACTAAGATCAGTTAAATTGGAATTGGATGGTTCGATGTGAATCTGGTTATCGGGTTCTGGTTTAACAAGAATTAGTTGTGACTCAGATAAACCTGAAGTAGATTCATTTTCTGTTGCCAGTATTTTTTTCTTCATTGAGGAAGTATCTGTCATACAAAGTAATCCTAAACCCTGTTTCTTAAAAATATTTTAACGAAAAATAAGCTCTAGTTATCAAAATCATTTGATATTTAAATAATTCCGTGATAATACGTCATTAAGTATTTTTTGATTGAGAAGGTGTCAATTCTGTTTCCTCACTACCGCCAAAATTATGCCAACGATCAAGACAAATCCGCCATAAACTGTTTGGATTGGTGGTATTTCACGAAAAACAAAAACTCCTATTGTCCCAGCAATTACTGGTTCTAATAAAACAACCAGAGCAACAAAGGTTGGAGAAATAGACTGTAAAGCCCAATTAAAACTAGTATGCCCAATTAGCTGACAGACTACTGCCATCAAGATTACGTACAAATATACCTGTGGGTTATATCCTCTGTAGTCAATTTTGTAACTAACTTGCAAAATTATGATGACTGGCAACAAAAACATCGCCGCTGTAGAGTAAGCAATCAAGACAAAATTGCCAATACTCAATCCTGCTTTTTGTGCTTTATTACTTAAGAGTAAATAGGCACTAACCATAATTGCTCCAAATAGAGCTAAACCATTACCCACAAGAGGATTATTCCCCCTAGCGATCGCCTCTGAACCAGTAAAAGCAATAATTATTCCACCTGCAAAAGAAATGCCAATACCAGCTAAGGTTGTTTTACTTAGTTTTTCTTTGAGAAAAAAACGCGAATAGAGAGCCACCCAAATAGGTGTAGTGGTTACTAGGGTGGTAGAGGCGGTAATTGAGGTAAAAGCCAGAGAAGACACCCAACTCGCAAAATGAATCGCTAAACAAAGACCCGCGATCGCCGCAGCCAAAAAGGTCGAAGAATTAATTTGGCTAAGTTGAAATTTACGACTAAAGGGAAGCAAGATCAAAGCAGAAACCAACAAGCGAGATGCAGCTAAAAAGAGGCTAAATTCTAGAGTATGGTTATCTGCGGTTTGCATTGCCAGACGAATCCAAATCGCCGAGCTAGAAACAGCCAGCATTCCGATTATCAGGAGGAGGATTGGGTTAATTTTGGTTGTTTTTTTGATAGTAATTACAATTCGGTGACTACTCCAGACACTCATCGCAAGCGATAGAGTGCTGGCTTCATCCCTCGCGAGATGAATCTTACTGCCCCAAGCCTCTTATCTAAAATCATGACAGCTATCACAATTCCCCGACAGACCGACTATTTGACAGTCAATTCACTTTCTCCGATAGACCATCGGTATATGCGTATTTGAGAATACAAGTATTTCTTTATCCGCTTGGAATTTTACCGACAAAGCTACTTTGTCGAACCCCATATTCCAAATTATCAAGGTTCTGCTTTGTACGAAGTTACAGCGATTTATAGCTAGATTTTACGCACATCTATATTATACAGCGACTGAAACCCTTGATTCATAAAGTTTTCAACTCCAAAGTTTAAGGTTATGACCAATAAACCCGTGGCTCGTTTTCATCCCGATATGCGTAGCGGTATCCCTTTAGGGACGCTCAATCAAAGATTAGAGCGCGGGACTTTCACTCGCAAGGTTAAAATAAGGATTTTTTCTGAGCTAATAGACCCTTACTCTCAATATCTTGAGCACTCATGGGCGGAAAGAAATAATAACCCTGTCCATACTCGCAGTCAGTGTCTCGGACATAATCAAGTTGGGTTACAGTTTCAATTCCCTCTGCGGTGACGCTCAAGTCTAGATGATGACCCAAATTAATGACAGAATCAATAATTTTATTTCTTTTGGCAATACTTTCGATTCTATTGATAAAGGAGCGATCAATTTTGAGATTATCAACAGGAAACTTGTGTAGATAACTCAATGAGGAATAGCCAGTACCAAAATCATCAATACAAATTTTGATATCTCGGGCTTTTAATTCTTCAAATGTATGCAGGGCAAGCTCACTGTTTTTCATAATGGCACTTTCAGTGATCTCTAGCCTTAAGTACTTAGAATTTAAATTGGTTTCTTCCAAGATCTGATCTACATCTTTAAGTAAATCGCTATAAGAAAACTGCTGAACAGCAACATTGACATTAATTGTTAAGGAATTAAATTCAGGATATTTTGCCTGCCAATTAAAAACTTGCTGACAGGCTTCTTTTAAAATCCAGCAACCTAAAGGAATAATCAAGCCAGTCTCTTCGGCAACGGGAATAAATTTGTTAGGAGGAATAATTCCTTTTTCGGGATGCTGCCAGCGAACCAAACTTTCAAAGCCAGAAATATAACCAGTACGGAGATTAACGATAGGTTGATAGTAAACAATAAATTCTTGATTAACTAAAGCTTTTCTTAAATCGGTTTCCAACTGTAAACGCTCGATAGCGTGTTGATACATGTGGTTGTTGTAGACTTGATATTGCCTTTTTCCTAGAGCTTTAGCTTGATACATCGCCAGATTGGCATCTCGCAAAATATTTTCAGCTTGACTATATTCTGAGGTGCCCAAAACGATCCCAAAACTAATATTTAAGTAAATTTCTCGCTCATTAACGCGAAAAGGAGATTTCAATTTTTGCTGGATTGTTTCTACAATCAGGATTGGAATCTTCAAACCCTGTAAATTGGGCAACAGAATAATAAATTTATCGCCACCTAATCTAGCTAAAAAGCTACCATCAGGAAGGCAAGACTTAATTCTGGTGGGAATCGCTTGTAATAGGCGATCGCCAACATTATGACCCAAAGAGTCATTAATAATCTTAAAATTGTCACAATCAAGACTAATCACCGCAAACTGATAATCAGGATCTTGATTGGTCGTTGCCATTTCTAATTCGAGTCGTTGCCGAAAACAATTGCGATTGGGCAAATTGGTTAGGGTATCGTGCAGAGCGATTCTTAATATTTCTGCTTGCGCTCTTTCTCTGCGCTCTATTTCTGCTTTCAGTTGAGCGGTACGTTGCTGAATTTTTTGCTCTAAATTAGTGTTTAATTCAATTATTTTTGCCTGCGCCGCTTTAAGCTTCAATTGATTTTCAATCCGAATAACCACTTCGCTAATATCAAAAGGCTTCGTAATATAGTCAACTCCCCCGACAGCAAAGGCTTCTACTTTATTAAAAGTTTGACCAGAAGCACTGAGAAAAATCACAGGAATATCCTGGGTCTTTTCTTCCTTTTTTAGCAGACGACAAAGCTCATAGCCATTCATCTCTGGCATATTAATATCCAGCAAAATAAGATCGGGAGAAGCTATCTTGGCTGATTTCAGCGCAATTTTGGCGTTTGTTGCTAGCCGAACCTTATAGCTTTGTTCTCTTAAAATTTGAGCCAATAGATCGAGATTTTCTACCTTGTCATCAACGATCAGGATGTTGGTTGTAGAAAGAGAGGTTTCGATGGTTTTGACAGGTATCATATTGGCTAAGATCTTATCGATAAACTTTGAGTATGGTGGTTTGAATAAAAAACCGTAATTAATTGGTTTGATTCAGGAGGTGATAGCAAAAATATTAACTAAACGAACAATAACTCTATTTTCATAATTTGTTTTTAGCCTATTTATTTTTGAATTAGGTTTCAATCTCCAAAACAGTTTCGATCTTTTCGATAATGTCCTCAAATTGGAAATTCCCTAAATGATGATTGAGCCATTGACCCAGATCTTGATCTTCCGCGTTAATCTTATTGATAACGTTGGCTGTTAGTTCTTCATCTAGACAAAGGCTTGCTTGATAGAGAGCATCTAAGGTATCTGCTTCTAGTTGAGACAATTTTTGTTTAACCATTTTGAGATCAAAAACTTCTTGGTGAGACTGAGTTTCTGCTGTTTCACTCAAAACATTATCACTTTGGTAAAGATATTCAACTTGCAAATATTTGGCAATTAAAGTCAAGATTTTGATTTCAGAACAAGGCTTATGAATTAGATCGTGACAATCGATCTTGGCCAATTCTTGTAAGGTGAACTTGAAACCATTAGCAGTAATAACGATGATGACTGGTTCGCAACAGTTTGTTTCTGCGGCTAATTGTTTGATCTTAGCGATCGCCTGAGAACCATCCATCAGCGGCATCTGAATATCCATAAAAATTAAATCTGGCCGCCATTGTTGACAAATTGAGATCGCAGTTGCACCATCGGCAACCTGTTTAACTTCAAAGCCCACATCTTGGAGCAAGCTTGAGAGCAAGATTCGACTATTTTCTGAATCATCAACAATCAAGATCCGACGAGTTCCCGACTGAGGTGCAATGCCAATTACTGTTTGCTCCTTAGTAATTTGTTCAGTGCCAATATCTGTAGTTTCTAAGGGGAGCGTAAAACTAAAAGTACTACCTTGATTTTGCTGAGAGTTTACCATTAGCTGACCCTGCAAAAGCTCAACAAAAGTTTTACTAATCGCCAAGCCCAAACCTGTTCCTTGATTAGATTTTTTGCCACTATCTGTTTGGGTAAAAGCTTCAAATAAATTATCTAGTTCTTTTGCGCCAATCCCTGCACCAGTATCAATTACTTCAAACAGAATATTAATCTTAGCTTTAGAAACTGCTTTATCTCCCTGAACCGCATCAAGCGGTTTCACCGCAAGAGTTACATTCCCTCGATCAGTAAATTTAATAGCATTATTGAGTAAATTAATCAGAATTTGGCGTAGCTTTTGGCGATCGCTGTTTACATAACGAGGAAGACTACTGTCAAGATTAAGCACTAAATCAATATTTTTGGAACTAGCTTGCAACCAGAACATAGCCCGAAGATTATGCAACATTTCGGGTAGATCGAAGCTGATCTCGTTTAATTCTATTTTTCCCGCTTCAATTTTGGACATATCCAAAACATCATTAATCAAATTCAGAAGCTGTTCACCATTACGGTTGATAATATCAAGGGTTTCCTTTTGTTTGGGGCTAACTTCTGACTGTCGTCTCATTAATTGACTAAAGCCGATGATGACATTAAGGGGGGTTCTTAATTCATGACTCATTTTGGCTAAAAATTCACTTTTTGCACTATTTGCTAGTTCAGCTTCTCTCTTAGCAACCTCTAAAGCTTGACGTTGTTTTTGCTCTTTTTCTAATAATTCCGCTTGAGCCAAAGCAATCCCCACTTGAACCGCAACTTCCTCTAACAGATCGATTTCTTCTTTTGTCCAGACGCGATAGCGATCGCATTGGTGAACTTCAATAAAACCATTGGGTTTACCTTGATAAGAAGTCCTAATCACCAGCAAAGATTTTAGCTGCATTTTTTGGCAAACTAAAGATAATTCTTGCAATAAAGATTCTTGATAGACATTGGGAAAAGAAATTGCCCGATCATATTCTAAAACGGACTCTAAATAAATATTGCCTTGAACTAAGATTTCTGTTCCCCATAAAGACTCAAAGCCTGCGGCTAGATGTTCAGCAACCAAGGGAATTGTCTTGGTTGACTCAATATCATAGCTATAAATTCCGCAACGATTCGCCTGGAAAGCCAGCCCAATTTGGGTCGCTGCAATTTGAAAAATGCTTTGACTGTCAATACTTTGACGGATTTCATAGGTAATTTGACTAAGCAATAATTCTCTTTGGAGTCTTTTATCTAAAAATATTTCTGCCTGCTTTCTTTCGGTAATATCACGACAAACACAAATGATATTGTGATCATAGTTAACCGTCAAAGTTACTTCCGTATCAAAAATACTGCCTTGCTTATTAATCGCCTTCAATTCTCCGCGCCAAGAACCTAGCTGATCTAAAATTGCTAAGGCTTCTGCCTTAATTTCACTTATTTGTTCTGAGCGATAAAAGCTCAGCCAATTTTTCCCGATCAATTCCTGGCGATCATCATAGCCAAACAATTCAACAAAAGCTTGGTTAAGATAAATAAATTTGCCATCTTGCAACATTCCCATTCCGTCAGAACTGGTCTCGATAATGGCTAATTGTCTAGTTAACTTGTGGTTATGTTGCTTGAGCCGTTGACACTGAGTTTCCCTTTTTTTAATTAAGTTAGTTTGAGCAAGAATTATACCTAAGCGGTTAGCTAAAGTCTCGATCAAATTAATTTCATGATCAGTCCAACTACGATGATCCGAACATTGGTGAAAATTCAGACAGCCATTTATTTCACCTTTGTTAACAGTGCGAACTGCCAGCAAAGATTTAACTTGAAATCGACTATAAATTTCCGTTGCCTGTTCAAGTAAATTACTTTTATAAACATCAGGAAAATTGGCTGCACCATCTTGTGCAAAAATAGCCCCCAAATAAAGATTATTCTTGACCGGAATTTGTACATCTGAGATCCGCGAGAATCCTGGGGTTATATATTCGGCAACAATTGGGGCATCAGCAGCAATAATGCCCTCATAAGTAACAAAATAGCAACGATCAACATTAAAAGCTTTGCCAAATAGATTGACAATCTTCTCAAAAATCCCGTCATTTCCCAAGCTTTGAAAAATCTTGGTAACAAGTTTATCTTTGACAATTGCTCGTCTATATTTTTGCCAAATTAGTTTATTTTCAGCAATTTGTTTTTTTCCTTCAAAAAGAAAAGCCAAAATATTAGCGATCGCCGTTAAAAGGATTTTTTCTTCTGGCGTCCAAACCCTAAGCTCACCGGTCTGTCTTAGAGAAATCACCCCCATTTTTTTGTCAGTACTGACGACAAAAATATTCATAATTGAGGCGATCTGATGCTTCTGAAAATAGGACTTAAGATTGGGATCTAAATTAAAATCATCAATTTTGATTAGACCTTCGGTATTAAGTAATTGAGATTCGATTAGATCTCTAAAGACCGATTCCTTGTTTGGATAAAAACATTGAGCCGACTTCAAATCATAAAAAACATCACAATCAAAGCCATTACTACTTCCCCCCGAAGACCAAATACTTACTTGTTGAACTGATAAATGGGTAGCGATCGCCTTAGCAACTTTAGCTAAAGCAGGTTTTGTTTCTCCTCTAATAATGGCTGGAGTTCGCAGCAATTCCCCCACTAACAAATTATCTTTTTGCAATTGTCGTAGCTTGTCACGGAAAAAAACTTTTTCTTTCTGACGATTTATTTGGCTCTCCTCTTTCCGACCAATATCTTTAAGAACTAGAGAAATAAACTTTTCTTCAGAAGTTAATTTATTCCAATACAAAATTATTTCAACCCAGATAAAATTCCCTGATTGATTCTGAGCACGTATTTTCGTAACATGTTCAGTTATTTTTCGCTCTTTGATCTGACCCAACTTATCAACTAGATTAAAATAATCTTGAGGATGAAAAATACTCAAAAAATTCTTGTCTTTTAACTCTATTAACGAATAGCCTAGAATATTGGATAGCTCTTGATTGACATGGCTAAATCGATCATTATCAGGATCAATATTTGCTATCCCAATAGGATTACTAGCAAGATTTTCTGACGAATCAATTATGGGTTCTTTAACCTCAATAGCATCAAGATCCTCAGCAATACAGACTATGCCATAAGCACTACCCTGATTATTTATTAAAGGAATTTTACTTATTTCCGACAAGACTTTGTTGCCTTGTCTATTTGTTCTGGTTCTAACAACGCACTTTCTAGGAGCGCGAAGCTCCATTATTTGTAAATCTTCAAAACGAATTTTCTCAGCTTTGGCACGACTTTGACTAAGGTCATAATCTGTTTTGCCAATTATGTTATCGACGCCATCAATATTCAGATCTTGGGCAAAAGACTCACTACAACCACGAAAAGTCAAACTATGATCTTTCCAATATACTGACTGAGGAATATTGTTAATAACAATATCTAAAACTTGTACTGTATCCTGTTGTCGTTGTTGACAGGCTTTTAATTTCTTATTCTGCTTATCTAGGCTTGCTTCTAAGCTAAATATTTTATTGTTTAAGTGCTGAATTTGTTGTTCAAATTCAGCACTTAATTGAGATCGATTTGAATTAGGTTGAAGGTTAGAGTTCATTATCGATTACAAATTACTATCAAATAATAGCCTTAACCAATAGTTCCCAATTTCGATAGCTATTAACTCAATCTGGAGCAATAAAGTATAAATAACTAAGCAAATAAACTAACAGCTATACTAGTAAATCAAGTAATATTTATTGGAATTTTTTCACCTAAAAAGATATGAATCAAGATAATTCTGAAATTGTTAGAAAGCTAAAATTACCTTCTTCGGAAACAAACCATGATATTCCCGAAGATAAATGGTTCGAATATAAAGTTAAAGCTCAACCCCATCACACTGACTATTCAGGAGTTGTTTGGCATGGTACTTATCTTACCTGGCTCGAATCAGCCAGAGTTGAACTATTGTCTTCCTTAGGAATTGATTTTGCTAAATTAGTTTTTTTAGGCTGTGACTTGCCGATAGTGGAACTATCGATGAAATATCATCGCTCCGTAACTCTGGGAAGAAGCGTAGTTGTTAAAACCCGTCTTTTTAAGATGGTTGGAGTTAGAATTTACTGGGATCAAGAAATCAAATCAGAAAACGGTCAAGAACTATTCTTAACCGCAAGAATAGGTCTAGTAGGACTAGATAGAAGTAAAGGCAACATCATTCGACAGCTTCCTGCCAATCTTAATGACGCTTTGTTGAAGCTCAAATAAGTGAAAAGTTATTTATTTAGATCAGCTATATTTCTAGAAATAACTAATATTTTCAAGTTTATATTTAACTTTCTCAACTAAGTAACTAAAAAAGACCTTAAATATTCTAGTTAGAATATTTAAGGTCTTAACTTAAGTTGTTTAAATTGATTAATCAGTCATCGGTTAATTTCGATTAAGCATTACATTTTTTCTCAATATTACTAATAATGCTTTGTCTATCGCTAGTTACTTGATCCATTTGCGATAACAGATCAACTACTTCTTTAAAACGTTCCTTGTTATTCCCTATCTCCGTTCTAGCTCTAAATAATTGTGCTTTTTTTTCTATTTTTTCAATGATCTGATTAGTATAGTGCTTTCCTGATTCAGCCGACTTCATTTGAGCATATTCATCCGCAGCAGATTGCAATTTTGCGGCACCTTTTTTATATTCTTCTTTGATATTAGAAACAGGAATAATTCCTTCGAGATATCGGTGATTCTCAACTTTATAAATCTGATTTTCAGTTAAATAAATCTTGTCAATAATGCTCTTGCAATCTTTTGCACTAATCGCAATATTATTGGCAACTACTCGATATTTATTTCCAACTAAAGATGCTTGTGGTAATCGCGACAGAAAAAGATTCGATACCAAAAAATTAATAACTAATCCAGATGCAAATAAAGCCAATAAGGAGAAAACAGTAAAGGATTTTTGCTTACCACCAGCTTTAAACTTTTTCCTGATTTCAAAAATTAAGCCAATAACTTTCAGGGAAATTAGAAATAAAACTATTGTGAAAACAAATATTAAGAGTAAAGACAAAAATAAAGACATATCGAGTAATCTAAGTGATTTCAATAATAATCACTGAAGTAGGTGGAGCTTTTAGCACAGATTTTTCTATAATAACTTATGTAACTTTAAGCGACAAAGTCCAACCATTCTTGTGCTGCTTGCCAACCTAAACCTTGCCTTACTAATTCTGGATTTTCTGTTGTGAAATCAATTATGGTAGAGACTTCAAATCCCGATTCGACATCATCGTCAATAATGATGTCTACCAAATTATCAAGACTATCAAATAACAAAGCTTTGTCTGCACCAACTGTGGGAAATTCTCCTTCTTTATCTGGTAAGTGAGCTGAGGTGGAGATAATAGGGTTACTGAGCGATCGCAATAGTTCCTGACAAATTGGGTGATCGGGAACTCTAATTCCTGTAGTTTTTCGCTTGGGGCTTAAAACCAATTTGGGCACTGATTTAGTGGCAGGAAGCAAAAAGGTATAAGAGCCTGGAACTAGATGTTTCATAAGACGGTAAGCTCGATCTTGAACTTGAGCGTAGCTAGCAATATTAGAAAGAGACGAACACAAAAAGGTGAGAGGTTTGTCGTTGCTCAACTGTTTGATTTGTCTAACTTTTTGAACTGCTGATTTGGAGGTTAGATCGCAGCCGATCGCATAAACTGTATCGGTAGGGTAGAGCATCACCGAACCTTGTCTTAGTTCTTGGGTAATTTGCTCTACTGTTCTCTGCTGAGGGTTTTGGGGATGAAGTTGATAGATTTTTGCCATTTTCTTATAATCGCGGAAACTCAAATTTAAGATATCGATTCAAAATTACGGTCGCAATCAATGAAAAAAGTTGCCTATTTAAAATGTCCGACTGGCATTGCTGGCGATATGTGCTTATCTGCTTTGCTAGATGTTGGTGTACCTTGGCTATATCTCAGAGATTCTCTAGCAAATTTGGGTTTAAGTTCGGAGTATGAATTAACCCAGGCTCGGGTTTATCGGGGTAGCCAAATTGCTACTAAGGTTGAAGTTAATTTAACTAGAGACTCTAATTTTGATAGTTCCCATTCTGCGCAAAAACATCACCATCACCACCATCATCACGGCACTAGACATTTACCAGAAATAAACAAAATTATTCAATCTGCTCAAATACCAGTCAGGGTTAAAGAATGGAGTCTAGCCGTTTTTCAACAATTGGCGATCGCCGAAGGAGCAGTTCACGGCATTGAACCAGAAGAGGTTCATTTTCATGAAGTAGGTGCCACTGATGCCATTATCGATATTGTCGGTACTTGCTTGGGTCTCGATTGGCTAGAAGTTGAGGAACTATATTGTTCTGCTTTGCCAACAGGCGGAGGAATGATTAAAGCTGCTCATGGTAAGCTTTCTGTCCCCGTCCCAGCAGTCTTGGAGTTATGGAAAAAACGCAAAATCCCTGTGTATAGCAATGGCATAGAAAAAGAATTAGTAACTCCCACTGGAGCTGCGATCGCAACCACGCTAGCTAGTCATTTTGGTTCACCTCCTGCGATGAAGATCGAAAAAATAGGATTCGGAGCAGGAACTCTAGAATTACCGATTCCCAACCTACTACAGTTATGGATCGGACATCAAACTGAATTTGATTTAAATTCTGACGGGGGAATTAACTCTAAAGAAAGCCCTAACCCCATCAACCCAAAGCAGATCAACCTAGAACAAGAACAGATAGTTGTATTAGAAACACAAATCGACGATCTTAATCCTCAGATTATTGCCTACACTCTAGAGCAACTATTACTAGCAGGGGCTTTAGATGTATTCACTCAAGGAATAACCATGAAAAAATCTCGTTCAGGTATTTTGTTGAGTGTGATTTGTCATCCAAGGCTTGCTGCGACTTGTAAACAAATAATTTTTCGGGAAACGACAACTTTAGGAATTAGAGAACGTAGTCAAACTAGAAGTATTCTGAATCGCCAAATCCTAGCAGTCGATACTCTCTATGGCGCTATTAATCTCAAAATTGCTAGTTGGGAACAAGATTCAGAAAGACAAGAAGTAAATGTTCAACCCGAATACGAAGACTGTGCCAAGCTTGCTCGCAAACATAACATTCCCTGGCAAACTGTTCATCAAGAGGCAATTAATTCATGGCAGAAATTAAAAAATGATTCTCAAACTTACTAAAAATACTCTTAAAAAACTGGAACTAAATAACAATTAGCCATAGTTTCAAAGATCATCCTAAATTAAGATTGAGGAATATCTAAACTGTTGAAATAATTAGTCTTAGCAAAATCATTCGGTCAGTAACAAGCCCATCTTCATAGGTGAGAGAAAAGGCGAAAGTAAGATCAAAATAAGTTTGGAGATACCTTGAAAATACTTGTTCGCTTTTCTCTCAATTTGTTTAAGTAAAAGAAATATCCTTAAACCTAAGAATTTAAAATCGGGTATTCAAGATTTTAAAGAGCACCAATACTAGCAAGTCCCAAAATTGCACCTGCACCTAATAGGTGACCGAAACTAGTGGTACCAAGGAGAGCAGGTAAACCCATGCCACCAAAGAATTCAGAAGAAGGTAGACCTGGTCCAGCATTTTGGTTTTTGATTGTGTATTTACCAAAAGCGATCGCAAGAACATTACAAATAATCATAACAATTGCAACTTTTGGACTCCACTCAACAGTGGCAGGAATAGAAGCAGCAGCTAATAAAGTTAAATGAGTCAAAACTAGTGTCTCCTTGAAGATTTGAATAAAGTTTTTAGAATTTTAATTGTTTCTAAATAATATTCCTTATCGTAGAGATTTTTACAAAAGTATTAATTTAAGTTAACCAATATTGTAATATTCATTAGTTTAGTAAAGTTTTAATACCAAAAGCATCAATTAATCTCGTTAAGTAAAAAAAAATAGAATATCAGTTTATTATTAAATTGTATCAAAATATACAGTTTATCGCGGGGCTGTAGCTCAGTAGGATAGAGCAAGTGCCTCCTGAACAATCGGGCATACTAGGGGAAACTTTAGTTATGAATGTGGTCAAATTCAGGGAAGTCTAAGTCTAGTCAGTCTATAAAGTATCTAGATGCTTTTAATATCTTTAGATATATATATAAGGTCTTGATTAGATAGGGTAATCCTGAGCCAAGCTCTATTGAACTCTGGTAGAGAAGGTGCAGAGACTAGTTGTGACAAAACGCAACGGGGTTAGATCGGAGAAGTATTTTAAGTTTATTGTCATGGCATAACGGCCACCACCTAATGGCTAAATCAGGATCTGATTGTCGATGGTGAAGAGATAGTCCAGAGAGTAAGGAAACTTACACAAATCTGAAGCACTGGGCCGCTGGTTCGATTCCAGCCAGTCCCGCCTTTGATTCTTTAAACTCTCCTCACGGGGTCTAAGGTCTACTAACTCTAGGCATTAGAACCTGTGTTTTTTTGTGCCTAAGTTGCTCGCTTCTTGGGGAAAATAATTTGGAAGCGGAATAATGGCGATCGCCTTAATAACTCGCGAATATTTCCAAAGCGATCGCCCTACAAAATTAGTTGAGAAGAAACAACAGTTATTTTTTCAAGAAGCATCTAATTACTTCTGGTTCGTCTGCGTCAAAATCTTTTGGGAGATGGAGATGAAAACCTTCTTTATAATCACAAATTGCCATCTTGATAAAAATCTTAGCTAAAGCCAGAAGTGCTTGACTATTCGCAGATAAAACTGGAATTCCGTTTTCTAAAGTGACATCCATTTCTTCTTCTATTTCATCGTCATATTCAAACGAAATTGAATTTTCTGCTGATTCATCGGTGAACTCAAATTTCTTTTTCTTATTCATAACAAACTTGAACCGCATAACCAGTAGACCATCCAAAGATAGTATCTCTCCAAATCCTTACACAACAATTATTTAAGCCATTTTTAGCAAAAATTGATTTTCTTGCTCTAAACCTTTGTGCAAAAACAGAAAATCCAGCATCCGTTAATATCTTTTTAAAAAATAAAAAGATACAGAAATTGCCGAGGTTAGTACAATAGGTTTCTGATCGCAATTATTAGAAGTCGAGCAAGATTTAACTTATGACAATTGGCTACTTAAAAGGAAAAATAATTAGCGTTGCTCAAAACTTCAGTAATCGCTTCATTCTGCTGCTAGAAGTTAATGATATTGGTCACGAAATCCAAGTTACCCCGCGCTTTGCCCAAGACCTGCAAGCCAAACAAGAATGGCTCCCCGACGACGAGCCACCCATTACTATCCCCACTCATTTGCAAATCCAAGAAGACCGTCATACCCTCTTTGGCTTTGCCTCAGTTACCGAACGAGATTTATTTCGGCAATTAATTAGCGTTAGTGGCATTGGTACCCAACTAGCGATCGCTCTACTAGATACCCTCACCGTCCCCGACCTTGTTCTAGCCGTAGTTAGCAGCAACACCGCAGCCCTCAGCAAAACCCCAGGAGTTGGCAAAAAAACCGCCGAACGCATCGCCCTAGAACTAAAAGGAAAACTCAGCCAATGGCAGAACTCAAGCGAGATGGAACTACTGCCCGACGAAGCCACCTCCCTCAACGCCGAAACCCAAGAAGAACTAGAAATGACCCTACTAGCTCTGTCTTATACCCCCACCGAAATTCAACAGGCGATCGCCGCAATTAACCAAGATAGCGAACTACAAGAAAACCCCAACCTAGAAGAATGGTTGCGAAAATCAATTACCTGGCTAACAGGAGACTAGCTCAACTCCTCTTAGAACTCCCAACTCATAATTCCGAACTAGTTCAAGCCCTATTCCTCAAAGTAAACACCGTAATCTCTGGACGACAAGCAAAGCGAAACCTAGGCTTAACCAT
This sequence comes from uncultured Xenococcaceae cyanobacterium, assembly GCA_937996665.1. GTDB lineage: Bacteria > Cyanobacteriota > Cyanobacteriia > Cyanobacteriales > Xenococcaceae > Hyella. Next base: position 7,294 of record CALKUU010000015.1, on the reverse strand, counting down.
CCCGACACCACGACTTGTGTACTGAGTCATATTCCCCACTCGATATTTACCCGAAGGGTATTTTCTGCCATAAAGAGGTAAAACAGGGGGTTTACGAAAAGGAATCCGCACCTGACCGCCATGGGAATGTCCTGACATTTGCAGAGCAAAGCGATTTTCGAGAGAACTAACATCCGCAAAATCTGGCTCGTGGGCGAGTAGAATTGCGACCCCATCTTCAGGAAGCTGCTGCATCACTAAATCAAGACGAGCCTGTTTACCCCAATAGTCATCAACCCCTGCAAAATTAAGTTTTTCTCTACCTCGTTCGATGGTGTAAACCGAATTTTTAAGCTCCAGAATGCGATCTTGCTTAAGAATATCCCTGATCGTTTGGGGATTATGAAAAAAATCGTGATTGCCCATCACAGCCAAGGTTTTTTCTTGGGGCGATAACTTCCCTAAGCCCTCTGCTAAGAGTTTGCTGGTAGCAGCATCAGGTTCTAGAGTAGAAAAGTCACCTGTCATTGCTACTACATCAGGCTGTTGGCGATTAATTAATTTAACAATTCTCGCTAGTTTGCGCTGATTCATCGAATCATCAGCATGAATATCGCTAATTTGAGCAATCTTGAACCCATCAAAAGCAGCAGGCAGTTCAGGAAGGTCGATATTTACCCGCACAACTTGAAACCAAATTGGCTCTATTAAACTTCCATAGACACCTAAAATAGCGATTATAGCGATCGCTGTAATGACAAGATTTCTTAGCCCAACCAAAATACGGCGCAAAATTACGATCAAGACTAACTCCCAACTAACAAGATTGATCCTTGAAGCTCTAGTATATTCAATATCCCAAATTGAGATCGCAACAGGTGTTGCAGCTTACCAAAACCAACCCAAAAATCGAGAAATATTAATGGTTGAGTAAGGTTTAAACACTAATTAATTGTCTATGATCGCGTTAGGGGTAAACTTTGCCGAATTCTAAAAGTGTAAACATGCACAAGAAATTCTGAGCAGTAGCCACTTTGTTAATCATTTATTGCTTGCTAGAAATTGTTGAATGGTAAAAATTCCTCTTAAATCAGAATCGGACTCACTTGCGACTAAAACCTCTTCAACTGATCCAGTTCAAAATCCGCTAGCGCAGACAATTGTCCTGGATGTTAGTGGGATGAAATGTGCTGGCTGCGTAGGGGCAGTAGAGCGACAATTAAAAAATAATCCTGGGGTGGAATCGGCAAGCGTTAATCTGATTACGGAGGTGGCAGTCGTTGCCTATCAGGCTCAAGTAGTTGAACCGCAAGCTCTCGCCGACAAGTTAACCAAGACTGGTTTTCCCTCAGCAATTAGAAATAGCGATCGCACCATTGCCGAAGCAACCCAACAAGCTCAAGCAAAACGACATGCTCAACAACAAAAACAATTTAGACAGCTAATTATTGCCGCTGGCTTATTATTTTTTTCTAGCCTAGGGCATCTTCATCACTTAGGATTGCCTGCGGTGCCAGTTATTGGCAATATTTGGTTTCACTGGGGCTTAGCAACTTTAGCCCTACTAATTCCTGGACGGAATTTATTAATTGATGGCGCACGAAGTTTGCTAAAACTGGTTCCCAACATGAATACTCTCATCGGCTTAGGAACAATTAGTGCCTATGGAACAAGTTGCTTGGCACTATGGCTGCCCCAACTGGGTTGGGAATGTTTTTTTGATGAGCCAGTAATGTTATTGGGGTTCATTTTTTTGGGACGCACTCTAGAGAGTAGAGCCAAAAATCAGGCAAGTGCAGCCCTAGAAAAGTTAGTTTCTCTACAACCAGCCATGGCTCGTTTAGTTGGTAAAAACTCTACGACCAAAGATAGCGATCCAGCTAAACAACAGGCTATTCAAATCCCAGTGGAGCAAGTCAAAGTCGGAGAATGGTTAAGAGTCTTGGCAGGGGAAACAATTCCTGTTGATGGCAAGATTATTGCGGGCAGTAGCACCCTAGAAGAATCAATGCTGACGGGGGAGTCTTTGCCTGTGCAAAAAACTAAGGGCGATCGCCTGTTTGCAGGAACAACCAATCAACAAGGCATTCTCACTATCGAGGTTACCAACACAGGAGGGGAAACAACCCTCGCTAAGATTATTAATCTGGTGCAATCAGCCCAAGTTCGTAAAGCCCCGGTTCAAAAGTTGGCAGATCAGATTGCTGGTTATTTTGCCTATGGAGTTATGGCGATCGCTCTGCTTACCTTTGGTTTCTGGTATATCTGGGGGACACATCTTTGGTCACAAGTCTTGGTGGTACACTCCCATCATGGTCTGAATATGACCACTTCCCCCCTACTTTTAAGTATCAAACTAGCGATCGCTGTTTTAGTAGTTGCCTGCCCCTGCGCCCTTGGACTAGCAACCCCTACCGCTATTTTGGTAGGTACTAGCATCGGCGCAGAACAAGGAATTTTAATTAAAGGCGGAGATATTTTAGAGCAGATAGAAAAACTAGCAATTGTCGTTTTTGATAAAACAGGAACCCTCACCGCAGGCAAGTTAGAAATTACTGACTGCCTAGCTTTAAATGGTTTTTCGTCCCCACAGTTATTACAATTTAGTTCTTCCCTCGCTCGCTATAGCAATCATCCTTTAGCCAAAGCCATTCTCAAATCTGCCGAGCAACAGCAGTTAGAGCTTTTGCCACTCACTAACATTCAAGAACAAACTGGATTAGGAATGTCGGGAGAATTTGAACAGGAGCAAATAATTATTGGTAATCAAGAATGGCTGGATAGGCAACAAATAGAAATATCTGCCTCCGATTCAGCTCAAGTTAAGCACTTAATCACTAGTGATCAAAATATTTTGTACGTTGCTAAACAGAAGCAATTAATTGGCTTGTTGGCTTTAAGCGATCGCCTTCGCCCCGAAGCAGCAGCAACGATTGCTAAATTACATGACAAGGGAATTCAAACTATTCTCTTAAGTGGCGATCGCCAAGGAGTTGCCGAGCAAGTTGCCGAACAGCTAGGCATAGAAAAGGTATTTGCCGAGGTAAAACCAGCCGAAAAGGCAGCCATGATCGAGTCTTTGCAACAGCAAAATTCCCAGATCGTTGCCATGATCGGCGATGGCATTAATGACGCTGTCGCCCTAGCGCAAGCAGATATCGGTATTTCGTTAGAAGGTAGTACTGATATTGCGGTGGAAACTGCCGACCTGGTTTTGATGCAAAACAATTTAGCCGACCTAATTACGGCGATCGAGCTAAGCCAAGCAACTGTCCAAAAAATCAAACAAAACCTCATGTGGGCATTAGGTTATAACGCGATCGCTATCCCCTTCGCCGCAGGGGCAATTCTCCCCACAACAGGAATCTTACTTTCTCCTGTTTTTGCCGCCCTAGCAATGGCATCTAGTTCCTTAATTGTGGTTAGCAACTCATTGTTATTAAAACGCAAAGCCTTAAATTGAGAGAAACTAGGTTGAACTGGCAAGGATTTGGGGAGAGATTAAAGGTACGAAAAATTAGTTTTCTCAACAAAAGCATTTAAACTTTAAGTGAATAGACCTACTATCGATAAAACTAACCAAAATCTCTTAACTCTTCAACTGCTCGATAATCGTGATGTTCAGTAGAATTGTAATTATTGGCAGCAAAATGAAGTTGCAGGAACAAACGACGAGTACTTTTAGGAACACTGCCACGATGAAAGCAAAAGGTGTCTTCAATAAATCCTGACCCAGCTTTTCCTGTTAGAGAAATGATTTTATTTTCACCATAAAAATCTTTTAATTGCTGTTCTGCGGGTCTCCGACTAAAGTAGTTGGCTTCATGAAGAAAAGCTCTTAGGCGATGACTACCCAAAATACAGATATGAGGGCCAGCATCCAAGTCAACATCAGTTAAGTAAAAAGAAAATCGAATACTAGCAAAATCATCTAAATCATAGTGATATTGGCAAAATCCTAGTTGATCCGAATCATAAGAAGAATCCTCTACTGGGAAAGTCCAATATAGACTCGCTCCTGTATACTTTGCTTTTTTGCCAATATAAGCAGTGGCAATCTGCCAAATTTTAGGATCTTGAGCTAATTTTCTTATGGCAGAGCAGGAATCGCTAACGTTAAAGTATTTAGCAACAAAAAATGGTTTATCATATGCTGCATCAAGTTCTCTTTTCGCATCAATTTTAAAACCAAAGTTGGTTTTTCCGCCTCCATAACATTTACTCGCATAAACGAAGTCCAAAATTTCTTTAACAATGCTTTCAGGAAGGGAAATACAATCAAAAATCCCATCTTTATTTAAAGAATTAATTGCTTTATGTGAATCTAATTCAGGAAATAATGAAGCTTTTCTAGTAATAGGTTTACTAGCTGAAGAGAAAACTTGGAAAATTTGCTGGTGAATGCGTCTTACCAAGGTGAATCTTGCCAAAAGAAATACAAGAATCCATCTAGGTTTTAGAATAACTTGTTGGAGAAAATAATCAATGCGATCCTGAAAATGGATTTGTCTTTTTATTGACTCCGATTCGGTAAATACTTTCTCGAAATTTGTCATTGTTATGGAGCCTAAGTGGCATTTAAAAAAATATGCTTAATTAGGCTAGATATACTAGGCGAATAAAAGTATCAGAACCAAAAGGATAATCTTAGTTTTATCTAATAGCAATTAACGATCTAACCTTAAATAATTATAACAAAAAAGAGTCTAATAAAATTACAGAACTAATAGTAATAAAAACCAATATTATTTCAACCTATTTCTATTTAAAGACAAGAATCAAATTCCTTTCAATCTTATTACATTCAGGATCAAAAAAACATCAATTATTCTATTTTCGAATAGCAAATTTTATAGTTTTAGAAATTGATTTAGCTGCTTTTTCGGGAGTATGCTGTTTGATAATTTGTTGTGACTTTTGCCCCATAGCAGAGACGGAAATTTTTTTGTCGATAAATAAACTCATCAATTCGGCAATTTGGCTTGGTTGATGAGGGTCAAAACAATAACCGTTTTCTCCTTCAACAATTAATTCGGCAGAGCCAGCAAAATTAGAGCATAAAACTGGTTTCCCAAACATCATTGCTTCCAAAACAACCATGCCCCAAGTATCTTCAAAAGTGGGAAAGATGGAAACATCTGCCAATTCATAGTATTGCCCTAATCTTCCGTAATCTAAATTGCCCAACCACTTTACATTTGAGGCTAAACCATATTTTTCTATCAAGGTTTCATATTCAGCTCTTTTCCAACCTTCACCCGCAATCAACAGTGTAAACCCAGTCTTATTTTCTGTTTGAAGTAGATGGCAAGCTTCAATTAACTTATCGAGACCTTTGCGCGGAATAATTTGCCCTACATAAAGAAAAATTGGGTGTTGCAAATTAGAGTATTCTGAAATAAATCCGTCACTATATTGTTGAAGAGATATTTTCGCTGGAACGAGATAAGGCTTAGCAAACACCTTGCTAGAATCTACCTGTAAAAATTTAGTAAGATACTCTTCCCCAGCCTTACTATTGGTAATAAAGGCATCAGTCGCGCGAACCATTAGGCGTCGAAGTATAATCCTCCATAAAGAATCTCGAAAATCCACACCATTTGTACTACCTTCTAGAATAAGAATCACACGCCAGCCTGTCCAAATTTTGAGAATCAGCGCAAACATTGTCCAAAGACAAAAGCCATCTACAAAGACAATCTGAGAAGGACTGCGTAGAAGGTAAAAGATAATTTTCGGCGATAGATAGATTATTCCTGGATCGTATTTTGGTCTTTTATTAGCTTTGTAAGAACCGAGAAATTTAATTTGTCCTACTTGTTGAACTTGAAACGAATCCTGATAACCCCAGGCAAAACCAGGCCAAAATCCGGTATAAATTTTTGTGAGAGGATAAATTTTCGTGATTTCAGCAACTATAGGTTGCCAGTGTAAATTGATTTTTTTGAGGAGTAATATCGGTCGAAGTTCTGGGTTTTCCTGAGGGGAAGTTACTGGGTTAAATTTATTCCGAAGAAATTTAGTGGTGGTTGATTTCAACATGACAATTTTTTTCTAAAGAGATACTGATTGTCTTGGTTCCTACTTTTAGAGTTACTAACTGAGGGGAAACAGAAATAATACTTGCGTTGGGAGAAGGCACAATTCCTTTAGCGGGTATTAAAATCCAGGCAAATGTACAAGAACTTTTTATCTGAGTAGAGTAGATTGCCGTAGTACTGGGAACCTTAACGTTATAGTTCGGACTCCACCAACCTTGTACTGGATTCTCTGAACCTCTTACGAGCTTAGTATCCCACTTTAAGTTGCTAACGGGAATAATGCGTAAATTACCAAGACCAGGATCGGCACTCACCACAGATTGAGTTTCTATCTTTACTTTGCAATCAGGATGAAAATGCCAAAGAGGTTGAATTTGATGAGGTTGTTGAACTTTGAGACTATCTAAAACAATCCAAAATTGATTTCGTAGGTAAACTACTCTTCTTGTGTGGCTAACTTTATCACTGATATTGTTAAAGCCACGGTCAAACCTACTCTCGGCAAAATCATACTCTGGGGTGATATAAAAATTTTTACGACTAATTTTAGGTTCTAAAGCTTCGCTAAAGTCATTTTTTTGTCCGTTCCCATCGACTAAAATTACATTGTGACTGGCTGAGCCTCGAAAATAATGCCAAAACTTATCTCTTATGTAGCTATAACGACCTCCATCTACTAAGATATCTCTGCCATAAGCACTTACCGATAAATGTAACTTGTCGTTGTGAGAGTGATAGTAAATTCCCCAAGGACCAACGTCAAAAAATGCCCAATGAGCCTCCCTTGACCAATTGTTCCGCATTATTAATTGACCAGACCAGGGAAAGAAAACTGAGGGACAGGCTTTGGGTTTTGAACCTGTTTTGCCACAGCTAGCAATAAATTCCCAATCACTTCTTTGATATCCGATTGCTGCTTTAGATACTAAAAATCGATTATCTTCTAAATCGGAATCGTTATTTAAAAGACCAAAACCATTGGGACGCATGGTATAAGCTAAGTAGTTCCACATTTTTTCTAGAACTAGTTTGAACTTTTGTGTAACTGGTCTCTTGGCAATTTTCATAAGATCTGAGAATCTTTGGAAATTTTGTAGTGATAATAGATGGTAGTGACTAGATAGTTCTTTTTGTGCTCCGTCGGGGTAAATTTGCCAATCTAACTCTTGCAAAATTCTTTTTTTTGCGTAATTCAACCATTCAGAAGTAAATTTAAATTCAGGATAGTAGATAGCTATAGTAGCTAAGGCATTCATCTCTACTACAAGCCAATT
>CALKUU010000014.1 GCA_937996665.1 uncultured Xenococcaceae cyanobacterium | reverse complement strand
ATTATCAGTATTATTCAAGCCTTTTGCCAAGTCCTTACTGGTCATAAAAACCATCGGACTATATGCCAACAAAGGGGCATCGTTTAATGAAGGGATATAGTTCTGTCCTGGAAAAATTTTGTCAATCTCATAAATTAACTGGTTTTGATATATCTCCCCATCCACAGCGATTAAGCTGGGAAATTCTGGGGCTTCTGGTTGAATCGTTCCTGATCGCAATTGTTTTGCTAAATCTAGAATCTCGTTAACAACATCACCACTACCTTTAATATCGCAAGTCAAAGAATAGGATTCACCACTATCAAGTCTGGGTTTAGTTCGATTTAGTCGCTCCGCTGCTTGATTACAAAAACCAGCTAAATCACTACCTGCTAAAAATTTAATTTCTACTTTTCTGGAATTGTCATTATTAGAACCACTATTGCAGCCACCTAAGAGCAATAAGCTAACCAAAAGTGGTTTAAAAATTCTTGGAATCGATTTAAAAGACATGAGATCTCTCAAAATAAGTAGGATTTTTTACCGATTAGGCAAGTAGTGAGTTGACTTTTCCAAACACAATTCTGTATTCAGTCGCCAACAATCTTATTCTTCCCTCAAAGGACTGACAAACAAGCAATTGAAACTTATTTGAGTGGGAAAAACAAATTCTGTATAGATGCTTATTTCTTGCCTATTCATTGTTGCTAATAGTTTAGGATCACAAGAAATAATCGCCTTATAAAACAAAGAGAGTTCTATTCTTATTGTTAGAATCAGTCTAGTTGCGATCAACAAAAACTTATGTCCAACCTTGCTAATACTCATCCTCTCGCCGAATTTCAACAAGAAGCACCAGCCTTACTCGACAAATTCAAAACAGACAAGACTCCGATCGTTCTAACTGTTGATGGCAAAGTAAAAGCAGTGGTTCAAGATGCAGATAGTTATCAGCAACTCTTGGAAAAAATTGATTTACTCGAATCTGTAGCAGGTGTCCGCGCCAGCATCGAAGAATTTGAAAAAGGGCAAGGCATCCCATTAAAACAAGCCTTTGGGCAACTTTAAATTTATAGAGTGAAACCTGGTTCTCAACAAACTCTCAAAAGTCTCCCCGAACTTTTAGGCGATGGATAAATCTGCTTAGTCCAGAAAAAGCGATCGCTCTGGGTAGGGCGATCGCTTTTTTTGAGAATAATCCCAGAAAATATAAATCTTTCTAAGATTGGTTTAATCAATTTCTTGCTTGACGAAAAAATTAGAGACCGACATCAGCCGCATTAGTCGAAACAATGAAATCATCGAAGTAAGCGTTAGTTTCTTGTCCAGGAGTCCAACCAGGGCCACCTCCACCATGGAAAGTACTAAAGTAAGCAGTATCAATTCCCGAACCATCACTAGCAAAGCGTAAACCATCTCTAGAGAGAACCTGCTCACCATCATAGTAAACATCTACTTCGCCATTAGCCTGACCCTGGTCGTTGATTCTTACGCGTTGAGTAATATTTGTCCATCTACCACGCTCAAAGAAAATATCGTTACCATCTTGACCAACTAGTTGAATGTCTTCACCAAATTCTCCTGGCTTATCTTGGTGATATAGATAAAGAACTGCTCTTCCATTTTCACGCCAGTGGGGGCGAGACGTGAATCCGTTAGTTCCATCACAGTTTTGACCACCAGAACATAAATCTCCAGCACCTAGTCCAGGCAATTTACCACCACTAAATCTATCGCCATCAAAGTCAAAATTTTCGTCTAGTCTTACCCAATAAGATAAATAGTATTCTTTCTCTTCAGGAATTATCCAAGCAGCATTCCGACCTCTTCCTTGATCAGTAGGATAAGTAATCCTCAAAGATTGATTCCCAGAACGAGCAAATCTATTCGAGATTTGAGAAAGTTCATTCATGCCAGTGGTAGAGAAACTAACATTTGTCCAGTCTTGTCTTTGCACTGCTTGAGTATATCTAGTTCCAACAGCATGGTCTTCAAATCCGACTGTGATCGCATGAGAACTAAGATTTCGGTTTGATAAATCTTGGGTTAAAGGCGATGCAGCTAGGGCGAGAGGAGCTTGGACTTCTGGAAGAATGGAGTTGCTGTTTGCAGGATTTGCAGGGGAAACAGAATTTGAACCAGAATTAAAAGTAGGAGTAACAGCTTGATTACCACCATCATTAATGATGAATACTGCTCTAGTCGATTCACCTGCGCTTAGATCCTGACCGGCATTGATCCCGTTAAAAGTATAAGTCCCGTTTCCGTTATCGGTAAGGTTAACCCCAAAGGAAGAACTAATTTCGAAAGGAAGCTCAAAGGTTAATTCCCAATCCTCAACTGCAACATTTGAGGTGATATCTACTTGTAATCTATAGCCACCATTCCAATCATCGTTAACAATTGCGTTTGTGAAAAGACTTGAGTTGCTGACTTGAATACTCATGAATAACTTTTAATTTGATAACTTGTTACATTTCTTAAATAACTTGTTACCTTTATAAAAGCTTTATAATCACTTCACAGTGATCTCATACAGTTCTGGGA
>CALKUU010000013.1 GCA_937996665.1 uncultured Xenococcaceae cyanobacterium | reverse complement strand
CTAACCGTATTTGTCGATTTGATCGTAGCGGTTGGTGTGGGTGTCTTTGTTGCTAATATTTTGACAATCGAGCGTCTCTCTAATCATCGTTCTGACAAGGTAAAAGCTGTTACTTATGATGATGAAGAAATTGAGCTTAACCCCAAAGAAAAAGCACTATTGGAACAGGCTGACGGCAAAGTATTACTTTTCTATCTCAGTGGTCCCATGATTTTTGGAGTAGCCAAGGCTATTTCTCGCGAACACAATTTAATTAACGACTATAAAGCTCTAGTTCTAGACTTATCTGAAGTACCAATTTTAGGAGTTACCTCTGGTTTGGCAATTGAAAATGCGATTGAGGAGGCTGTTGATAATGGTCGCCAAGTCTTTTTAGTAGGTTTGCAAGGTCAGGCAGAAAAAAGATTGAGAACACTGGGCGTTATGAAAAAAGTTCCAGCTCAGAATATCATTAGCGATCGCACCTTAGCACTACAAGAAGCAGTTAATTCTGTCGATTTTAGTCACTCCGATGTTTCTACTGATTTAATCAATAATCAAGTTTAGAACTATTATAAAATCAGGGTAAGAATCAAAGTTAAAGTTGAGAAGTATGCTTCATAAAACCAGAAATCCTGATTAAGAGAACAATAAGGCAAGGCTACTGAGAGTAACTTTTCCAGTGCCTTGTCCTAAAAATCAACAAAATCAACGATTAATTTATGGCAATGAAACATAAAGCATTCATATTTGATTATGATAATTTTGCGAGCCAACTAAAAGAGATCCTAATTAACTCTTTGTTGACAAAACAAAAGTGGGATTTGATCAAGTTTATTCAGCATAACTTTCGCGAGATCAAAGATCCTGATCAAGGTTGCCCCCTAGATCAAACTTGGGAAGAGTTAACTTCAAGAAATAATGTCTGTGAATTTGCAGATTTTGCCTTAACTAAATTTTATGAGCCTGCCAATAATATTGGTCTCAATAGTGAATGGCAAGAAACCAAAGAAGCACTCAAAGATATTTTTGAAATAGTGGAGTCGGACAATATTATTTTGGGTGATCCTGTGGGAATGAACAATATTTATTTCAATCCCAAGAAAACAGGTTCTTATTTTCAAACTCCACAACAAATTGTCAGTAATATCGAGATTGTGAACCATTGCTTAGAAAAGAAACCAGAGTATTTTCATGATTTGAAATACCTGCTATTTATGCTCAAGAGCGCAGCCAATTATCAAAAAGGTCTATACATCACATTTTCATCTGGCAATTTTTAAGACCCTAAAAACCGATCTAAAGAGGGAACATCCACCCAACTTCGACTCTGATTAGCTTGGTGGGTTAAATCCATGAGCAATTGTGAATAAACACCTTCTTGCAACGAAGGAGCTAGGGACTTGCCACAATCAATACTTTCGACAAAGCGATCTACAATCCGAATAAAAGGAGCTAATCTACCATCAGGAAAGGTTTGGGGGAATTCTAGTCTTTGAGGAATCTCTACTTCTTTCAGATCTGAACCTGCGGGAGCAGCTAAAAGTTTAAATCCATGCACATAGTCCTTTAAGTTATCGCTACCAAGAACCAAAGTCCCCTTTTCTCCGTAAACTTCGACCCAATGACCTCGACCATTGTGGGTTACGGAGCTAATGTTCAACTGACAGGGAGTTCCATCAGCCAACTCCATCATAATCAAACAAGTATCGTCGGCATCTACGGTTTTGAGTTTGCCTCCTGCTTGCGGATCTGGTCTTTGGGGAATTGCACAGGATAAAAGAGCGGACAGGCTTTTTACTTCCCCAAAAAGCCAATTAATATAGTCGAATGCGTGAGAACCAACTGCACCTAAAGCACCACCACCCTTGTCTTTTCTGGCATACCAATTCCAAGGACGCTGGGGATCGGCACGACTAGTAACAATCCAATCTATTTTAATTAGGCGAGTTTTCCCCACATAGTTTTGACTCAAATATTCTGCTAGCAGTTGCCAGGCAGGTACAAACCGAAATTCAAAATCGGCAGTAGCAACTAAATTTTTTGCTTGAGCTAGATTTGCTAACTCTTTAACCTCTTCGGCATTCATTGCCATGGGTTTTTCTAAGAGTAGATGTTTGCCAGCTTGTAAAACAGCCTTACCAATTTCGTAGTGCAAAAAAGGCGGTGTAGTAACGCTGACAGCTTCAACTTCAGGTAATGCCAAAATATCTTCTAGACGATCGCTCGCATGAGGAATTTGCTGTTGACCAGCGATCGCCTGAGCAGTTGCCAAGTTGCGATTATGAACGGCAACAACTTTAGTCCGATGATGATGTTGAAATCCTGGAATATGGATTTTTCGCCCAAAGCCAGTCCCAACAACTGCGATCCCGATTGTGTCTTGTACTGTGTCTGGGGAAGGTGCCATTTCTATTTTTAAACTAAAACTGCAAAATAAACCGACCAAAACCAAATCAAAGATTTAGCGAATAAACCCGATCAATAAGGAGGGGTTAATTTAGACAAATTACCAATCGCGCCACTTACCAACCTGAGATAAATCCTGATTATGCTGCTGAATCAAGTTTTGATACTGAGCAGAACCAGACCAGCGCTCGATTTCTCTAGCTCGAATGACTGGCACAGGATGAGAAAGCTGGGAAGTTTGCATTGCCCGAAGGGTTTCGCCCAAACTATTTCTACTAGCCCTGTCATAGGCTTTAGCTTGCTCGATAAATGCATCTAGATTTAATTGAGGGGCGATCGTCGGTGAACCACCAGCTAGCTTCATCAAGACAGACATAATCGTGCGCGGATTTTGAGTTGCCAATAAAGCAGCGCGATCGCAACTAAACTCAGCACAGCGCACCCACTGTAAAATCCTTTCTTGCAAAGACTGAGTTAACATAGCTCCCCAGGTTGGCAGCAAACTTGCGGCTAAGACCATTACATTTGCCATAGTCAAATAAACACCATGTTCACATTTAAGATGACCAAGCTCATGAGCAATTACCGCCTGAACTTCTTCAGGGGTCAACATCTCGATCAGAGAAGTGTGTAAAACAATAAACGGCTTTTCCCCTCGCATCGCAAAAGTATAAGCATTAGGAACCGAGTTTTGCTGAATATAGAGTTGGGGCGGCTCTAAATCGAGAACCTTGCAAGCTTCTAGTAACAGATTGTGCAAGTCGGGTAGCTGGTTCTCGCCCACCAAAATGCTCGAAGCAATATTATTGAGATAAAAAAACTGCTCCCCCACAGAACCCAAAACACTCCGAATCAGGATATCAAAGCCTGGGAGTTGTTTGAGAGCGTTGGTTGCTTCTAAATCGAGGGAATGGCGAAAATTATCTGCGGTTAAGCCAATTAGTAATTGTTTTTGAGAGTTCATACACTTTTAGCCTAGTTAAACAGCCAGTTGTTGACTTTTTGTAAGCTTTTCCAGTTCGGTTTCCGCTTTAAACCATCGTCAATATTTTCTTTGACGCTTTCTCTGATTTTGTCTTCAAAGTCAATTGCTTGCTGGACAATTTCAATATGTTTTCTGACTCCTTTTTGTCCAGAATCAAGCATTGCCAAGGCTAAATTAACCTGAGTTTGGGGATCTCTAGGTTCGATCCGAACGCTTCTTTGCGCTGCTTTGAGTGCTAATTGAGGTTGTTCTTCAAGAAGATATAACCAAGCAAGACATGTCCAAGCCGCTGAATTTTTAGGAGTGCGATCGCAAATTTCTTGGAAAGTAGGAATCAGATTCTGGGGATCTTCTCCTGCTTGATATTTTTCTAGAGCTTCGTCGAATATTTTGTCGAGAGTGTCAGTTGATTCGCTCATCTAATTTTAAGAATCGAAATTTAATGTACAAATACTTGATTTACAAACAATTAAAGCAGGTTAGTGAACAACCTGCTTCTGAAGATTACCAAAAAATTCACTAGCTAAAGAGAACTTAATTGTTTTTAATTTTTTGAACCTATTTGGATTAAACTCCGAAAGATTTGCCACAGCCACATGTCTGAGCAGCGTTAGGATTAGTAAAATCAAAGCCCCCACCAATCATCGCAGTGCTGTAATCCAAAACTAGACCATAAAGGTATAACAAGCTTTTAGGGTCACAAATTATTTTGAAACCGTCATAATCAAAGGTCTCGTCGTCATCACGAGCATTCCCGATGTCTTCGAAATCCATCATATAAGACATTCCTGAGCAACCACCTTGCCGAACTCCGACACGCAAGCAGAGGTCTTTATTGCCCTGTTGTTCACGCAGCATCATAATGTGTTTATACGCTGCTGGGGTTAGTTGGATTCCTTTGGTT
>CALKUU010000012.1 GCA_937996665.1 uncultured Xenococcaceae cyanobacterium | reverse complement strand
GATAGCAGAACTGCTTTGGAGAGATGGTCTAAGATTATTGCTAGTAACAACTTTGATAATTTTACACAACTCAGAGCTACTTTTCCATCCGCTGATCTAGTAGGCAAGTTAACTGTTTTTAATATCGGAGGAAACAAATATCGGTTAATTGCCGCTATCCACTTTAACCGCCATAAAGTCTACATTCGTTACATATTGACCCACGCTGAATACGACAAAAATAACTGGAAATAATGATTTTAATTGAACCTCTATTAAAAGAACAGTGGAAGGCGATCGCGCCTTTTCTAACTATTAGCAATGAGCAAGAGTATGACGAGGCGGTAGAAAGACTAAGTGTATTATTGGATGAAGTAGAAGACGACGAATCTCACCCTCTTTATAGCTTGTTGGATACTTTAGGGATACTGATCGAAGCATATGACAATGAACATTATCCTCTGCCTAATTGCCAAGGTAGAGATGCTTTGATTTATTTAATGGAAGAACATTCCCTTTCGCAATCTGATTTGCTAGAAGTAGGTTCTCAGGGAGTTGTTTCCGAAATACTCAACGGGAAACGCCAGTTAAATGTTAGGCAGATTAAGATCTTAGCAGAAAGATTTCAAGTTTCTCCTGCTACTTTTTTTGACTAGACTTTTCTATTTCACAAAGTAATCCCTATTTCCTTTGGCATCCATAGCATCTCCTAATCGTTTTAAGCCATGCACATACGCTGCTGTGCGCATATCAAGATCTAACTCTTGGGCAAGATCCCAGACTTGTTCGGTTTCGGCTTCCATTTTTGCTTTTAGTCTTTGGTTGACCTCTTCTAGAGTCCAATACCAACCGCTTAAATTTTGTACCCATTCAAAATAGCTAACGGTTACTCCACCTGCATTGACCAAAATATCAGGAAAAACTTTTACCCCATTTTGATTGAGAATCTTGTCGGCAGAGGAAGCGATCGGGCCGTTGGCGACTTCAAAAATATACTTTGCTTTGATATCGGCTGCATTCTCCTCGGTAATCTGATTTTCCAAAGCCGCAGGAATCAAAATATCTACATCCAAGGTTAGTAATTCTTGGTTGCTAATGGTTTGATGCTCTACCAAGTCACAAACGCTATCTTGGCAATAAACAGCTTTGATTTCTTTGTTTTGGAGTTTGTGTTTACGCACGCTGGGAATGTCTAAGCCTTGGGGGGCATAGATACCACCTTTGGAGTCGGCAACGGCTACTACTTTGTATCCTGCTTGGGACAATAGCTCAGCGAGAGTCGCCCCAGCATTTCCAAAACCCTGAACGGCTACTGTGGTTGCTTGGCGATCAATGTTGAATTTGGGTAGAACCGATTCGATTACATAAAAAGCCCCTGTCGCAGTGGCGGTATTTCTGCCTTTACTCCCACCAAGAGTTAAGGGCTTACCTGTAACAACTCCCCGAATAATCTGGCGTTTGATGGTGCTGTAGCGATCCATCATCCAACCCATAATCGTGGCATTGGTGTAAACATCAGGGGCGAGGATATCAACATTTTCGCCAATGAAGTCGGCAATTTCATTGATATAGCCTCGGCTTAGTCTTTCTAGTTCTGCTTTAGATAATTCTTTGGGGTTAACGATAATCCCGCCTTTGGCACCACCGAAGGGTAAGTCGAGCAAGGCACATTTGAAAGTCATCCAAAATGCTAAGGATTGGACTTCATCGAGACTGACATTAGGATGATAACGAACTCCCCCTTTACCTGGCCCTCTGGTGTCATCGTAGCGAACTCGATAACCTGTAAAAATTTTGAGCGAACCATCATCCATTCGCACTGGGATTGATACTGTCAGGCTAGCTTTGGGAAGGCGTAACCTGGCGATCGCATCTTCGGAGATCTCAACATGTTGCAGGGCATTTTCTAATCTTTGGCTAGCATCGTTAAAGAGGGAAGCTTTATTGTTCATCGCTAAAAATTGGGTTACTGCCTTAGAGTCCAATTAAATCCTAGAAAGAAGTCTGTTTTGATACTTGTGTTTTATTTATTTATATTTTTATTGATTGTCCTTAGAGACACATTTTGTATACTTAGTTTCGGACATGACCAAGAAAACAACTGTGAGCATAACTGGGAGAATTACCAGCCATGAAAATTATTGACAAAAAAGGAAGATTATTCGGCAAGATTAGCATTTTAGACATAGGTGCGTTGGGGGTAATCTCTTTGGTGATCGCAGGGATCTTTTTCTTGCCTGGGACATCGGTTGTTCCTGGGGTGGCTCAAGGCAAGTCTCAACCAATTGAAGTAGATGTTTTGGTTCGGGGTTTGAGTGTGGGCAATTTTGATAGTTTGCTAGCTGAGTTTAAAGAAAATAAGCAAGCTAGCGTTATCATTCGTAATCAGCCTGCGGGAAGTGTTGAGATCGAAAAAATTGAAGTATTGCCTAGAACTACTCCTGTACCGCAGCCCGATGGAACGGTCAAAGCTTTGCCTGACCCTCGTCCTGAAGTAGAAATGATTAAGGATTTGGTTGTTACTTTTTCGGGTAATGCTGAAGTGGGTAAATCGGGGGTTGTGGTTGATGGCGCCAAAAAAATCAAAATCGGGACTTCAATTCGTTTGGAAGGGGGTATTTATGATTTTAGTGGCAGTGTGATTGAGATTGATACTGATATTGAGGGTTAGGAGTTCGGAGTTAGGAGTTCGGAATTGGGAGTTAGGAGTTAATAAAAAACTCGGCTTCTAATTTAGATTTGCTGGAGTTCGGGGAAATTAATTTGATCGGCAATTATTCTGAAGGTGGTTGACTCTTTTCTTTGAGTTGGCAACTGTCGCATAAGCCAAAAAATTCGAGGGTGTGATAGTAAACTTTGAAGTTGTGAGAGTCCTCTAGTTGTTTTTCTAGCTGATGTACGGGGCATTGGTCGATCGGAATCGAATTATTGCAGTTAACACAGGTAAGGTGATGGCGATCGCTGTGGGTAGGGCTATAAACCGATTCCCCGTTAGCTAGGAGTCTAACTTGTACTTCCCCCTGAAGTTTAAGAGCTTCTAAGGAGCGATAGACGGTTGCCAATCCCATATTTTGTTTGCGGCTGCGTAGCTCTATATATAGCTCTTGGGCAGAAATTGCCTTTTTAATTTCTTGGAGTACTTCGATGATTTTTTGTTGGGAGCGAGTACGTTGGGCTTTCATTGCCAGTTTTACATTACTAGTTGTTAAATAATAGTTGTAGCTTTAGTCAAGGTAACAAATAAGCTAAACTATTTTGGTTGGTTTTGTCTTTAATTCTTAGCTTTCTCAAAAGTTTTTCTTAAAAGTTTCAGTCGGTAGCAGTTTTATTAAGTAATTTTCATGGCTAATAATTATCACGCTCGTATCTATGTTACTCTGCGTTCTTCTGTTCTCGATCCTGCAGGTACGGCAGTGGAGTCTGGTTTAAAGCAAATGGGCTATGACGGGGTTGCTGGGGTCAGAATTGGTAAGTACATAGAAATGACGGTTGAGGCTCAGGATGAAGAAGATGCTAAAACTCAGTTAGATCAAATGTGCGATCGCCTGTTGGCAAATCCTGTGATCGAAAACTATTGTTTTGAGGTTACGCAATTAGTAAATAGCTAAGCAACTATGGCTTTGTTGATT
Organism: uncultured Xenococcaceae cyanobacterium; assembly: GCA_937996665.1. Taxonomy (GTDB): domain Bacteria; phylum Cyanobacteriota; class Cyanobacteriia; order Cyanobacteriales; family Xenococcaceae; genus Hyella. Next base: position 4,162 of record CALKUU010000012.1, on the reverse strand, counting down.
ACTGTTGGTTGTTGATGGCTAATTGCTGATGGTTCATGGTTGATTGACAATTCCTGGTGATGAATTGGTTTTAGGGCATGAAATTTAAAGACCATCTGGTAATTATGCGATGTCAGGAATATTTATCTATTTGCTTGGAGTTTTCTTGGTTGCCATAGTCTAGTTTTCATCTATCTTGCATGATTTCTGTTCTCTTCTGAGCAAGATTCTGTTTTGTTTGCAAAAACCCTCTCGAAAAAAATCTAAGAAAAATGAAATTTGGTGTAATTGTCTTCCCTGGTTCTAATTGTGATCGCGATATGACAACGGTTACTCAAGGTCTTTTGGGTTTACCGACGCGGATGGTTTGGCATCAAGATACCGATTTGAGCGATCTGGATGTGGTGGTCGTGCCTGGTGGTTTTAGCTATGGGGATTATTTACGCTGTGGAGCGATCGCGAGGTTTTCTCCAGTGATGGATAGCATTATCGCCCATGCTAAGTCGGGTAAGTATGTGCTGGGGGTGTGTAATGGTTTTCAGGTTTTAACTGAGGTTGGTTTATTGCCAGGGGCGTTGATTCGCAATCGCGATTTACACTTTATTTGCGATCGGGTTCCTGTCAAGGTAGAGCGCAATGATCTTCTCTGGACGCAAAACTATCAGAAAAACCAAGTTGTTACCTATCCGATCGCCCATGGTGAGGGTCGCTACTATGCTGAGCCTGATACTTTAAAAGCTCTTGAAGATAATAATCAAGTTTTGTTCCGCTATTGCAGTGCTACAGGGGAACTCGACAAGGATAGTAACCCCAATGGTTCGCTTAATAATATTGCGGGGATTGTTAATCAGAAAGGTAATGTTTTGGGGATGATGCCCCACCCTGAGAGGGCTTCCGACAAGGCGATCGGTCTAACAGATGGTTTGGCTATGTTTGAAGGTTTGGTTAGTGCGATCGCTTAGTGCTTTATCTGCTGGCAATTTCCTTCTCTTGTTTGGATAAGAAGAATATTGTTTTGTTTGCAGAAAATTAATTTTGCAAAGGGAATAATGATAACTAAGGTATTCAGCAATAATGATCAGGTTTTTTCCTGACTAAGCAAACAATTTGAATAATGACAAAATCACCCAAAAATCCTCGCCAGAGAGAACATCAAGCAAATGAAAGAACCTTTTTGGCTTGGCTACGGACTTCTATTTCTCTAATTGGGTTTGGTTTGGCGATCGCTCGTTTTGGTCTATTTCTCCAACAATCTCAGACGAACAACAGCTCCAATGTATTGCAAGCTACCCTCTTGTTTGATTCTCATCTTTTGGGTCTTAGTTTAATTGTGATCGGTATTATAATCGTTGCTCTAGCTGGATTTCGTTATAACCAAGTTTATTGGCAAATCGAAAGATTGAGCTATCGTCCCAATCGTTTTCTGATTTGGATAGTAACTGGTTTGATTATGTTGCTTGGTACTTTGAGTTTGCCAATTGTCTGGGGCGGCAAAAAGTCACCGCCTAAGGCAAAGCCTGCAACTCAGGTTTTACGAATATTGCCAAAATAACTATTTATACTTAGGCATAAAAAAACTGCCCTGGAGTGAACCAGAGCAGAAACAAACACACACTTAGATAACTATTAAGAAAGAAAAAAATAAAAGTTAAATATAAAAGTTGGAAAGCAACAAGTCGCTTGAACTTATATATCTAATATACGTAATCTCCGAGCTAGTTGGGTATAGTTAACATCAAGATATCGGGGTTAATTATTAACCTTAGATAAACCTCTAGTAGCTTATACCTAGGCATAGAAGTTTATTCATTCCGAAACGAACTGCTTACGTTTGTATTTTAATTTAGTACAAGGGTGCATATAAGGACTTGTTATAAAAATTTAAAAATTCCTACTCAATTAAGTTAACAATCCAGTTTTGCTAAACCATGGTAGTTGTTAGAAAAAAGGGGGGTGCAAAGTAGTGAGTAAATTAGCTAAACTACCAACCAAAATTAGATCTAAAGCCAGAAAAGCAGTTAATAAAGCGACGAATTTAATTAAAAATCAATTTGCTCGAATTGGAGAAACTATGAGCCAGCACGATCGCATCGTTTTTGATCTCAAGGGTTATTTAGTCAAACCAGCAGTTTTAAGTTCAGCAGAAATCGCAGTAATTAAAGATCTGGTTCTGCGGCAAAAAAATGACCCCGAATCTTTACCAGCTCATGAGCGACAGCTTCCAGGAGGCGCATTTGCACCTTTGATCGATCACCCAGAAGTAATCAAGATACTTTTAAATGTAATCGACCCTGATATCAATAAAATTCGTTTGGAAAATGTTTTTCTGAGTTATCGAGAAAAAGGAGACGGAAAATGGGATCCTCATGCTGGGGGAAGAACTACTAACCCTAACTACGCCTATAATTTTCATGATGGTCGGATTTATTCTGGAATGACTAGAGTAGTCTGGGAGCTGACTGAGGTTATCGAAAATCAGGGAGGAACTTGTTTTTTACCTGGTAGCCACAAAGCTAATTACAATATTCGTACCAATCCTTTGGCTAGTATTGATGCTAGGGACTCTGGGTTATGGGAAAGTTATGGATGTCCTGCTGGATCTCTCGTGATTTTTTCGGAAGCAGTGCGCCATTCTGGAGATGTTTGGCGAAATTCAAATAATCCTCGACTAGCTATTTTTTGTGCCTATAATCACATTAATGTTCGTCACCATAAGCCAAATTTCTCCGCAGAAGTTATTGATAAATTAGAACCAAAACATCAACGTTTTTTTGCAGATGTCTATCATCCTCAATTTGACTAAAAAGTAGAATATTTTATTTAAAAAGGCTTGCTTTTAGCTTTTTTTGTTAGAAAACTATTTTAACTACAGGTAATTAAGCCCGTACAAGTACGTTTTTGATAATCAAGTCTTAATCAAAACTATACCAAAAGACTATTTCTTAACTGTCCTCTTCATGGCACAATTTGTAATAAGATTAGTCTATTTTTAAATTAGTCCCTATATTTATTTGCTTACAGTTTGGATTTAATCTAATAAATTCCTATGCGTATTGCCCTTTTTACAGAAACGTTTTTACCTAAAGTTGATGGTATTGTTACCCGTCTGCGTCATACTATCGAACATTTGGAGAGGAATGGCGATCGCGTGCTGGTGGTTGCTCCCGAGGGAGGATTAACCGAGTATAAGGGGGCAAAAGTTCATGGTGTGCCTGGAATCCCTCTACCGATGTATCCTGAGCTAAAATTGGCTTTGCCCTCGATGGGTACGAAGAATATTATCGAAGAATTTAACCCGGATCTAATTCATGTGGTAAATCCTGCGGTATTGGGTTTAGGGGGAATTTATTACGCTAAGACTTTAAATATTCCTTTGATTGCTTCTTATCATACTCATCTGCCTCAATATCTTCATCACTATGGCTTGGGGGCGATTGAGGGGGTTTTCTGGGAGTTTCTTAAGGCAACTCACAACCAAGCCAAGCTCAATTTGTGTACTTCTTCGGCGATGGTAAATGAGTTGGAGAGTCACGGCATTAAAAATGTGGATTTGTGGCAGCGTGGGGTGGATACGGAGATGTTCCAACCGAGTTTGGCTTCTAAACAAATGCGATCGCGCTTATCAGAAGGTAATCCTGAAAGTCCTTTGCTTCTCTATGTTGGTCGGGTTTCGGCTGAGAAACAAATTGACCAAATTAAACCAGTCTTAGAAGCAATTCCTGAAGCTCGTCTGGCGATCGTGGGAGATGGCCCTAACCGAGAAGCCTTGGAGGCTCATTTTGCAGGGACAAATACTAATTTTGTTGGTTATTTACAGGGTTTAGAGTTGGCTTCGGCTTTTGCCTCGGCTGATGCTTTTGTTTTTCCTTCCCGTACCGAAACTTTGGGGTTAGTTTTATTAGAAGCGATGGCAGCGGGCTGTCCTGTGGTTGCTGCTAATTCTGGGGGAATTCCTGATATTGTGACTGATGGGGAAAATGGTTACATGTTTGAGGTGGATGATCCTGAGGGGGCGATTAAGGCGACTAAAAAACTACTGGAAGCGAAGGAAGAAAGAGAACAGCTTCGGGTTAATGCTCGTCTGGAAGCTGAACAATGGGGTTGGGTGACGGCTACGAAGCAGTTACAGAGTTATTACCGCAGTGTGGTTGAGGCTGGGGCCTTATCTTCTGCGGCTTAAAAT
>CALKUU010000011.1 GCA_937996665.1 uncultured Xenococcaceae cyanobacterium | reverse complement strand
TTAACTAAATATGTTTTTCACCCGCCAAAGTCTATTAAACTCTACAATAGAAAATTGCGGAAAGTATAGAAAAAGATAATGAGTGAATTTGACTACGATTTAATTATTATTGGTGCTGGTGTGGGTGGACATGGTGCTGCTATCCACGCTGTAAAATGCGGCTTAAAAACGGCAATTGTGGAAGCAGGAGACATGGGTGGTACTTGTGTAAACCGTGGCTGTATTCCTTCCAAAGCCTTGCTTGCTGCCTCTGGCAGAGTTAGAGAAATGAACGATGCCCAACATCTTCAGTCCTTGGGTATTCAAGTAAATGGGGTTCAGTTTGATCGCAGTGCGATCGCCGACCACGCCAATGATTTAGTTAGTAAAATTCAAGGAGACCTCACCAACAGCCTCAAACGTCTCAAGGTTGATATTTTGCGAGGTTGGGGGAAAGTAGCAGGTGCGCAAAAGGTTACCGTCTCAGGAGAAGGAGGAGACAAGACCTACACCGCCAAAGATATTATGTTGTGTCCTGGTTCTGTGCCTTTCGTACCTCGGGGTATTGAGGTTGATGGCAAAACCGTTTTCACTAGCGATCATGCAGTTCGGCTCGAATCTTTACCTGAGTGGATTGCGATTATTGGGAGTGGTTATATCGGTTTAGAGTTTTCCGATGTTTACACTGCTCTGGGTGCAGAAGTAACCATGATTGAGGCGCTTGACGATCTGATGCCTGGTTTTGATGCTGAGATTGCCAAAATTGCCAAAAGAACTCTAATCGCTACTCGCGATATTGAAACCTATACAGGGGTTTTTGCTACCAAAATCACCCCAGGAACTCCCGTCACTATTGAGTTAACTGATGCTAAGACCAAAGAAGTAGTAGAAGAACTACAAGTAGATGCTTGTTTAGTAGCTACAGGGCGAATTCCCGCTACCAAAAATATGGGTTTAGAAAGTGTTGCGGTAGAAGTTGATAAGCGCGGCTTTATTGCAGTTAATGATAAATTGCAGGTTATTAAAGATGGAAAGCCAGTTCCTCATCTTTGGGCAGTTGGTGATGCTACAGGCAAAATGATGCTGGCTCATGCTGCTTCTGGACAAGGAGTTGTGGCAGTGGAAAATATCTGTGGGCGCAGTACCGAAATTGACTATCGCTGTATTCCTGCTGCTGCTTTTACCCATCCAGAAATTAGTTATGTTGGTCTGACTGAAGCTCAGGCTAAAGAACTAGGCGCAGCAAATGGGTTTAAGGTTGCGACTGCTAAGACCTATTACAAGGGAAATTCTAAAGCCTTGGCAGAAAAAGAAACCGAGGGAATGGCAAAAATTATCTACAACAAGGACTCTGGTGAGCTTCTTGGTGTTCATATTATTGGTATTCATGCTTCTGATCTAATTCAGGAAGCGGCTAATGCGATCGCCAAACGCGAATCTGTCCATAAGTTAGCTTTCAATATTCACACGCACCCAACTCTTTCTGAGATTTTGGATGAGGCTTATAAACGGGCAGCAGTTTAGTTTTTAGTTAGGTAGTTAGTTGTGTAATTCGTTGAAGGGATAATTGTCAGGATTATCCCTTCTGGATTTCAGCATCTTTATAGAATTTTAATTTCTGTTACACTTACGTTCTTTAGAAAAGTTATAAAGATAAATAGACAGTGAAGGTAGTTGAAGTAGGAGATAAAATAAATGTCGCAAATGAAAAATGGTAAAGCTTTTGAATATTCGATTCTAAAAGAGTTCAAAGAGAAATTGGACAAGCTAACAAATGTTGAGATTGTTATAAATAACGCTTTACTTACAGCACAAAAATGTTTTGAGGAATTTTCAAGTCAGGAACAAGGTCGTTATCTATTAACAGCTAGTTTTGCCGTTAATTTTTTAATGGACATTGAACCTCGCCTTTCAAATGACATAGGAAAAAATGATATTTTACAACTTGAAATTTTAACTGATTATCAAGGACAACTGGGAGATGTTAGAGATATTCTTGTTATACGACTTCTACAGAATTGGGAAATTGGTGTTTCTGCTAAAAATAATCATAAAGCAGTAAAACATTCACGATTATCCAAAGATATTGATTTCGGAGAAAAATGGTTGGGTATAAAATGTTCAAAAACATATTTTGATGAAATTGATCCTATCTTTACTCCTTTGAAAAAGATAAAAATAGATAGTAGATCTACGCAAAAATGGTCGACCTTACCAAGCAAAGAAAATGATATTTATGTTCCGATATTGAACGCTTTTAAGAAGGAACTATATAGGCTATACAGATCCTCTCCTAATCGAGTTGCAAGCGCCTTAGTAGCGTACCTTGTAGGTACTAAAGATTTTTATAAAGTCATAAAGGGGAAGAATCAAGTAGAGATACAAGCCTATAACTTATATGGCTCTCTAAATCTTCCCTTTAAAGAAGTTGAGCCTAAATTTAAAACACCAAGAATCAACCTTCCTGATAAAATCGTTGATATTTCTTTTAAGGACAATTCCAAGACTACTTTAATAGTTACATTTAATAATGACTGGAAGCTCTCTTTCCGAATACATAATGCGAGTTCAAGAATTGAGCCATCTTTGAAATTTGACATCAATCTCTTAAAAGCCCCAAATAGTTTGTTTACAAATACCTTATCTGTTTCATATGGAGTCTAACATGAACATAATATCCTTATTTTCTGGAGCAGGTGGTTTAGATAAAGGTTTTGAAGCAGCAGGCTTTAGTACCATATGGGCAAATGAGTACGATAAAGATATATGGGAAACTTACGAAAATAATTTCTCTGAGGCTGTACTTGATAGACGTTCAATCAGAGATATCCCTTCAGAGGAAATTCCCGAGTGCGACGGTATCATAGGAGGTCCTCCTTGCCAAAGCTGGAGTGAAGCAGGAGCATTACGGGGGATAGATGACCATAGAGGGCAGTTATTTTTTGAATACATTAGAGTGCTTAGAGATAAAAAACCCAAGTTCTTCTTAGCGGAAAATGTTTCTGGAATGTTGGCAAAAAGACATTCTGATGCAATAAAAAATATAAAATTGCTGTTCGCAGAAAGTGGATATAAATTATCTTTTACATTATTAAATTCTGTTAATTATGGAGTGCCTCAGGATAGAAAAAGGGTTTTTTTTATTGGGATAAGAAACGATTTGGATTTCACTTTTGAATTTCCTCAACCATTAAATCACAAGCTAGTATTGAAAGATCGTATATTTGATATTCAGGATTCAGCACTTCCCGCAAAAAATAAACAAAAAACAAATGGGAACAAGTGCATTTTGCCAAATCATGAATATATGGTTGGTGGATTTTCCACAATATATATGTCCAGGAACAGAGTTAGAAGTTGGGACGAACCATCGTTCACAATTCAGGCAGGAGGTCGTCATGCTCCTATTCACCCTCAAGCTCCTAAAATGAAATTTATAGAGCAAAATAAACGGATTTTTATTGAGGGAAAAGAGCATTTATATAGACGGTTAAGTATTAGAGAATGTGCAAGAATACAAACATTTCCTGATGATCATATTTTCTACTACGACAACTTGGCGGCAGGATATAAAATGGTTGGAAACGCAGTTCCTTGTAACCTAGCGTATTGTTTAGCTAAAAGCATAATACAGCAGATAGAAAAACACGGAAAATCACACAATAAATCATTGCATAGAAAATTTTTCTCGCCACGTTCCAAAATACAAGTAGGCTAATTAGTTAGACTCGAAGATGAAAACCTACCAACTATAATTACTTCCAGTTTTACTTTCAGGATGATAACTCTGACTACGGAGATCTTTCCGAAGCTTGGACTGAAGATACGACTAACCAACTAATGGCAATCTCAGATCGAGTTGTAGGTGTTGGGACAGTGCGAGACATGGAAGTACAAGTTTATGTGGCGATCGACAACCAAATACCCGAACTAGATACATCCCAATGGGATAGAATCAATCGAGCCGAAATTTACATCGAGACAGGTCGAGTAGTATTTGCAGGCTGCACAGATTACTTCCCCGATGCAACCAGAATCGAAGTTACACCAGGACTTTATGATGTGGTCATTGGCTATAAAGATCTTGAATCGGTATCCGCTGACAGTTTAGATGGAGAAGACAGCTATCATATCTATCTTGCAAAAGTACCCAATGCGATGCCTAACGATTAGTTATTGAAATTTTTTAATTAGCCTACTAAATCGACGATCGCACTACTATATCAAAGATCTTAGTTTTTATTGCACTTACACCACTCATAAAAAACATTCAAATTGAACTAGAGTTTATCCAAATTTTGCGGTATTAACCCAAAATTTGAAGGTGTTATATTGCAATTGCAACATAATTAGAAGTTATGGATCAAGGACGCAAAAAATATGACCAAAGTATTAGTAATAGGGGCAAGTGGCGCTACAGGCAAACTTGTCGTGTCCGAGTTACTTCAGCGAAACATTGAAGTCATATCTATAGTTCGAGCTACCAGCTCCTTGATAAACACAATCGGTAATCATCCAAACTATCAGGAAATCCTGGCTAATATCGACGATTTATCAGACCAAGAACTAGCATCACATCTGAATGGCTGTGATGTTATTGTTTCCTGTTTAGGACACAATCTGACATTCAAAGGAATATTCGGGGAACCCCGACGTTTAGTCACCGACTCGATAATAAAGCTGACAAAAGCGATCGACCTACTCAAGCCAGAAGATAAAACAAAAATCATTCTCATGAATACCACAGGCAACAGTAACCGTGATATTCCAGAAAAGCCACCATTTTCACAGAGACTCGTGATCTCAATTTTACGTTTGTTGCTCCCCCCACATGTAGATAACGAACAAGCAGCAGACTTCCTCCGAACTAATATTGGTCAAGATCACCAACAAATTGAATGGGTAGCAGTGAGACCAGATACTCTCACGAATGAGTCGAAAGTTTCTAAATATAAAATTCATCCTTCCCCGACTAGAAATGCAATTTTTGATGCTGCTCCTTCCAGTCGAGAAAACGTCGCGAATTTTATGGCAAGTTTGGCTACCGACCCAGAACTATGGGAAATTTGGAAAGGCAAAATGCCAGTTATATACAATGATACATAACAATTACATGTAGCTGGATGCGCTTGC
>CALKUU010000010.1 GCA_937996665.1 uncultured Xenococcaceae cyanobacterium | reverse complement strand
TGAGGTAGGAACTACTCTTTTCCGTTTCCAAAATACTGCTCAACCAGGTACATTTTTGTTCGCAAATGCAGAGGAGAGAACAAGCATCTTAGCTGATTTCCCTCAATTTGTAGAAGAGGGTGCTGCTTTTAATGTCGCAATTTAGACAAAATAATTAATTGTTTTTACCGAAAAGTTCAGAGCAACGCAACCTATATATATCTAAGCTATATGCCAAAAATATATATGGGTTGCTGATGTTTGCATCGAAAAGAATTCATCAAGATTGAGATCTTTATATTCACTTCTAGAACTTGATTTTGAGTGATTGAAGTTATTTTTCCAGATTTTAAGAGCAATTTTTTAAACAGAAAATACCTGACATTTTAATTTTAATTTAATTTCAAGCTAAATATTTTTCTAAAACTTGCCAAAATCAACTTATGCAGCCAGTATGTAAATGTATTGATCTAAGCTTAGAAGCAATGTATAAAAAGACACAATAATATACTTAAAACAGGTTTCGAGCTTAGATTTCAACCATAGTTTGAATACATACCGTAAAATCTCTCCAACTCATGAAAAAAAGCGTAAAAGCATTTGCCAAACAGAAAGTAAATTGGCTTTTTCATTATCGAGCCAAATCTTCAATTAAAGGACTTCTTACTCATGAATCTCTCGAACTACAAGCAATAGGAAAAGCAATTGATGAGTCTCTAAATAATCTTATTTCTGATGAAGATCAATCTCTAATCAACTCCATAGAAGATCGTAGGTCTGCACTCTTGTCCTCTAAAGAAGAAATACCCATAATCGACTTTGGAGCAGGTAAACCCGATGCTGGATTGACTAGTGTAGAAATGGGATCAGGGATTGAGTCTCATGAGTCTGTAGCTAAAATTAGCAAGTTAAGAAGTAAACCTGCGTTCTGGGCGCAGCTAATGTTTAAAATAGTCAGGAAGTTACAACCTGAATCTTGCGTTGAACTAGGAACTTGTGTGGGGATTTCAGCCGCTTACCAAGCAAGTGCACTTAAGCTTAACGGCAAGGGACATCTTAAAACTATTGAGGGATCTCCCGAGATAAGTAGAATTGCCCAAGAAACAGTGGATAATTTGGAGTTAGAAAATACTGAAATTATTACTGGAACATTTAGCGAAAAACTCAGAGATACTCTTGAGTCAGCAAAACCAATAGATTTTTTCTTTAATGATGGTCATCACGATCATGATGCACTTTTAAAGTATTTTGAGGAGACTGTTCCCTATCTAGCAAGAAAAGCAGTTATCATTTTCGATGATATTTCTTGGTCTAAAGGAATGAAAAAGGCTTGGTCAAAAATCAAGAATGACCAACGAGTTGCCGCAACCGTAGATCTTAAAAATATTGGTATTGCCTTAATCGACAACAACATCACTAAAAAAGAACAGTTCAATATCCCTCTCCTAGATTGACACATTAGAGGGTAGACACTTAATTAAGTATTTCGAGAAGTTTTATTAGGTTAATAACCAAGACTAAATTCACCTGGATTGAGCATAATTTCAGTGCTTGCTCCAGGTGAAGTCAGGAGCACTTGTAATTGTCCTTGAGCATTAACCCCAATAACTTTGCCTGGACAATTGTTCACTTTTATTAATCGCCCGATGCTATTTAGTAGTTCTTGGTACTGCTCTAGAGTATGATTCACGCCTAAAGTTAAGTAATTTTGATAGCCTTGAATTATCCCTACAGAAGCGATCGCAGTTAATTGTTCTAAAGAACTTATTAAAGGCAATAAGCTCGTTTGATTTTGATAGTAGGACTGAAGATTAATTCCTACTTCTGGTACCTGATTTGACCAATTTATTCCTACCCCAACTATTGCTTTTTTAATTAATCCTTTAACTGCTCTAGTTTCAATTTTGATTCCCCCAAGTTTGCACCCTTCCAAAATCAAATCATTTGACCATTTAATTGTTACTGGCAAATTATATTCACGCAGTAGTTTCGTAATCCCCACTGCTGAAGCCATAACTAAATGAAAGCTACTTTCCAAAGCCAAATCACAATCTAAGACCAGGGAAAGATACATTCCCCCTGAAGGCGATCGCCAGGTTTTTCCCCATTGTCCTTTGCCAGAAGTCTGCGTTAAAGCAGCGATCGCCCTTGGAGTAGCACTATCATCTTCTAGACTATTATCAAGCAATTGCCAAAGCTTCTGATTAGTTGAACCAAGACTAGCAAATAGTTGTAGATTCACCTTGCCAATCCCATATTGTTCGGTGAGCTGATCAAGATTAGTTTGATATCTTGATTGCAGAGACTGTAAATCGGCACTAATACTATCTTGATCCATTAAAGGTCATCAGAAATTTGAAATCGAAAAACTAAGTCAAAGGCACTGACCAATCATAAATTCTGAAGATCAATTTTCTTAAATGAATAATGAATATTTAACAGTGCAATAGAAACTCCATTACAACCCTAAATCAGATAAACCAGGATGATCGTCAGGTCGACGACCCAAAGACCAGTGATATTTACGTTCTTCTTCCTTAATCGGATAGTCATTGATACTTGCTATCCGTCTATGCATTAATCCATCTGAAGAAAACTCCCAATTTTCATTGCCATAAGCTCGAAACCAATTGCCACTATCGTTATGATATTCATAGGCAAAACGAACAGCGATCCGATTGTCGGTAAATGCCCACATCTCTTTAATTAGGCGATAATCAAGCTCGCTATTCCATTTACGAGTGAGAAAAGCTTCGATCTCGGCTCTGCCATTGATAAACTCAGCCCGATTGCGCCACTGACTATCGACGGAGTAAGCAAGAGCAACTTTTTGAGGATTCCGTCCATTCCACCCATCTTCGGCAAGACGTACTTTTTGCGTGGCAGTTTCTTTGGTAAAAGGAGGAAAGGGAGGTTTTGACATAATTTAATTGACCTATATTCGAGACTAATTATTAAGTAGACATCAATTGCTACCAATTTACAGAATCAAGAATTACAGAATTGAGAATTTATAGTAATTTAAGACTTGTGCCATATCAAATAAGCCCGATCTTTCCCCAAGCCGTTTTCACAGGTCTTTTTTTCTTAAAGCGATCGCTAATCTTTGCCAGACAAATCAATATTCGAGAGAAGAGATTTCCTAAAAAATCCTTTTCCAACAAATATTTTGAAGTTGAAATGGCAGAGACAAACAATTGATAATCAAAATTTAGCTTTGCAACTAGGGAACTATAGTTCTATATCAGTAGAAGGTGGATGGCTTTGATCATTCAGAGATAGTTATGTTTCAACAGATAGCTAAAATTTTCTGTATTGCTTTATTCGCAACAGCAGGCAGCCTCAATTCACAAAGTTTGGCAGCTTTTAGTTATGCCGAAGCTGACGTCTCTGATTCGGATTTGATCCAGCCAACAGAGATATTAACCGCAAAAAAAAGTGGTGGACGAAGTGGGGGAGGTTCATTTAAAAAGAGATCTTCAGGTTCTTCTCGAACTAAACCTTCAGGTTCATTTAAAAAGAGATCCTCAGGTTCTACCCGAACTAACACTCCTACTCGTACCTTGAGACGCCCAAGTTCAGCTCCCACCTATCGCAATAGTTATGGCAGGAGAACTACTTCAAGGAATGTTCGCTCCCGAGGTGGGTTTTCGATTTTTTGGCTAATGCTGATTATTTTTCTGATTGGATTTATCTTAGTTGTGCTTGCTCGAAAGTCAGCAACAGAACAAAAACCATCAGGCAATAAAATTACCAATGAAAGAGATAATGACCGCGTTACAGTCTCTTTACTACAGGTGGCATTATCTTCAGCAGCAGAAGGAATTCAAGACGATCTATCTCAATTAAGTACCAATAAAGATACAGACTCGAAATCAGGGTTAGTCTCTCTGATGCAAGAATCAGCATTAATCCTTCTGCGCCATGAAACTGTCTGGACTCATGTATTGTCTAGTTCTAATTCTTTGGACATAGAGCAAGCCAAATCAGCTTTTAATCGATTGTCTCTGGTCGAGAGGAGTAAATTTAGTGGCGAAACCCTCAGTAATGTGGATGGGGTATTAAAAACGGCAACAGCCAAAGATAATGCCGAAGATGATTTTGCCGACTATGTTGTAGTAACACTAATTTTGGGGACTGCTGATGACAACCCTTTGTTCGAGAAGATTAGTACAGTCGAAGCTTTGAAAAAAGAACTACTAGAGATCGCCTCAATGCGAGATGACTATCTGTTTAAATTTGAACTACTTTGGACTCCTCAACAGGTAGGACAATATTTAACCGATGAAGAGTTACTATTGGAATACACCAATATCATTCCTCTTGTTTAAGATATCTACGCCTACCAAAGCTAGTCTAAACGTCCTGAAGATTGCAGAAATCAGGGCAAATACCCGTAATAGTTTGCGCCTTATTTTTGCTCATAGTGCCAGCGAAGATGATCAGCAATAAAACTCTGAATAAAGAAGTAACTATGGTCATAGTCAGCATGTTCTCTCAACACTAGTTTCTGTCCAGCTTGCGAACAGGCTTCCTTAAATAGATGCGGTTTTAGCTCCTCTTCTAGAAATGAGTCATTTAATCCTTGATCAATCAGAATTGGTGGATTGCGATCGGCATTTTCAGCTTTTTTAACTAAACAGCAAGCATCATGTTCTTGCCATTGCTCAGGCTCATTCCCGAAATAAGCTTGAAAAGCCTTCTGCCCCCAAGGCACTTGCGATGGTGCCACAATCGGCGCAAATGCTGAACAGGATGCAAACATCTGAGGATACTTCAAATGCAAAGTTAGGGAACCATGTCCACCCATAGAATGACCACAAATAAACCTGCGTGACTTATCTAAAGAGAACTCCTCTTCAACCAAAGGAAGCAGTTCTTTAATTAGATAGCTCTCCATCTGAAAATGTTTTGCCCAGGGTTCTTGGGTTGCATCCAGATAGAAACCTGCCCCCTGTCCCAAATCATAAGCATCATCATTGGGCACTGTTTCCCCACGAGGAGAGGTATCAGGAGCAAGAACCGCTATTCCTAACTCACTAGCTTGCTGATAAGCTCCTGCCTTGACCGTAAAGTTATCTTCGGTGCAGGTTAGACCTGAGAGAAAGAGCAAATATGGCACTTCTTTTTCTTTTATCTGCGGTGGCAAAAACAAAGAAAATTTCATGGATGTCTGCGTTATGCCACTCTCATGAACGTAATAGTTAACAGTGCCACCATGACAGGCGTATGATTTTTCTAACTGCATTATTAATATTCCAACCCTTTAATATTCCACTACGCTACGAATTGATTTGCCTTCATGCATCAGATCAAAAGCTGTATTGATCTCCTCTAGAGGCATTTTATGAGTAATCAGGCTATCGATATTGATCTTGCCGTCCATGTACCAATCGACAATTTTGGGAACATCGGTACGACCACGAGCGCCACCAAAAGCAGAACCGCGCCACACCCGACCGGTTACGAGCTGAAAGGGACGAGTCGAAATTTCTTGACCCGCTCCAGCAACCCCAATAATAATGCTTTCGCCCCAACCTTTATGGCAACATTCCAAGGCTTGACGCATTACCTCAACGTTACCAATACACTCAAAGGAATAATCCACGCCACCATTGGTCATTTCAATAATCGCATCAACAACGTTGTCTACCTTTTTGGGATTAATAAAATCGCTCATCCCAAATTCGGTAGCTAACTGTTTTTTATCTTCATTAATATCAATCCCAATAATCCGATTTGCACCAACCATTTTTGCGCCTTGCACTACGTTTAGCCCAATTCCACCCAAACCAAACACAGCAACCGTTGAACCTGGCTCAACCTTGGCATCAAACACCACTGCCCCAACTCCAGTTGTTACCCCACAACCGATATAGCAAATTTTGTCGAAGGGAGCATCCTTGCGCACTTTGGCAACAGATATTTCTGGCAACACGGTGAAGTTAGAAAAAGTCGAGCAACCCATATAGTGCAAAAGAGGTTTTCCGTTTAAAGAAAAGCGCGATGAGCCATCTGGCATTAGACCTTTACCCTGAGTAGCTCGAATTTTTTGGCAGAGATTGGTTTTGATATTTAAACAATATTCGCATTCACGGCATTCTGGCGTATAGAGAGGAATTACGTGATCGCCTTCTTGTAGAGAGGTAACTCCTTTGCCAACCTCGCGGACAATGCCTGCTCCTTCATGACCTAAAATTGCAGGAAATGCGCCTTCAGGATCGATACCAGAGAGGGTATAGGCATCTGTGTGGCAGACTCCAGTAGCAATGATTTCGATTAAAACTTCTCCTGCGCGAGGCCCTTCGAGATCGACTAGTTCAATTTCGAGTGGTTTTCCTGCCTCTACTGCGATCGCTGCTTTTGTTTTCATAATCTCTTATTATTTTTAGCTGAGCTTTATCGTTTCACCAATCAGATTACAGACTCCTAGCGTCAATTTTCACGATTACAATCAATTCTGTATGGTTCGTTGCCGATAGTTAACCGATCTTCACTAAGAGCAATATTTCTTTTCTAGCGATCGACTTATTACCCAGACAAAAAATAAATTTATAATTTTACTTGACAGACAGACTGGTCTGTTTTATATTTAATTCATGGACAAGGTTATTAAA
>CALKUU010000009.1 GCA_937996665.1 uncultured Xenococcaceae cyanobacterium | reverse complement strand
TAATCGCAGTCCATCCTGATTATCAATCCCAGGGAATTGGTACTTCAATTGTGAATTGTATCGAAGAAACCTTGAAAGAGCGTGGAGAAAGGTTAATCCTTGTTGAGACTTCAAGCTTGCCAGATTTTGAACGGACAAGAGATTTTTACAAAAAGCTTGGTTATCAACAAGAAGCACAGATTCGAGAGTTTTATCAAGCTGGGGAAGATAAGATTGTGTTTCGTAAACTTTTAACTAGAAATGATTAAGACAAAAATTTCTTAAGTTAATTGAGACTAGTTGATTTAAACCAGTTAATTTAACCTTGCGAGTGAAAGTCCCGCGCTCTAATCTTTGATTGAGCGTCCCTAAAGGGATACCGCTACGCATATCGGGATGAAAACGAGCGCGATTACTTAACAATTTAGACATCAAATCTTTAAGCAGTAAGGGTTTCAGCTATTGTATGATATAGATGTACGTAAAATCTAGCTATAAATCGCTGTAACTTCGTACAAATAAGCACCTAGACAACTTGGATATGGGTTTGGCTCAGAAGTTGAGTCAGTAAAAATCCAAACGGAATTAGATGGATTAGTAAAATCATTTGTTTTTACGTTAGTCCTAAAGGATACAGCTTCACAGATACCGATGGTCTATCGGGGCAAGAAATTGACTACGAAGTCGGGCTGCCAGGGGATTATGAAAGCTATCATGGTTTTAGGCAAGTGGCGTAGCGTAGTAAGTTTTCATCTCGCGAGGGATGAAGCCAGCACTCTATCGCTTGCGATGAGTGTCTGGAGCAGTCACATCTATAAAGTAATCACCCGAACTTCAATCCATAATAAAGATCGCAGAATTAACTCTTCCTTCACTCAATGCGATCGCCAGATCCAAGACTCAATAACTCCAATTTTGCGATCGCAAGATAAACTTAGAAAGTATTCGCAGCTACTACAATCTTCACCTTTATTTTTCGGGGATAGCAGATAAAATGGCTCGCAGTGCTGTATTTATTTGCTCAGATGTTGTAAAAACTTTAGCAACATCTGATTCCAAAGTAATAGTAATTGTTTTCTTTTTATCCTCTGTCGCAAAACGATTTGGACGAGCTTTTTGATAGTCAAAGTTATATTCGGGAAGTAAATCTTCTTTCTTGTTGGGGTTTGTTTCAGAATTTTGTGTATTCTTCATAGTCTTGACGTTCTTTTTTAGTCGTTATCCGTGCGCTGATGATCCGGATTTTTTGATTTCTTTCGGTAAAACAAACTAACAAAAGGCGATTTCGCAGATCATGTCCGATAATAATTTCTCTCTGCTCGCCGACAGAATGCCATTCATCATCGAAAATATAAGCTAAAGGGTCTTGAAAAACGGTTTTTGCCTCTTCAAAATTGAGGTTGTGCTTTTGCAAATTGAGCTTTGCTTTTTGGCGATCCCACTCAAATTGTAAGTTCATGGATTTAATCTTAACTCAATCCTTTACTAGGAAAGACCAATCATGCTGATTTTCATCTTTGTCGTTCCCTCAGATCGTTGGCAATATAGCCCTAAATTCAAACTGGTGAATTCAAAAATCTCAAGTTCTAACCGTTTGTGATTCAATTACCTGGTTATTTTTTTGTTCAGGTTTCTGCTGACTTGCATAAACAGAACTATCTAAACTTAAGGGTATTAACTTTACTGCACAAGCCTTTAGCTCTGGCTCAAGTGAAATCGGGCAGGCTTCTGAATGACTCAGAATATTTGCTTCGGTATTTTCTCCCCAAAGTGCGCCCCAATGCATGGGTGCAAAAACAGTTCCAGGGGGAATTGCTTTAGTTATTTTGGCAGGAAAACGAGCAAAACCACGACGAGATTGCAACTCAATCATCTGCTCTTCCTCGATTCCTAATTTTTGAGCATCTTTCGGATGAATTTCTAGAAAAGGATGAGGCTGACGCTTCATAATTTTGGGAATTCTGCCGGTTCTAGTCATCGTATGCCAATGTTCGTAGAGACGACCAATTGTTAGGACAAACGGATACTCATTATCAACTGGTTCGGCTAAACCTTTGCTGTGAAAAGATGCGAATTTAGCTCTGCCATCAGCCGTATTAAATTTACCATCCGTATACATGCGCTTGGCAACTGGAGTTTCCTCATCCTTTTTGCCACCCAGTAAATTAGCAAACAACCCAGACTCTATTTCTTCATTCGGGACATTTCCCTTAGTTGCGCAGAGCAAGAGGATACTATCATCTGTTGATAGCTCTTCTATTGGGCAAGGCCATTGAATCGAACCTTGTTGGCGCAGTCTGCCATGAGTCAATCCGCTCATATCGCAAGGACGACCCTTAGTCGTTTTTACAAATTCGCTATAAACTTCTGCCGAGTTAGCAAAATCAAACTCCTTGGTGAACCCTAAACGACGACCCACTTCTGCGAAGATTTCCCAATCTGGTTTGGCTTCCCCTGGACGCTCACGAAATTGAGGGCAAAGGGTTACCACTCGCTCCGAGTTAGTCATAATACCCGTTTTTTCTCCCCATTGGGCTGCGGGTAAAACTACATGCGCATAGGCAGTAGTTTCGGTTGGATAATAGGCATCTTGGCAAATAGTAAAAGGAGATTTAAGTAGCGCTTGTTTCGTTCGGGCTAGATCTGGCATACTCACCGCAGGGTTGGTAGCAGCTACCCAAAAAACGCCTACCTCTCCAGTTTCTAATCCAGTAATCATTGCCCAAGCATCTTTGCCTGCTTGCGAAGAAATACTGCCTGGCTCCATTTGCCAGATTTGTTCGACTTCGGCACGGTGCTGCGGATTTTTTACTACCCGATAACCAGGCAGAATGTGAGACAAGCCACCAGCTTCTCTCCCTCCCATCGCATTGGGCTGACCAGTGAGAGAAAAAGGACCTGCTCCTGGTATGCCAATATTGCCAGTCATCAGATGCAGATTGATAATTGTTCTAACTTTGGCAGTACCTTCTGTTGATTGATTAACACCCATTGACCAGAGAGAAAGAACCTTTTCTGATTCTGCCCAACAGCGGGCAGCCTCTTCTAGGTGATCGATCCTAATTCCACAACGACGAGCGACAACTTCGGGTGGGTAGTGACTAATAATTTTGGCGTAGTTTGCAAACCCTGCTGTACATTCATCTATGTATAAAGAATCTATTTCTCCCCATTTCATCAACAGATAAGCAATGCCATTGAGCAAATCGATATCTGTCCCTGGCTGAATTGCCAGGTGTAAGTCCGCTGCTTCAGCAGTTTTAGTTCTTCTTGGGTCGACCACAATCATTTTCACTTTGCGGTTTTTCTTGTGGTGAACTCGCAAACGGTTAAAAACAATTGGGTGACAGTCAGCGGTATTGGTGCCGATTAAGAAAGCACAGTCGGTTTCTTCGAGATCGTCATAACAAGTGGGTGGTCCATCAGAACCAAAGCTCTGGATGTATCCTGCTACCGCAGAAGACATGCACAGCCGAGAATTAGCATCGAAATTATTGGTACCCAGACAGCCTTTGAGGAGTTTTTGAGCGATGTAATAGTCCTCGGTTTGAAACTGCCCCGAACCATACATGCAAATGGCATCTGCGCCTTGGGTTTCTTTAACTAGTTTAATTCTGTTAGCGATCGCATCATATGCTTCATCCCAACTAACCCGACGAAATTCTTGATCTAGCGAGTCGCGCATCAACGGATATTTGAGACGATCTTTATCCAATGATTCAGCGATTGTTCCCCCTTTAATACAGACCTTACCTTTACTCGAAGGATGGTCGCGATCGCCCCGAACCTGCCAAATAGGATTGCCCAAACTATCTCTATTGGTTGCTTTCCCTGATTGAGCTGGGGGCAAAACTTCTAAGCCACAACCAACACCACAATAAGGGCATAGGGTTTTTGTCGGGTTGCTCATTCGGTTTTTCTCCACTCTTTTTCGCGTATAGTAAGGTTGTTGCTAAAATATTACAAATATAGATAGATTTTCGTTAACTATTCAACAAACCAGTATTAAATAAACTAGGTGAGATCCGAGATCAAATTATCCTAGTTTTAGACCTCTACAAAAAATAATTACTGGCAATTTAGCAAAAATATTTACTTCTCAAAATAACGGTAATTTATTAAAACAACTAAAGTGACTAACTAAAAAAACTTGGAGCAATCAGAAATGATTACCCCAAGATCGATAGCTAAGACTTAATAATTAGTGCTAGTAGAAACATTATGAGTAGAGATAGGTAATCCTTCTCCTTCATGCTCTTCAGCGAAGGAACCTTTAGGCTCTTTGAGGAAGAAGGCACAAAGTAAAGCAACGATAATACCTGCAATACCCAATACTTGGAAGAAGTTGGAGTTTACAGCAGACATTACTGCTTCACCGCCATTTTGAGCAGCTGAAGCATCTCTAAAGATTAGGCGAGTATTGATATAAGCTACTGCACCAACGTTACCGTAAGCACCAACGTTACCAGCGATTTGACCAGTAATTCTTCTCTTAACTAGAGGAACAATCGCGAAAGTAGAACCTTCAGATGCTTGAACGAAGAAGGAACAAGCCATAGTTAGTAAAACTGCTGCTGGTAACCACCAGTTTCCGTTAACCCGACTCATGAACATATATCCAATACCCATTCCTAAAGTCAAAACAACCATTGTCCATTTACGGCTACCAACTTTGTCAGAAATAATACCTCCCCCAGGACGAGACATTAGGTTCATAAATGCGTAACAAGAAGCGATAATCCCTGCTGTTGCTTTGTCTAAACCGAATGTACCTTCAAAAAAGGAAGGGAGCATGGTTACTACTGCCAACTCGGAACCAAAGTTAACAATATAAGTCAACTCTAGTATCGCAACCTGCATGAAATCGTAACGATCTTCGGGAGGATAACGTTTTTTGCCAGTCATCAAATCTTTGTTAACTGTCCAACAGTTATAAGCCTGGAACAGATACAAAGCAATCAAACCAGCCCAAGCAGTAAACATCGCAGTTTGATTGAAGAAACCAACCTTGGTTAAACGCCAAGACAGAAGCATCAAAATTCCAGTCAATGGAAAGTTCATCGCTAGCAAGAACCAGAAGTCTTTCTTGCTGGTTACTTCCATCCCTCTCGTACTCTTAGGACGGCGATAAACCTTGCCTGGTGGAGTATCTGTAACGCTCAAGAAATAGACAATACCATAAAGAGCAGCAATAATACCTGTCGCAGCGATCGCTGCACGCCAGTTCAAGATGTCGGTCTGAAAAGCGGGAAACCAAAGAATTTTGAAGGTCTGATCTTCAGGGAACTTAAAAGAACCAGGGGTGAAGCTACTGAAGAAAACACCGATAATAACCATAGTGAAGGCGGAGAAAGCAGAACCAAAGTTCCCCCAACCACCATATATTCCCTCGGCTGTTCCAACCTCCTTCGGCGGGAACCACTC
>CALKUU010000008.1 GCA_937996665.1 uncultured Xenococcaceae cyanobacterium | reverse complement strand
TTATTTCTGGTAAAAATTGGCGAATTACACGGCGTTGGATTGCTAGATGCAACTCTCTTAGTTTACGGCGATCTAAACGTTGATCTTTGGTTCTAACTTGAGCAAGAATTTTGGCAGCTTCAATTTTTAGGTATTCACTATCAGCTCTTAACAATTCTGAGGTCTGAACTAAACTCTTTTCAACTTGAGGATTAAAGTTTATCTGTAAATTAGGAATTAATTGCTGACGAATTCGATTACGGGCATAGTTAAGATTACTATTGGCTTGATCTAACCAAATCGACAAGTCAAATTGTTGGCAAAAAGTCAGGGTTTCACTCCGAGTAAAGTCTAGAATTGGTCTAATTAAAGTAATTTGACTAGTTAACTGACGCTTTTGATTTAGAGAACTCAAGCCATTAGAGCCAGCACCGCGAATCAAATTATATAAAAAAGTTTCGGCGCGATCGCTTTTCGTATGTCCCGTAACTAAGTAATCAAAATTTTGCTCTTGAGCAATTTCAACTAGCGCTTGATAGCGCCACTTCCTAGCAGCAGCTTCTGTTTCTTTGAGTTGGTTTGCTTTTTTTAAATAAAAGGGAACTCTCCAGTTCGTGGCAATCTTTTCGACATGCTCGGCAATGCCTGCATCAGTAGACCAATTGTGATCACAATGAGCGATCGCAATCTGCCACTCCCATTTGTTTTGTAAATCAAGAATTAATTTAGCCAAACATAAAGAATCTTGCCCCCCAGAAACAGCAATCAGAATTTTAGATTGCTTAGGCAAGAGCTGATTATGCTTTAAATTCTGATGCAACCTGGCATGAAATAAACTCCAATCGGATTTTTGATCCATTAAGAAAGATAGTGGTAAAACCAAGAAATATTTTGACTTCTATTTTAAGGGTGAAACTAGCTGGGCAAAAAATCATCGAATAAATACCATAACCACTGTTGGCAGAGAGTCATTTACCTCCGTTGAGAATTAGAGAAAAATAGCTTACCTAATGATAAAATCGAGCAAACTAGTTGCAAAATAGACAAACTAGTAGTAGTATTATTGTAGTACTCTCGGATAGACTGAGAACTTTTTAAATTACAGCAAGGAGTTTGCTGACAATGACAAACCAATATTCTTTTGACTTCCTGGTCTTTATCGGCAGGTTTCAACCGTTCCATAAAGGTCATCAGTTTGTAATCAATTCCGCACTTAAGCAAGGAAAATACGTAGTTCTTCTCTGCGGT
Source organism: uncultured Xenococcaceae cyanobacterium (assembly GCA_937996665.1). Taxonomy (GTDB): domain Bacteria; phylum Cyanobacteriota; class Cyanobacteriia; order Cyanobacteriales; family Xenococcaceae; genus Hyella. Next base: position 3,477 of record CALKUU010000008.1, on the reverse strand, counting down.
TCAGCGCATCAACCGAGATCATTACGGAATCCGTGGTTCTTCTCAGAAAGAGAAACTATGATTCGTGACTGTTTTTCTAAAGATGAAAATAACAGAATAATCATCGCTCCGTTGATGGACGTTATGTACAACGATGAGTTGTGGATTCGTAATGTTCAACAAACAGTAGAAGGAATCGTAGCATCCCAGTATGATCAACCTCACTTAAAGGCAAAAGTTGGTCTGATTGGTCATTCCAAAGACAGCACTTCTTATTACCTAAAACTCTTTCCCCAATGGTCTTCAATCGAGCTTGATAACTATCAGGGGATTAGTTCTACTCCTATCCGCAAAGCCTATTTTACAGACCAAAAACAGCTAAGCGAAGAACAACTGCCTCAAGAAATTCTTGCTTCTTTAGCTAGATTTTCCAGCAACAGTGACTATAAATATTTACGGGAAGAATGGGACTTTATTCAAAGATACCAGCAGGGTTGGAAATCAGCTCCCTATCCGCCCATCTTTGTAACTGCCGATGCGGTGGTTATTCAATCAGGTCATATTCTCTTAGTTGAGCGTAAAGCCAGACCAGGCAAAGGTCAATGGGCATTACCAGGCGGCTTTGTTCAGCAAGACGAATCTTTGCTCAAAGCTTGCCTCAGAGAACTTCGAGAAGAAACCAAACTCAAAGTCCCTGAACCAGTATTGAAAGGCTCAATTCGCGACCAAAAAGTATTTGATGCCCCTAATCGCTCATCACGAGGTCGGACAATTACTCACGCTTTTTATATCGAGCTTAAACCCGATCTCAAGCTACCCAAAGTTAAGGGAGGCGATGATGCGAGAGAAGCTTTTTGGCTACCTCTAAGCAAATTGGATTCTACTCAGCTTTTTGAAGATCACTATTTTATTATCCAAAAATTCTTGGGTTTACTTTAAAGTTTGAATTTTTCAATGATTGATCCACTAATTTTTTTTCTCGTCGACTTTATTCTTGTTGGGTTACGCTGCCACTAACCCAACCTACAAAAAACTAGAAATTAAGTTCTACTCGCTTCCCCCGATTGAATCTGACTTTTAGATTAATCAGAGGTAAATTTTTAGACTTTATAAACAAGAATAACAACTTGAAAAATCGTCTAATTTGAAGTGTTTAGATTAATTTCTGATAGCCAATTTTGTCCAGTCAATCATTCACAAAAAAGGGATAGACCCTATTTGCAGTCTGATTGGCGCTTATCAACACTATTAACAAAGGAGCTTTGTTATGTACCGTAACTTAATTTTAAACACCGACTCTTATAAAACTTCTCACTATTTGCAATATCCACCTAATACTAATTTTGTATCGAGTTACATCGAGTCACGGGGCGGAAAATATGAGCAATTAGTATTTTTTGGGCTTCAAGCCTTTATCAAAGAGTATTTAGCCAAACCAATCACCAAAGAGGATATCAACGAAGCAGAAGAAATTTTAATCGCTCACGGTGTACCTTTCTATCGCGAAGGTTGGGAATATATCCTTGATAAACACAATGGTTATTTACCAGTAACCATCGAGGCTGTTCCTGAAGGGACAGTGTTAAATACTAAAAATGTCTTAGTACAAGTAGTTAATAGTGACCCCAAATGTTTTTGGCTGACCAGCTATTTGGAAACTGCTTTGCTACGAGCAATTTGGTATCCCACTAACGTCGCCACTGTTTCTTGGCATGTCAAACAGTTAATCCAAGAATTTTTACTAAAAACTGCCGATAATCTTGAGGGCTTACCTTTTAAATTGCATGACTTTGGCGCAAGAGGAGCAAGCTCAGAGGAATCAGCAGCACTAGGTGGCGCGGCTCATTTGATTAATTTTATGGGGACAGATACCCTCTCAGGAATTATCGCAGCCCGAAATTATTACCAAGAATCGATCGCTGGCTTTTCCATTCCTGCTGCGGAACACTCAACCATTACTAGTTGGGGTCAAGATCGTGAGGCACAAGCTTATGACAACATGTTGCAGCAATTTGCAGGGGAAGGAAAAATAGTTGCGGTAGTCAGCGATTCTTATAATCTTTGGGAAGCGATCGCCGATATTTGGGGAGAGCAACTTAAAGAACAAGTAATTAATAATGGCGGCACAGTCGTGATTAGACCTGATAGTGGTGAACCAGTAGAAGTAGTTTGTCGCACCATCGAAATGCTGATGTCTAAGTTTGGCTATACTACCAACAGCAAAGGTTATCGACTTCTGCCTAGCTACATCAGAGTTATCCAAGGAGATGGGGTTTCTTTAGCTAGCATTCGGCTAATCCTAGAAGCGATGACAGCCAAAGGCTTAAGTGCGGATAATATTGCTTTCGGGATGGGTGCAGAGCTACTGCAAAAAGTAAATCGCGATACCCTCAAGTTTGCGATGAAAGCCTCAGCAATTGAAATCGAAGGAACTTGGCAAGATGTCTTTAAAGACCCTATTACCGACCCTGGTAAAACCTCAAAAAAAGGTCGTCTAGCTCTAGTCAAAAATCAGCAAAATGCTTATGAGACTATTCGCCTACAAGATATAAATGGTCAAACAAATCAATTAAGACCTATCTTTGCCAATGGTCAATTACTCGTCGAAGATACTTTTAAATCAATTCGCGAGCGGTCTAACCAGAAAACAGAATTATAGAAAATCATAATTTTTCTTGGAACTTTTCTTGGGAACATTGAGGCAAACTCGATTAAGATGCAGACAAATCAGATTACAAAATCAGTAAAGGCAAAATCGGCTTTTCTGATTCTGATCAAAACAAGTCGGATTCTTAATTTTTCTCGGTCTCATTGTTCAAGAATGACCACTACCAAAAAATCCCGCGCACAGGCAAAGTTAACTAGGCAGCAAAACTGGATTCCCTATCTGTTTTTGCTGCCTGCGCTGATCGCTTTATCTCTAACGATCTTCCTTCCGGCAATTCAGGCTTTTTCCCTAAGTTTCACCAGCTACGACTACGATTTAACCAAGTTACCCGATTGGGTAGGTCTGGCAAATTTTCAAAGATTAGCTAGCGATCGCGTCTTCTGGCAAACAGTAGTTAACACTCTGTTTTACCTTGTTGGCGCAGTCCCCATTCTGGTTATTATTCCCTTGGTATTAGCAATTATTGTTAACCAGAAACTAAGAGGAATCTATTGGTTTCGGACTGCCTATTACGCACCAGTAGTTGTGTCGATGGTTGTGGCAGGAATCGCCTGGAAAGCTCTTTATATCGATAATGGTCTTTTGAATCAGTTTATAAGGCGTCTAGGCTTCGAAGGAGTTCCCTGGTTAACTAGTCCGAAGCTAGCTTTATGGAGCGTAATGCTAGTCACTATTTGGAAAGGACTAGGATATTACATGGTTATCTATTTGGCTGGGTTGCAAGCTATACCTGCTGAATTATACGAGGCAGCAGCGATCGATGGCTCGGAAGGCTGGCAAAAACACTGGGATATAACTTTTCCCCTAATGCGTCCTTATCTTGCTTTAGT
>CALKUU010000007.1 GCA_937996665.1 uncultured Xenococcaceae cyanobacterium | reverse complement strand
CAGTACATTAGCTCATGAAAAAACCGAAAAAACGTTATAAATTTTTTTTAAACCCTTATCCCGACTGTGCATTTACTAAATGTCCTAAATGCGAAACAAAAACAAAGGTCAGAAAATACCCTTTGGTAATTGGTATTGATTCAGAGCCAATACAATTGCTTTTCTTTAACAAGAAGTGTAAATATTGCCCCAATTGTGATTTGATAATTGCGAAAAAACAAGAGCTTGAATCCTTAATTTCCCAACTAAATGAAAATGATTATTTTGTGATTGGCACAATGGATAGAAAAGACTGGGTTCAGGGAGAAAAGGGTTCTTTATCCACTTCTGAAACGATGGAACGAATATACGAATTTAGAAAAGAATGGGAATTTGGAATTATCCCCGCAGGTTGGTATCCCAAGGACGATTAACTGATTTAAATGCGTCTTTAAAAATTTTTGAATAAATATAATCTCATAAGCTAATCTTGATGACTGTAATCGGAGATAAAAGATCCTTTGCATTCGAGACATCTCCATGCAAAGACTATCCCTCTAATAATTTTCTTCCTGTAGATATCTACATTGCCAACAAATGTGTAACTGTGCTGGACAATTCTGCATACTTGCCTCAATTTCTTGGTGACATTGAAGCGACACTAAACCATATGCGAAATAACATTAAATGGCTTCAATACAGAAACGACCTATCTGGCATGAACTTAACAGAGGCGCATCTACACCTCTCCAAGACTGAAGTCGGGCTAAAATTTCTTAACTGGGGGTCTACAACTGATGATATTTCCAGCCACTTGATTGTATTTCAAGATTCACTTTGGATTACTGCTTTCCTGTACTCAGAAAATCCAGACTACGCAATAAATGATCCTATTGTGCACGGTGCTCGCTTATCTCCGTTCGATTTGATTGCAACACTTGATCAGCAATGTCAATTGATGCGGAATTTCGGTGGATAAATATTTACCGCAAAGCTCAGTTAAGCTACTATCGAATTAGAATTACGAACAATACCACTAGAGAGTTTCTACAAAAAAATAGAGTCAATCAATTGCATGAAATTCGGGATCAAAATCAAGAACATTTGGCATGATAACGAAATGTACTAGTTCCGAATTTCTGTTTCAGACGGAATATCATTTTTCGTAAATCAAGTTTACGTGGGATATAAAGCTTACGATGATTTGATAAGCGAATTGGATCGATTTAAGAACAAAATGCACGGAGGTATTTACGATCTTAATTTGGGTTGTTTTGGTTCTGAGTATGCAAGTGGAGCATTATCTGCGCGTTTTCATTTCCTAGATCGTGGCAAGATACATGTCAGTATCCACACCCAATCAGAATTTAAAGACTTTGGCGAGAAAAATGTCGCGAGTGAGGCAAAACTATACTTTGTTAGCGAACCAGCATTACTCGATAACTTTATTCAAGAGCTGAAAAATCTTAAAGCTAGTCAATCGGATCAAGCTATTCTTGAAATTGTCTAACGACAGCAGTTAAGTTTTTTACTTTAGTAACTCTAGTCTCATAGATTATCGGGAATAAGATTAGATTGTAATGAGCGATCGCACATATCCATTTATTCCTACTAAAGTTTCTGAAATCAAGGAAGGAGATTTTTTCTATATTCCATTAAGCAATGGTTGGTTTGCCTGTGGTCGTGTCCTGCTTTTTAAAAGAAAGAGCGATCGCAAGACAAAGAGTATTTTAGTTGGTTTGCATAACTGGACAGGGAAGGATTATCCAACCAAAGTGAATATTCACATGTGTCCGATTATTGAGCAAGGTGTTATGCATATCAACTCAATTAGTCATGTTGGTGGTGAAATTATTGGCTGCAAAGCACCTAAAGAAGACGGTTTAAAACCTCTATTGCAACTTGAGGCAGGTTATCTCATCTCAGGCTTTGACAACCTGGGATCATTACCCACAAGGAACTACAAAAAATATAGTTATCGATCAACATATGGTTTAAACGTCATTAAATTATTAGCAGAGAAACATTTTGTCAAAAAGTCATAACATTTAATTTTAGTTGGATTTTTGAGATAGAGATTAGTCAATCAATATCAAATAAGATAGAAAATGAGTCTATCTTAGACAATTACAGAAGAGAACAGATAAATTCGGGATCAAGAAAAAATAGTTAAAAGTTTTAGCCAAGAAAAAAATTAACTATTTTTCAGATAGTAGCGACATAGAAAAAACACGCTTTAAATTAATTAAAAATATTTAGATATAATTCAATTTAGCCTCAATTTAATTGTCAATTATAAAAAGATATTTTTTCTCAATTTCACAAAATAGAAAGTAGCAGGTAGAACTTTTAAAATTCAGATATTTGGCTTAAGCCTTTTTAGATCAAATCACTTAGACTTATCAACTTTGAATCTACAATGCACTACAAAAGCAAATCATATTAATAAGTAGCTCTGATTTTTGTCACTATAATTATTCACAAAAGTTTCAACAATAAAATTATATTTATTTCATCAAAAAGATACATCAAAATAACTAACTTTGCGTATTTTTTCTGATTCCAATTAGAGTAGTTATCCTTAGAATAAACCTATATATACCCGATGCGAAATGAGGAGTGAGCATTGGTTCTAGAAGATATTAAAGACTTTCAACTGTAAGACAAGAAAAGTCTTTATTCATAATTAATAGAGCAAGAACAATCTCATCAGATAATAATGGATAAATATAAGATTTTAATTGTAGAAGATGAACTAATAATCGCGGAAAATCTATCCATAAAATTAAAGAAATTAGACTACCTAGTTACAGATATTGTTTCATCTGGCAAAGCCGCAATCAGATCGGTAACAGCAAACTGTCCAGATCTAATCTTAATGGACATTTCGATCAAAGGTAGTATTGACGGAATCGAGACGGCGGCAAAAATCAAGGCGATCGCAGAAATACCAGTTATCTTTTTGACAGCCTACAGCGATGATAAAACCTTAGAGAGAGCGGCAAAAGTTAGCTTCAATGGCTATATACTCAAACCGTTTAAGGACGAAGAATTAGCAGCAACTATTCAGGCTGCGCTAAAAAAACAAACAACCAGCAAAAAGAAAACCGGAACAAAAGAATTTAGTAAATCTGAGAACCCAGACATCAAGAATCTAGTACAACAAGCAAAAGAAGCAGCTCGCTCTTCTCAGCAGAAACTAGCTAGTCAATCTCTAACAACTCAAGATGAGCATGATTTCAGCGATCATGAGATTACCGATTATTTATCACTTGCAGATCTGCAATTAGCCCTAAAACGAAATCAATTATTGCTTCATTATCAACCCAGAGTTAATCTTTTAACTGGAAAAATTGTTGCCGCGAAAGCAAGAATTAAATGGCAACATGAACAGTTCGGACTCTTGGATGAAAACCAATTTATGTATATTGCCGAAGCCAATAATCTTGAAGATTGGCTTGGTGAATGGTTAATCAACAAAGCCTGTAAACAAAATAAGTTATGGCACCAATCTGGCTTCAGGTCTTTAATTATTTCGGTTGATTTTTCGAGTAAACAGTTAGAGCAAACAGACTTATTCCCTCGCCTAAATAAGATCTTATTTGACTCTAGTCTTAAATCAAATTTTCTTGAGCTAGTAATTTCCGAAAAAGTGTTGCTAGCAAATATAAAAGCAAATATGCAGCGACTTAACTTAATTAAGAAATTAGGAGTGAATATTGCTTTAGATAATCTTGGTGTTGAATATTCTTCTTTTGATTATCTGCACCAATTATCTCTTAACCTGATTCACCTAGATCGTTCTTTTCTCAAGAATCTTGATCAAGATCCAGAAAATCAACTAATTGTCAAAACAGTTTTAAAAATAGCTCAAGTTTTAAATTTAAAAATAGTTGCAAAAGATGTCAAAAGTAAGTCAGAGCTAGCCTTTTTAAAGCAGTATCAATGTGATCAAGTTCAGGGTGATTTAATTGGTCAATATGTTTCTAAAGAAGAATTTGAAAAAATGTTTATTGAGCAGGATTACTTAATAGAAACTAGACCTACTTACTAAATAAGCAATTGCAAGAAGCTGTTATTAAAGCAAATTATCTAAATTATTCTTTCTGCCCTCAGTTCTCTATAAAATTATTAGCAAGAGAACTTTACTAAAGCTGAAATAAGATTTGTTCAAAATTGAATTAGTTTAAATTTCAGTTGAGATTAACTCTAACTATATTTAAAGATGAAGTATCTATCTGGCAATCCTTTGTTTCAGGAAATTAAATTAGCTCGAAGGCGATACTTATTTAGTTTGGTTAACGGGTTTTTGGCTTTATTTTTATTAATTGCTGAACCGATTTCAGCTCAGCAAAGTTCGATTTCAACTAATAATTTTGATAACAAGAAAGATACTGCTTTGGGGCAATTAGTCTCAGATGAAATCATTGTAACTAAAGCAAATTTAGAGAAGAAGAAATTAGTTAAGGTTGGTGTGTTGTCTATTAGGGATATGGATACCACCAAGCAACAATGGCAAGCCACGATAGACTATCTTAATCAGGAAATTCCAGAATATCAATTCGAACTAGTTCCCTTTCGCT
>CALKUU010000006.1 GCA_937996665.1 uncultured Xenococcaceae cyanobacterium | reverse complement strand
ATACCCAAACGAGCAATTAATTGCTGATATCTTTCTACACTCTTATCTTGGATATAAGAAAGAAGACGTTTGCGACGACCAATCATTTTCAATAAACCTCGACGAGAAGAATGGTCTTTCTTATTGGTTCTTAGATGCTCTGTAAGCTGGTTAATTCTTTCTGTAAGCATCGCTACTTGAAGATCAGCAGAACCAGTATCGGTTTCATGAACTTGATATTCACCAATGAGTTCTTGCTTGCGCTGCTGAGTTAGGCTCATAATTAGTTTCGATTAATAATTATAGATAAGTATAGACTGCAAACCCATATAGTATCATAGGCATTCTCTTTTTTTCGATCCATAGCTAAATTCATTCCCAAATTTCAGGATTAGCAATGCCAAAATAAGGGCTTTTTAGCAAAACTTGTGTTAGCTTGTCTCTTCTTTCTCACTAAACCTTAATTAACTCTTTTAGAGTAGGTATCAATTAAGTAGCAATCTTAAATCGACATCTGTCATAATTATGCTTGCTCAATTGTTTCTGGTGAGATTGTGAAATTTCCCTTTGGCTTCGGTAAAACATCTAGTCCTAGCACAAATACAACCCCTGAAGTATCTTCTGGATTAGGAACTTTTGGTGGAGTCTATACACCTTCCATTTTGACCATTTTAGGGGTCATTATGTATCTGCGTTTCGGCTGGGTCGTCGGTAATGCAGGCTTATTCAAAACCTTATTAATTGTTACTATTTCCACTGCGATTACCTTTCTTACCTCTCTATCAGTATGCGCGATCGCTACAGATAGAGTAGTACGGGTAGGTGGAGCATATTACATGATTAGCCGATCCCTCGGAATCGAGACTGGAGGGGCAGTAGGCATCTCACTATATTTTGCTCAGGCAATTTCTGTCGCTCTCTATACGATTGGTTTTGCGGAGAGTGTCGTTAAAACCAATTTTCAATTCGATTTACTCGGCTTAAGTTTTAACCTTCAAGATCTTAATCAAACCTATGTTGCCCTGGCAATCACAATTTTTGTGGGGGTTTTAGCGGTTACTTCTGCCAGTATTGCCATCAAGGCACAGTACTTTATTATGGCAGCGATCGCCATATCCCTATTCTCTTTTATGGCGGGTAGTCCCTTACCAGGTGTTGAGCCACAAATGTTGAGCGTACCTGAAAACCCCGCTCCCTTTTGGACAGTATTTGCGGTGTTTTTCCCTGCCGTTACGGGCATTATGGCTGGGGTAAATATGTCAGGAGACCTCAAAGACCCAATCAAATCGATCCCCACAGGAACCTTAGCCGCAGTTGGGACTGGTTATTTAATCTATATGATTTTGCCAGTATTTATGGCATGGCGAGTCGATAGTGCAACTTTGATTGCCGAACCCTTAATTATGCAAAGAATCTCTTGGTGGGGACCTGCAATCCTATTTGGGGTTTGGGGTGCAACTCTCAGTAGTGCAATCGGCAGTATGTTAGGCGCACCCAGAGTTCTCCAAGCAGTCGTCAGAGATGGAGTTCTTCCCAATTTCTTTAATCCTCTCGGCAATGGTCATGGCAATGATGATGAACCTCGCAATGGAACTTGGATGACCTTGGGTGTAGCGATCGCCGCAGTTTGCATTGGGGATTTGAACTTAATTGCCCCTATTCTGAGTATGTTCTTTTTAACTACCTATTTAGTACTCAATGTCGCTGCGGGAATCGAAGGTTTCTTACAAAGTCCTTCCTTTCGACCTACTTTTAAAGTTCACTGGTCTTTATCTGTTTTAGGAGCTATCGGTTGTTTGTGGGTCATGTTTCTCATCGATGCCCGCTCAACTGCGATCGCCGGTATTATTGTTACGAGTATTTTTGTTTGGTTGCAACAAAGAGAACTGCGCACAACTTGGGGAGATGTCCGCCGTGGTCTTTGGATGGCACTAATTAGCGGTGGCATTTTTCAGATGGCAGAAGAAGACGATACCAAAAATTGGCGTCCCCACATTCTCGTTTTATCTGGCGCACCTAGAAAAAGATGGACTTTAATTGAGCTAGCAGATGCCTTTACTCATAATCGAAGTTTAATGACTGTTGCGAGTGTTTTACCAAGTGATTCGCGCAATCTCGGTCAACAACTCAAACTAGAGAAAACGATCCGCAACTATCTCCAAAAAAGAGGAGTCAGAGCCTTAGTCAAAGTAATTTCAGCCTACGATCCTTTTGATGGTGCCTTGCGACTAGTCGAAACCTATGGTTTAGGTCCGTTAGTACCTAATACAGTTTTGATGGGAGACAGTGAAGATAAATCCCGCAGAGCAAGTTTTTGTAATGCGATCGCCGAAATTCACCAGAGTAAGAGAAATGTGGTTATTTTCCACGAAAATCCTCAACAAAGTTTGGGCAGTCGCGCGCGAATTGATGTCTGGTGGGGAGGGATGCAAGCTAATGGAAGCTTAATGATTCTTCTGGCATATCTTTTGATTACAGATATAAGTTGGCGCAACGCCAAAATTACCCTCAAGCTAGTAGTTCCAGACCAAAGTGCTGCGGCTGCGGCAACAGAAAATGTTCGTCAGTACATTGAAAATCTCAGAATCGATGTCAATTATCAAATTATTGTCGCTAAAGGTCGCCCCTTTGAAAATATACTGCGACAAAGTTCTCGAAATAGTGATTTAGTCTTT
>CALKUU010000005.1 GCA_937996665.1 uncultured Xenococcaceae cyanobacterium | reverse complement strand
AACTGCTCATAGTTTGCGCCATACAGCAGGAACTCAAGCTTTAAGAACTGGAGCTGATTTGCGCCAAGTACAAGATCTTTTGGGTCATGCTGATCCTCGTACCACTTCGATCTATGCTCATGTTGGCGATCGCTGGAATAGTAATCCTGCTGAAGGAATTATGTCTGCTCTTGTTGACAATAAAACTACAAAAGAATCGCGTCGCTCGGGGATTCTTACTTCACCCTTAGATAGCTAGAAACAGGAGAAGGTAATGTTGCCAGAATTTGAAGTTAGAGCAGAGTAGTATATAATTACTATCCAAAGCTCAACTTGAATGAACTCAAAATCCCTTTTCAAATGGCGACATCTTCTGCCTGAAATCATTTTGCTATGTGTGCGATGGTATCTGCGTTATCCACTGAGCTATCTTAATTTAAAGGAGATCATGACAGAGAGATGATTATCAGTTTCTCACACGACTATATATCGGTGGCTAATGACTTATGCACAGAAATCAATAAACGTTGTCGTCCTCATTTCCTCTCCACAAATCACTCTTGGAAAGTGGACGAAACCTATCTCAAGCTCAAAGGTGAAAATCATTATCTCTACAGAGCTATAGATAGCAAAGGAAATACATTAGATTTTTTCTTGTCTCCAAAAAAAGATGCTAAAGCAGCAACGACTTTTCTCTTCTCTGTAAATCTCTAGAGCAAAGACATTCTCATACTCCCAGAGTTATAAATACATATAAGGATAAAGCCTATTCTAAAGCCATCAAAGATTTGAAAGAATCTTGACTATTGTCCAATCTATAAAGCACAGAGCGGTCAAATATTTGAATAATTTGATTGAACAGGATCATCGTTTTATCAAGCTGAGGATTATATACCAGTCAAAACTTTCGTGAATTTCAGGGCACAAAGAAAATCATTTCTGGCTACGAAGCAATAAATATAATCAGAAAAGACCAAATAAAAACTCTGAAACGAGATTATATTTCAGGGCAAATTAAGTTTATTTATTCTTTATTCGGTATAGCTGTGTAAAATTGGAAAAAGAACAGAACATTAATTTCAGATTTATCTCTTCTTTTATACTTTTCTCTCAATTTTTTGCAACACAGCCGAAATTGAAACGATAACCTTAGAGTGAGATGAAAGCAATAATCTCCCAACGTTCAAATCAAAACCAAATCCTATGAGAAATTGAAACTAAAAACCAATAGAATAGCCAAAAATTTAATTGAAGGTTTTAGTCTTCTCGATTTTTAGAATGACATCATTCCAAAAAGTGGTATTGTCGATTTTTTTAGATTAGAATGACATCATTCCAATTTCCCATAGATAAATTTTTAATGTCTAATCAGATTGTTTTGACCTCCTTATCTAAAGCTGGAGGTGTAGGAAAAACGACAACAGCAGTCAATTTGGCATATGAATGGAGTTTGCGTGGCTATTCAGTAGGAATAATTGATTTAGATCTTAATCATAGTATTGAAGAATTTGTAGGTCTTACCCCTAAGTCAGATTCGGCAACTACCTCATTGGGCATCTTCAGTCCTGATTTCTCTGGCAACTATGGTTTTGAGACGATATTCGGCAGTGAGAAGATCGCCGTCCTTCAGGGTCATCCTGAACTCGAAACCTTAGCAGAATCACTTTATTCTCGCAGAAAAAGAGAATTCATCTTGAGCAAAATCCTCAATAAGTATCCACTTGATTTTGACCTGATCATCTTCGATTTGCCTGGAGGATTTGACCTAATTACCGAAAACGTAATTTCAGTCTGCACTCACCTGTTAATTCCTGTACATGTGGGAGTGAAAACACTTTCTGTTGCCAACTTAATTGAGAGTATTTACAAAACTGTTGAAGAACTAGAACTTGACCCCGAACCTGAGATTCTTGGGCTGATTCCAAATAAATATGATAAATCCTCCTCGACTCACGAGACAGTTTATTCTGGGCTACAAGCTATTGCCGAAGAATTAGATTACAAGCTCTATCCTCCCATTCGATATTGGCGCTCTTTTGAGCGAGCAGCGCTTTCAGGAAAATCCCTAAAGCAGTTGCGTTCTACCGACCCCATGACCCAAATTTTTTCTCAAGTAGTTGACGATTTAGTTAAAGAATTAAATTCATAAAATCATGTCTAAAAAGTTAGATGTTCAGCAAAGAATGGCTTCTCGCTTTAAAGGAGTAGGGAATGCCAAAGGAAAACGAGATCAGGTAAAAGACCTCAAAAGTGAAGTAGAAGTATTGAGAAATCAGCTTGAAAGACAAAATTCAGGCAAGTTTTCGGTTGCAATAGATCGTATTCAACCAAGTGAGCAATGTCGCCAAACCTTTACAACCACAATTATCAATAACCGCGCTCGTTCTTTGCAAGAAGAGGGACAGCTAGACCCTTTAGTTTTAATTCCCTTGGATGAGTCTGGTCACTACATGATTGAAGACGGTGAGTTAACTTGGCGAGCTGCATCTCAGCTTAACAAATTAAACCCAAAAGAATGGAGCCAACTCGAAGCTGTGCTCTCGAATGCTACAGATTCTCAAAACGTTCATTTTCGGACACTTTTACATCATCTCCATAGTGAATCACTAAATGTTTTAGATCGTGCAGAATCGGTAATCAGAGAGATTGAAATTCAATTTGGATTTCAATCTGAGCAAGCAATAAAACTCTTGCGAAATATTTGTTATCGGATGCAGGACTCAGAGTTCTCCAAAGCGATCGCTTCTTTTTTAAACTCTGGAGAACAACAGTCTCTAGTAACTGAAAAGTTAGACTCAGACCAAATTAAATTAGCTCAGTTTATTTATCGCTTGCAACTTGATATTGTCTCTTTTGTTAAAAATGATTTGGCAATGATCAGTTTAGCCGAAGACTTGAAAGTTGCTATTCGCCAACAAGAACTCTCTTGTAATAATGCTTTAGCTCTAAATAGATTAAGTGGCAAAAATTTGCCCTTAACAGATGCTGAAATTATTCAGGTTAGACAAGAGATTACAGATTTTGTTCTCAAAAATAAGCTGTCAACTTCAGATACTCGTCGCAAGGTTACAGAAGTAATTAGTCGATATGTTCCAGAAGAAGAAGTTGAAATCAAAACCGAGAGCAATAAGGCTTATGATGCGATTACAACAAGTCTTAAACAGTTATCAGTCGAACAACTTTCTAAGACTAAATTAAAAAGCTTGAAAAAGAGTTTTGAAGCAAAATTAAAAAAAATAGATAGTGCTCTTTCTAAGTAAGAACTTCTTTAATTAGTTTTTTTTCGTTGTAGTAATTAAGGGTGTTGTAGCAGATAGTTGAGGACAGTAGAAGGTAGGTATTATCAGGCTAATAGCAGGTACAAAATCTTAACCGATTGTAGTTGCAGCCAAGCTATCCTGATGATCCTATCCTGATTTCGCCGTAAAATCCCCCTACTTGCAGAATCTCAAAATTGCCAAATAGCAAGGTTAAGAAGACTTGAACTTTAGATAAATTAGTTTTTTTTGCAATTTGAGACAAGGTACAAACATCTTTATTCTTCTCTAGACAAATTTTCACTAAATTTAGCCAACTGTCAATATCTTCATCATGAGCTAGCGATACTGTTGCAGTAAATTCTTCAGGATCAAATAATTCAACAAAACCAGCAGGAACTAGAGACTTAATTATTCTAGTTTCTGACCTTACATATTTAGCTTTTGGCTGAGTTATAAGATATTTACTGAGGAAAGAAGTATTAACACTTTGCTGAGTACAAGAAGCTAAAAATAGATTAAAACTAGCGTCAATCTTGGTTTCTGTCGAGTCGATTGATTCCTGTTTTGACTCACTTAAAATAATATTGGCTAGCTCTAAAATACTCAGACTTCCCTGATAAATCAACTCCCCTGACTTTCTCAGCTTGACTTCATCTCTCAAATTAGAAGAACTGACCCAATTTACTTTTTTGATAATCTTCCCAAAATCAAGCGGATCGACTCTTGCAATAACCATTTACTAGATAAATATTTTTTCAAAAATTAGTTGTGAACAGACCTCTTTAGAGATCGCTTTGATAACTCAATGATTTCTTATTTAACCCTCTATCTCCCCCCTCAAGATTAGTCAGTAGCTGCTAACTATTAGGGAAAGACCCAGGCTAATCAAGAGGATTTAGCCAATAAATCAAACCAAAGCAATCTATCCCAAATTCTTCTTTTAGATGCTCTAAAAGCTTGCCAATATATTCTTCTAACTCTGGTTGCCTAAGTCCCTGTGTCTTTTGGGGTAACATCTGATGAGAAAGTCTATTGCCCTGATAGATTTTCAGCGCGATCGCCTGAACATATTGATTTTCTTTTCCATAAAGCTCTAACTCAGCCCGATAAGCATCAGGCAAAATCGGCTCTAAAGTTACAATCCCCTTTTTCTTCGCAGCATTTTGACGAC
>CALKUU010000004.1 GCA_937996665.1 uncultured Xenococcaceae cyanobacterium | reverse complement strand
CTTTTGGCTGGGTAAAAATAATCTTGCTCGTACTCTTAGTATTGGTGGCAATCTAATTATTATTTCTGGTGTTTGCTGGCTTGTCCTAATTCCAGGCGGTTGGTTGGCTTGGATTCCTGGGATCTTAGCGATCGTTTTTTCAGCAGCAGGGATTTTTATCTACGAGCAGTTAAAAATTAAAAAACAATAGTTCACCCATTTCGTTTTTAATCTAGATTTTATTAAAACCCAGTTATTGACTGTTTTTTAATTGCAAGCAATTAACTGTAAATGATTGTAACAAGATCGCAGAGACTTTATAGCCCAAACAGATAAGTAAATACGAACAGAAAATACTTCTTCAATCAAGCTGTTTACTATTTAATCATCTAAAAAAAATCATGTTACGTACCAGTAGTTACACAATCTATGTCGATTTGCCTAAAGATGAAGAGCAAATGCTTTTGGTTCATAGTTATACAGGTGCTTACGATAAAGTATCGCGACGAGTAGCTACCTACTTGCGATCGCTAGAAGTCAAGAATCCTCCCAAACCTCTCTACGGAGACTGGAGTCCAGAACCTAGCATTGAGGGAGAAATCATTGCACCTTCTCAAGCAAGCATTGAATTACTTCAAAAGCGAGGCTATTTAACCGATAAAACAGTCCTAGAAGAACAGGAATTTTTTGTCCAGATGGCGACAAAATTGCATAATCTAGCTTCTCGCTTAATGCCTAGCTATATCTTCATGCCAACTTATAGTTGCAATCTCCGTTGTTCTTACTGTTTCCAAGACCATATGCGGACAAATCCTGCATTCAAGCACTTGCTAAAAACGATGCAGCCAGAAATAGTAGACCGAATTTTTGCAGCTATGCCACAAATTGAAGCAGGTCACGGCGTGAAAAAAGAGATGGATCTACCACGGAATATCACTTTCTTTGGTGGTGAACCTTTGTTGGCGGAAAGTCGTCCTATTGTTGAGTATATTGTTAATAAAGCACTCTCTTTAGGAAAGGCTAATTTTTCTGCCGTTACCAATGGGACAGAACTAGAAGCTTATCAGGATTTGCTAGGACAAGGTAAGATTTCTAATCTTCAAATTACTATTGATGGACCCCCAAAGGAACATGATAAAAGGCGTATTTATGCCGATGGAAGCGGTTCATTTGAAAAGATTGCCCGAAACCTAACCATGGCACTAGACTTGGGAGTTGAGATTAGTGTTCGTATGAATATTGATCGCAATAATATTCATCAACTACCTGAATTAGCTGATGAGATTATTAACCGAGATTGGAACAACTACCAGAATTTTTACGCCTATACAGCACCTATTACTACGAGTGAATTAAACGACAAAACTAGTATTAGAACTACTTTTAATTCTTGGGAGCTAGATAACGCATTGGATGAAATGCGGGAACAATATCCCAGTATGCAGGTAATTGCTAGGCCAGACGATGGTTTGATGGCTAGAGTTCGACAAATATTTAACTTTAAAGTAAACCCATTACCAAATTTTAAGGCAAGTTTTTGTAGTGCACACAATAAGATGTACGTTTTAGATGCCTTTGGCGATATTTATGCTTGCTGGGAAAAAACAGGGGATAAAAAAATTCGTATCGGCCATATAACTGAAGATAGTCAAGTTATTCTCAACGAAAAATTAAACCAAACTTGGCGAAACCGTACTGTCGTCACAAATCCAGTATGCCGAAAGTGTCGTTATGCCTTTTACTGCGGTGGTGGTTGTGCAGCCATAGCTATGAGTAATAAGGGTAAATTCCATACTAACTATTGCGATGGCTTTGGTAATCGTTTCCGTGCTAGTGCCGCTCAAGCCTATCAAGATTATGTCAACAAAATTGAAATACCTGTAAGGCCTGAAAAAGTTTGTATAGGTTGAAAATGAATTTATTCAAAATAATTATGCCTTCTAAAGTTCACAATAAGTTAGCTCCATATGAAAAACAAAGATCCCCCAGTTACTTGTTTTTTATAAACCAGATAATCAGTAAAAAACAAGAAAATGAATTATGAACAATCAAAATTATGAAATAGAATCTCTAAATGAGATTATTCCATTAGACTTGGAAAATTTAGAGGCAATTAGAGGAGGATGTTGTACTAGACTCAGAAATTGTGGTAGTTACACTTGTAATCCACCATCACTTACAAGTGGTAATAATTCAGAAGTATCTAGCTTGGAAGCAGAAATTTCTTTAATTGCTTTTAACTAGCCTTTCTTATTAGGTTATTCCATCTCAACTGGTTGGGATGGGATAGCCTAAAACCTAAAATATCAAAGACTTTAAAGGCTAATCAAGCTAACAATTTCTAAAAAACTTCTCAAGATATGAATTCCTCTGCTAAATTAGTAGCAAAATGATATGAGATTAATGGAAAACAAACTTGTGTTTGGAAGATTTAGCAATAATTGTTATTTGTCCAAAGAAAATTGTAGCTACTAATCTTAAATTTAATTTTATAAGTAATTTATTTCTCTAAACCCAGTCGAAGCTGGGTTTTTTAATAACAGAAAATAATGTAGATAAATGTAACAAGTTGCAGAGAGATCTCGATATATCTAGATAAGTAAACAACGAACATTCAAAATTAAATGTTCAATACAAACAAAAAAAATCCAACTAAAGGGAAAAACAATGTCTAAACTTAATAACTTGTCCAACAACGAAGCATTCGAAACTTTATTTAGTGAAATAGCTGACGATTTAGCAGAAGCTATTAATGGTGGTAACGCACATAATTGTCATCTTACTCACTCAAGTGTTAGTCCTAAAAGGCTTCCCATAGACGTCATAGCTAGAGATATCCCTTCTCATTCTGCCCAAGTAGTAGGATCTGGAACATTGGCTTTGTAGGATATTTTTATAATTAGATCTAGTAATTAGATTTAACTTAATCGATGGTTTAGCGATGAATATTATATAGCTTGATTTCATAGCTAAACCTTTTTTTGTATCTATTTTTTTGCATCTAAGTAGTTTTTAAACTTCAAGGAATATCAAATATTATCCGAGAACATATAACTCACAATTAAATCAATATAAATTAACTTTGATCTTAAGTGAATCTGCAAGAATAAGTAATGATAAATTTAAATTTCATGAATAAGTAATAATCCAAAAACTCGTCCCAATTAGACTTTTTAATAACAAGAATCTCAAATATAAATGATTGTAACAAGTTGCAGAGAACCTAATATTTTAGTTGAAAAGTAAACAACCAAAAATATTCAAATTAAGGAGAAGGTAATGTCCAAACTTAAAAGCTTGTCCAACAATGAAAACTTTGAGGCTTTATTTAGTGAGATTGCTGATGATCTCGCAGAAGCAATTAATGGTGGTACAGCCCACAACTGTCACCAAACTCACCGTTCTGATCTGGACGAACTATTACCACCAAGTCGTCGTCAAAAATCATTTGGCGGAATTCAGTTAAGTATATAAAAGTTATCTTGTTGGAAAAATTTTGTCAGGGAAGAAAACCTATTTTTTACTTTCCTTAAAATAACCAATTTTTTACTTAGGCTGTTGAGTATTTAGTCTCTAACAGCCTGTTTTTACTACTTACCAAAGTAAATATTTTTACTTGATCATCGTTAAGGGTAAGCAGATATAAACAAATGTAAATAATTGCAGATCTTTTTTTGAAATTGTAGATAAGTAAATAATCAAATTTTCTACTATTTTAGTTTACGCAAAAAAATCGCAAGTAATTTTTAGTGTAAACAAGGTTTATGGATTGTATTGATTAGTTCAATAAGTTAAGAAAATAAAAGGTCATGATCTCTGAGGAATTAAAGATTATTCCCCGTAATCTTAAAGTAAATAGAGAGGGAATATGCAATCAAATGGATTTCAATTCTTGCCAATATTTACAATATTTTTCAAGCCAAAAAGAATATAATTTTCAAAGTTTTATTGATGATATCAATAAATTACTAGAACTAACTTGTGATGATTTGGCAAGAATTAGAATTGCAACTATCCTAACCAGAAGATTTTTAAAAAATACACCTCAGGTAGTTGATTTATGCCCGCCTCCAGATCCTGAAATATGTGTGGCAACAAAGTGCTTATACAAAGAATCTAATTCGAAATTTAGGGTTAATGTTTTCTCTTGGTTGCCTCAAAATTCAAATGTCCATTGTCACGGAAGTTGGAGCATTGTCGCCTTTCTGGGAGATGCGACAACGGGGCGCGAGTTAAATTATTTTTGGCGTCGGGAAGATGATGGCTCAAACCCAACTCAAGCAGTCGTTAAACCAGTAAGCAAAGAAATATTAGAAGCAGGAGACATTATTGGTTTCACTTCAGATGCTATTCACAATATTAAGTCCCTTCCTCCCAAAAATATTAATGGGTACCAGTCGGATAAGCCAACCCTAATGTTCAACATATTTGGCGAACCCAACCCTGCTCAGCAATACCTTTTTAATCCTTTTGACCATACGTGCAAAAACTATTGATTTTTTGAACCCATGAAAATATTGACCCCAGAAACGACTAATAATAGTTCTTTAATTCAAGCTTCTCTATTAGAAGCATTGCAAAATTACAGGGCAGGTAATATTCAAGAAGTTGAACTGATCCTCAACAATATTCTGCAAAATAATCCAAATTGTATTGAAGCTTTGAAATTATTAGCTATGTTGTACCATGCTAATAATCAATTTGATCGTGCGATCGCTTGTTATCAAAAAATTATTGCTCAAATACCTAATGACATTGGCTTATTAATCAAGTTGAGCTGGGCTTATCATCAGCAAAGAAAATTCGATTTGGCTATTAATGTTTATAACCAAATACTAGAAATTGAGCCAGAAAATGAATATGCAATTTGGCATCGCGCTTTACTTTTTCTGAAAACAGGTAATTATTTAGAGGGATTTAAAGACTTTGAACTAAAAAGAAATAGACCTCTCTATCGGGATTCTTATTTAGAAAACTATAAGCTCTGGGATGGTTCTAATTTAAACGGCAAAAGGATTATTTTGTATCATAGCAATGATGGATATGGCGATATTATTCAGCTAATTAGATATGTATCCTTAGTTAAACAGAAAGGTGGAGAAGTAATAGTTGCTGTACCTAAACCATTACTGCGGTTACTTAAGTATGTCAAAGGAATTGATTTACTAGTTTCTATTGATGAACCTCTACCAAAATCTGATGTTTATCTACCCTTATTCAGCCTTCCTTATCGTCTTCAAACTACGTTAGAAACTATACCCGATCGCTTTCCTTATCTAGATATATCTGCGATTAAACAACAAAAAAACTCAGTCTGTTTACCCAGAACAGCACAAATAGATAATTTTAAAATTGGCTTTGTGTGGGCGAGTGGTCATCGCGATCGCAACAACACTAACGTCACCGCCTATCGTGATTGTCCTTTAAACTTTT
>CALKUU010000003.1 GCA_937996665.1 uncultured Xenococcaceae cyanobacterium | reverse complement strand
TGTTCCAAAAAACCTACGAGAAAGAAAACAAAAAAGTTGCTTTTCTGGAATATGCCTGGGATATGGCAAGTTGTGACCCCTGTTCTGCCAACCCCCTAAACCGATCAGAACTACAACAGGCTGGTGTTTTTTGGCTAGACGATGCTAACGCTGGAAGTGTGCCTCCTAATATCAGAAGAAGACCAACTTCTAATGTCTTTATTACTCGTCTTCATGTGCGTTACAATCGCGACCAGTTCCCCGAAGATTTACGTTTTCACGAAACTAGTAACCGTCAACTCTATCAAGGTCGCTATGTGATTCGTCATCCTTTCCGTGGAGAAATTAGTTGTAAGACAGACTATCCGAAGCTTACTCGCGATCGCCAAGAACAAGAAGCGCAAAATCTAGCTAATCTCACAGGCTGGGATCTCAAAGACATTCGCAAGAAAATTGATTTTGTTAAACGCAGACGCAACGCTGCCCCAGAAGCCTGGTGGCAAAGAATCTGGAACTAGTTTCCATAACTGAATTTAAAAGCTAAGCAAAAAACCTCAGAATATTTCTTCTGGGGTTTTTTGTTTGATAGGTTTATTTTTATTTGAGTATTATTGACAAAAAATTAGTTATTTAACTCTCGCATGAACCTTGCTTGCCCAATTCTGAATCGGTTCAGCAAAAAGAGAATGGTAGTTACGCAATTCTTTACTTTCCATCCCAAACTCGCTTGCTTCCTCAAAAAGCTCTTGTAGCGATCGCATTGCTAACTGAGCAGCACCAGGAGAGTGAGGCGTAATTCTCAGCAAAGACTCTAACTTGGCGCGGACACTTCTTAAATCTGCTGAGGAATCATCTGAAGGGATCGCACAAGCTCTAGGGATGCGAGACCCAGACTCATTATCTAACTGACTTTGAGGAGGTAAGAAAGTGTGAGTAGCCGCATCATAAGCCAAAACCTCACCCGACTCGATCTCATAAATCCAGCCATAGATATTCAAAATACCTTGATGAAGCTTGGCACGAATCATGGGATAGGTTTTCAGGTTCTCGATCTGAATTAAAACGTTCTCGGCAACAAGAGTTTCAATTAATTCTTCCCCAGACTGATGCGGATAATTCTCTAAAACTAAACGTCTAGTCGATTCAGCGTGTTTAAGCCAGTCGTAGACCAAAGGCATATCTTTTTGCAACTTATTGAGTTTTAATAACCCTTTCATTGCCCCACAATGAGAATGTCCACAGATAATTACCTGATTAATCCCCAGAGCAGAAATAGCGTACTCGATAGTACCGCCTTCACCACCATTGGCAGCACCATAAGGAGGAACAATATTCCCAGCATTGCGAATTACAAATAACTCGCCGACGTCAGTGTTAGTGATTAAATTCGGAGCAACCCGAGAATCAGAACAAGCAATGAAGAGAACACGGGGTTTTTGCCCATGAGAAAGTTGTTCTAAAAGCTCTTGATGAGTATTAACATAGGTCTTTCTAAATTCATCTAAGCCACGAATTAGTTTTTTCACTACAGTAGTCTTTGCTGGGAGTAACTAAATTTTATTTTTTTATTATACTTGAGTGCGCTCAAGATTCAATTTATTAAGATGGGAAAAAGTGGTCTATTTTTCAGCCTTAAAGCAGATCTGAAGCTTAAATAGCCACTTGGCGAAATAGGCATTCAGCCGAAATCCTTAATAAGAAGAAGCAAAAAATAAACACCTGGCTAAAGAACCCGTTGTAAGAATTTCTCAGTGTTGATTGCTAACTGCTCTACCGAAAATTGATCTACTATTTTTTGTCTAATCGCTTGGCGATCGCACTCTTCTAAGCGATCGACCATTTGTCCAATTTTTTCAGCCAAAGCTTGATGATCGTTAGGCGGAACAACTTCCCCTAGTTCCCCAACAATCCAGGCAGAATCTCCCACGTCTGTTACTACACAAGGATTGCCGCAAGCCATAGACTCCCCAACCGTATTGGAAAAACCCTCCCCATAAGCTGAAGCAGAGACACTAAGATCAAAAGCATTATGAACAGCAGGCATATCAGTTCTCCCACCTGTCCATAACAGGCGATCTTGTAAGCCTAATTCTTTTCCCAACTGCTTTAATTCATCCATATATGAACTGTCGTCTTTGTCATCTTGCTTGCCAACACAAACAAACACAAGATTTGGATACTTATCTTTCAGCAAATTTGCTGCTCGCAAAAAAGTAGGATGATCTTTCATAGGGCTGATTCTGGCTGGTAAACCAATCACCACTTGATTATCGTCAATACCCCACTCTTGACGAACCTTTTTTGCCGCATCTGGGTCGGGAGAAAAACGCTCTAAATCAATTCCATTAGGAACAACAACCATTTTCTCAGCAGGAAAATTTTTCTCAAGATAATATTTTTTGCCGACAGCAGAATTATTGATAATTAAATCGGTGAATTGGCTAAGAAAGGTTTCAACTTGCAAAATGATTTCGCCAAAAAAACTTGAACTACTGTCCCCTGACCCTCTTATTCCCCAAATAATTTTGCTTCTAGGAAATAAGGGCTTTAGCGCTAAGGCAAACAGATTAGGAATATCTAAGTAGCCATGAATAATGTCAGGATCAATTTGCTTGAGCTGTTTTACTAAACGTAAATAAAACCCAGGAAAATCGGTTCGTCCTCCTTTTGGGACATAGGTGACACTAATATCTGCATTGACCAGATCCTCGCTTAGGGCGCCGCCTTCATAGTAATGAATAATATAAGGCTCAAAATTACCTCTTTTTTTTATCTGTTTGGCTAAGACTGCTAATTGTCTTTGTGCACCGCCATAATTAAAATCGCTGATTAAGAGAACAACTTTTTTCTTTGCCATTATTAAAACTGGGATTAAATGATAAATAAATATATATAACTGCTTAATCGATAGGAATCGTCTGTTATTTAGGGCATCAAGTCAACTTCCTAAAAGATAAATTGAACATCTCAATCAGCTTGGAATCTTTTTCTTCGACTCCAGTTAGTTAGTACTTTACTGACTAAATGATCGCAACTATCCAAAAAACAACCCTTTCCTTGACTCAGTTATAACAGGCTCAAAAACTAAGTTGCGGTAAGAAAAAAATAATGATGATCTCTTTTGTGAACAGCTAATCGATTCTTGTTAACTGCTATCTCTATATTCTAAGTCTCCTCAGAAATGCGCCATTTCTTACAATCGCTCTCATTTAGAATGACAGTGATTGAGGAAGAAGTTATGCTTTTATAAACCCTTTTTTAGAAAAAATGGTCTCCAAATAATTATTAGATTTAAAAATTATTTATACCGAAAAAATACTTAAAAATACTTACTAAAATTTATGTGTGGGATTACAGGCTTTTGGGACACCACTCTCAAGTTCAATGCAGAGAAATTGAAAAGTGTTGCCGAACAGATGACAAACACCCTTGTTTTGCGAGGGCCAGATGCTGGAGACCAGTGGGTAGAAGAATCGAGAGGAATTGCCTTAGGTCATAGACGCTTGGCTATTCTAGATCTGTCACCAGAAGGTCAACAGCCTATGGCTTCAGCCGATAGTCGCTTTGTCATCGTTTTTAACGGAGAAATTTACAACTTCAGAGAAATTAGGCAGCAGTTAGAACAGCTTGGTCATAAATTCAGAGGTCACTCTGATACTGAAGTGATGTTGGCAAGTTTTTGCGAATGGGGATTAGAAAGAAGCATTAAAACTTTTAATGGCATGTTTGCCTTTGCTTTGTGGGATCGGCAAGAGCAGGTCTTACATTTGGGGCGCGATCGCTTTGGCGAAAAACCTCTTTATTATGGTTGGTTTGGCTCCACCTTTCTTTTTAGTTCCGAGCTGAAAGCCTTGCGCGCTTATCCTAACTTTTCTGCCGAAATTGATCGTCAGTCGGTAGGAACGTTCCTTAACCATCAGTATGTTCTTGCTCCTAAAACTATTTATGAAAATATTTATCAATTATTGCCGGGGACTTTTTTAAGTATCAAGGGCAGAGAATCGTCTCTAGAGCCAATTACCTATTGGTCAGCAAAAGAAGTAGCAGAGCAGAGTGCCAGCAATCAGTTTAGTGGCACAGAAGAAGAAGCAGTTGCGCAACTAGAAAAGTTACTCAAGGATTCGGTCGGGTTAAGAATGATATCTGATGTTCCTCTCGGTGCCTTTCTGTCTGGAGGAATCGATTCATCAACGATTGTGGCTCTAATGCAGGCACAAAGCAGTCAACCGGTTAAAACGTTTTCAATCGGATTTTCAGAAGAGAAGTATAACGAAGCCCGTTATGCCAAAGCCGTCGCTGATCATTTAGGCACAGACCACACAGAATTGTATGTTAGCGCCCAAGATGCTTTGGATGTGATCCCTAATTTACCCAGCATTTATGACGAGCCTTTTGCCGATTGTTCGCAAATTCCCACCTTTTTACTTTCCAAACTCACCAGAGAACATGTCACCGTGAGTCTTTCTGGCGATGCTGGGGATGAATTATTCGCTGGTTATCAACGTTACTTCGATGTCGATAGCCTTTGGCGCAAGTTAGAGATGATGCCTGCTCCAATTCGTAAATTTGTATGCGAAGGATCGAAAAAGGTTTCTCCCTCAGCTTGGAATAAGATTTTGGCTCCCGTCGCTTCTTTCTTGCCATCCAAACTGAGATATCCTACTCCTGGTGAGCAGATCAATAAGGTTAGTGAAGTAATTTCTCATCTTGATGCTGATACCAACTACCTCAATTTGACTTCTGGCGCTACAAGTCTTGGCTCTTTAGTAGTCGGCGGATCTAAGGCAAAAAACGTTTTTAATACTCCATCTTTGCGAGCAGATTTTGCTAATTGTATTGAGAGATTTATGTATCTTGATACAGTTACCTATCTTCGTGATGACATTTTAGTAAAAGTTGATAGAGCCAGTATGGGGGTTAGCCTAGAATCAAGAATTCCCCTTTTAGATCCGCACATTTATGAATTTGCCTGGAGCTTACCTTTCTCGATGAAATTTAAGGACGGTAATGGTAAGCACATTTTAAGGCAGGTACTTTATAAGCACGTTCCCCAAGAACTTATTGATAGACCCAAAATGGGTTTTGGTATTCCTATTCATGAGTGGCTACGAGGATCTTTAAGAGATTGGGCAGAGGACTTATTATCGGAAAATCGCCTTAAGCAAGAAGGCTTTCTTGATCCCAAATTGATTCGTAAAATTTGGCAAGCGCACATTGATGAGGAACGTAACTGGGGCTATGGTTTATGGAGCATTTTGATGTTTCAAGCCTGGTTGGCAGAACATGGTTAAAAAACAGATTTAGCAAGCTAGGTTTTGAAAACTAGCTTTTGAAACCCACAGCTAAACAGTTTTACTTTACTGATCAGCATCTAAAAATTGATCCTCAGGCATCATCCAGATAATCTAATGCCAGACATTTAAAATCTAGGGTTGCCCACAATTATTTACTGTTAACTAAATACTTTATTTAAATGAAAAAAATTTTATTCATCTCTACTGGCTTAGCAACTGGTGGTGCCGAGACAATGCTATATAAACTTCTTTTGAATATGGATCGCAAGCAGTTCGATCCAGCGGTAGTTTCGTTGATTGGCGAAGGAGCTTTTAGTCAACCAATTAGAGACTTAGATATTCCAGTTTATGAACTAGAATTGCGAGGCGGCAGTATCCTTAAAAGTTTGCAAGGTCTATTCAAAATAATTCGTCAAGAACAGCCAGATATACTTCAAGGTTGGATGTATCACGGTAATATTTTTGCTCAGTTAGGAAGAGTACTTCTGTTTAAGCCCACTTCCGTAATTTGGAATATACGCCACTCCTTATATTCACTCGATTACGAAAAATCGGGTACTGCTCAAATAATTAGAGTATTGGGCAAATTGTCTGGTCTCGCTAGCAAAATTATTTATAACTCGGAAATTGGGGCAAAGCAGCACCAAGAAAAAGGCTATGCTGCCCAAAAAACAATTGTTATCCCCAATGGTTTTGATCCTCAACTTTTTAAGGCATCCCCAGAAAATTATCTCAGCGTCAGACAGGAATTAAATTTAGCCGCTGACATCAAGCTAGTTGGTCGGATTTGCCGCTACCATCCCATGAAAGGTCATGAATATTTTTTACAGGCTGCTGGTGAATTAGCTAAGGATTTCCCCGACCTTCACTTTCTCTTGGTTGGTACAAATGTTGATTTAGAGAATCCTGCTTTGAAGAATCTTATCGAAGAATTAGGGATCGGAGATCGAGTTCATTTGCTAGGAGAGAGAAAAGATACTGCTCGCTTGACTTCAGCCTGTGATGTTTCGGTTTCTTCTTCCTATTTTGGCGAGGCATTTCCTAATATTATCGGTGAAGCAATGGCTTGCGAGGTTCCTTGTGTTGTTACCGATGTGGGCGACTCGGCTTTAATTGTGGGTGATACAGGTAAAGTTGTTCCTAGTAAAGATTCATCGGCGATCGCTCAAGGTTGTCGGGAGCTATTATTGATGGACTCTCAAGCAAAAGAGGAGTTAGGGAAAAAAGCCCGTCAAAAGGTGGTTGATATGTATTCAATTAAAGCTGTAGTCGATCAGTATGAAACTTTATATGCAACGGTCTAAGGCTTAGCGAAATATCGCTGCCCCAAAAGGTAGAGAGCTTAAAGTAGTTCTTTCCCCTACTCGATCTCTCGATCTGTTCCCCCATTTCTTAAAAAATCGGGTGATTGCTGCTCCCAAAGGTTATTTTTCTCATAGGATTAGGGTTGCTTAATTAGGCATGTTAATTTTCCGTTTACAAATTGCTATCGATTGAATTGGCGATCGCAGTTTTAGCGGAGAAAATTCTTTGCCAATATTTAAGTGTCAACACTTAGGCAACCATCTAAATGGATAGCGTCTTTGCACCCATCTGGGGATCTTTAATTATTTTTGTGGTTTGTCCTCTGTTGGGGGGCTTACCTCTAGTTGCTTGGTTGACCAGGTTGTTTTCTGGTAAAAAATTAAACGAAATCGGTACAGGAAATATCTCTGTTTCTGCTGCCTTTTATCATGGCGGCAAATTAGCTGGAATTTTGGCTGTAATCTCTGAGGCGGCTAAAGGCATAATTGCAGTTCTGTTAACGAGGCTGTTTTTCCCTGATGGTTCTGTTTGGGAGTTACTAGCTTTGATTGGGCTGATAATGGGGCGTTACTGGTTGAGTAAAGGTGCAGGCACGACTAATGTGGTGTGGGGAATTTTTGCTCATGATCTCAAGGTGTTTGGGATCACGATTTTATTGGGAATGATTAGTTTTACGATTAATCGCGATCGCAAGTTGGGGAAGATAGGTATTTTAGTGATTTTGACAGTGGTAATCGGTTTATTTAATCCTGGTAATCCTGAATATTTTGTAACTGCGGCGGTTTTGAGTGGATTGATGTGGTGGATTTATCGGCAAATCCCCGATGATCTCGACTTGTCGGCAAATCAGGTTCATAGCAGTTCTAGTAATGTCTTTCGCTTTTTCCAAACCGAAAAAAATATCGTTTCTCTAGACCAAAAATTAGCGAGCGATCGTGTGGGTGCTAAGGCAAGTAATCTATCTCTAGTTAAATCTTTAGGTCATAATGTCCCCACTGGTTGGGTAATTGCGCCAGGAGAAGATTCCCAGGCTTTAATTAATTCATTGCGACCTTCGACGGAACAGCCCTTAGTAGTTCGTTCCTCTGCCCTTGAAGAAGATGGCAAATCGGCTTCATTTGCAGGTCAATATCTCAGTATTTTAAATGTAGCTAGTAAAGAAGCTCTGCAAACAGCAATTCTAGATTGTCAGGCTTCCTATGCTGCCAGGTCAGCCCAAAAGTATCGAACCCAGAATAAACAGGGTGCTGGGGGGATGGCTGTTTTGGTTCAAGAACAGATCTCAGGGACTTTTAGTGGTGTGGCTTTTAGCCGTGATCCTCTCAATAGTGGCAATGGGAAGGTTGTTATTGAAACCTTGCCTGGCTATGCAACTAAAGTCGTTTCGGGCAAGTTCAACCCACAGCGCTATCAAGTTACTATCCCTGATGGTTTTATCCCTGATGTCGCAAGTGCAGAAGAAAGTGGTTCTCAAGCTCCAGAGAGTGAAAATTTAGAACGGGAAAACCTCAAGATCAAAAATGGTCAGTCTCTTGTAATTAGCCCCAAACCTCTAACTGACTCAATTAGTCCTGATCGCCACATCTTAGAATCGGTGGCTCTGCTCGCCCGCGAAATGGAAGCTATTTTTCAAGGCATTCCCCAAGACATTGAGTGGACTTATGACGGGGAAAAGCTATGGCTCTTGCAGGTGAGACCGATTACTACCCTGACGACCATTTGGACAAGAAAAATTGCTGCGGAGGTTATTCCTGGGCAAATTCATCCTCTAACTTGGTCAATCAATCAGCCTCTAACCTGTCGTTCTTGGGGAGACTTGTTTACTCTAGTCTTGGGAAGCAAAGTTCACGATGTCGATTTTAGTCAGACTGCTGCTCTCCATTATGGTCGGGCTTATTTTAATGCTTCGTTGCTTGGCGATCTCTTTATCCGCATGGGTCTACCCGCTGAGAGTCTGGAGTTTTTGACCCGAGGCAAAAAAATTAAGCGTCCTCCTATACTGTCTACTCTCAAAAATCTGCCTGGACTTTGGAAACTTCGTCAACAAGAAGCCATTTTAATCAGAGATTTTGCTCAAGACTATCAACAATCATTTGACCCCCTGCTCAAAGAATTACGGGCAGAGCCTGGGGCAAACCTATCTTCTTCAGAGCTATTGATGAGGATCGAGACTATTTTGATGACTCTGGAGAAAGCTACTTACTTTAGCATTCTTGCTCCTTTAGGTTTTGCGATTAGACAGAAAGTAATGCGAGTGGAGCTTAATGACCTCAGTAATAATCAAGCTCCCGAAATTGTGTCGATGCAGTCTTTAGCGAATATTGCGGCTGATGCTCGTAGGCTAATTGGCAAAGAGCAAATTACGATGAACTCCTGTGCTTCTTTATTTGCTTATTTGGCAGAAAACTCCGAAGGAGAATCGATTCTCCTTCGGTTTAATAGCTGGTTAGCCGAATATGGCTATTTAGGTGATGTCACCACCGATATTTCGGTTACTCGTTGGGGCGACGATCCTCGTCCTGTTAAAAATATCTTTGCTCGCTTTTTCTTTGATTACACTGCTTGTCAGCAGGCGCAAAACCAGGTTAAGAGTTCTGAACCTGGTTGGTTAGACAAACAGGTTCAAGCTCGCCTCGACCTTAAAGGAGAGGTTAGTAAGGTTTATAGTCAGTTGCTGGCTTATTTGCGTTGGGATTTTCTTGCATTGGAAGCTATTTTTTTGCAGACCGATTGGCTCTTAGCTCCAGGGGATATCTTCTTTTTAGAGCTAGCCGAAATCAAAGATCTTGTCAAAGAGTTTGACCCAACTAAGTTCAAGAAGATCGTGAACCGTCGAAAACAACAGTGGCAGAGAGAGCAAGATCTGAAAATAGTTCCTTATCTAGTTTATGGGGAACCTGGAAGCTTACCTTTGGGTGAAGATTTCACGGATTTAGCTTCTCAACAATTATCAACCCAAAAACTTTTGCAGGGAATTGGGACTAGCCAAGGGCAAATTGAAGGAGAAATTAGGGTGATTACAGATTTAAATCAACTTAATCAAGATCATTCCGAACAAGAAATTAATAATCAAACAATTCTAGTTGTTCCTTATACAGATGCTGCCTGGTCTTCCCTGTTAGCTTTGGTTGGAGGCTTGGTCTCTGAAGTAGGCGGGATTCTTTCTCATGGAGCGATTGTTGCTCGCGAGTATGGTATCCCAGCAATTATGGATATTCCTTATGCAACTCAACGGCTTGAAGATGGAATGAGAGTAAGAATTGATGGCAAAACCGGAATTGTGGAAATTTTAGATTAATCTAGAGATAGCTTTTTTATAAAATATTCTTTTAAATGTCTGCACTCATTATTGCTGTAGTTGTGGTTATCTTAGGTTCGGCGATTTGTTCTGGTGCGGAAACTGCTCTTTTGTCTGTCCCGAATATTAGGGTCAGGCAGCTAGCTCAATCGAAAAAACCAGCTGCTTTAGCTTTGCTAGGGATCTGCAATAAGATCAACCGACCGATCGCTACAGTGGTTATTTTAAATAATATTTTCAATATTGTGGGCAGTATTGTCATTGGTAGTTTGGCAACAACTGTCTTGGGTGATGCTTGGTTTGGTATTTTCTCAGGGGTCTTGACTTTTTTGGTAATTATCTTTGGGGAAATATTTCCGAAAACTCTGAGTGAGCGTTATTCTGAGCAGGTTTCTTTGGCGATCGCTATTCCAATTAAACTAATCACTGTTTTATTTACTCCCTTGGTCGTCTTGATCGAGTTTGTTACCTCTCCAGTTACTAAGGGGAGAAGAATGCAGACTACGAATGAGGCAGAAATTACCTTTTTGACGAAAATTGGTTTTCA
>CALKUU010000002.1 GCA_937996665.1 uncultured Xenococcaceae cyanobacterium | reverse complement strand
CCCATGACAAATGATGCTCAAACTTTTTGGCTAGAAAATCTTCAACAGGCAGATCGCTACAATGCCTGGATTTTTGAGCAAATTAAACCTTATCTTGGTGACTCTGTTTTAGAAGTTGGTTGTGGCAATGGTAACTTTACTGTTTTTTTAGCCGAAGAATGTTCGGCGGTGATGGGAATTGATCTTGATGCCAAGTATGTAGAATTAGCTCAAGCTCGTCTGCGATCGCATTCGGGAGTAGAGATTAGGCAAGGGAATATCTTTGAGTTGGATACTGATCAACGTTTTGAGGCGATCCTTCTGTTGGATGTTTTGGAACATATTGAAGACGATGTGGCAATTTTGCAAAGACTAAATCGGTTACTTCAGCCTGATGGCAATTTGATTGTTAAAGTTCCTGCTCTTAATAGCTTATACGGGGAAATGGATCGGGCGATCGGTCATTATCGTCGTTATGACAAAAAAACTTTAGCCCAGGCTTTTGCTAAGGCTAATTTGGCTACTCCAAAAACTTGGTATTTTAATCTGGCGGGGATTCCTGGCTGGTGGCTGAATAGTGTTTTGCTGGGGAAGATTAATCCCCCTGCTGGTCAGGTGGGTTTGTTTAATAAGGTTGTTCCTGTACTCAAGCAAGTGGAGAAATGGATCACTCCTCCTGTTGGTTTATCTTTATTTGCGATCGCTAGATCAACTGGTCAACAATAGTCTATGCGTAGGCAATGATAGCTAGTTCAGAGAATAATTCTGGCCACATTCTAGCTAAGCGATTGTGCACATGTTTTCCGAGAGGCATGTTGCCAACAGGATAGCCAAGCTTAACTACTCTAGAAAAATTACATCTCTCCGTCAGCATTAAAGATAGTGAACGGTAAGTAAAATAATGTAGATGCCCTTCGTCGTGAAGATCGGCAGGTTCACCCGAATAGGTTGTGAGTCCCTCATTTTGGGATGATGTTGAAGGAAATTTGCCAAGCAATAGTTTAAGCCTACGGGTATATTTTGCGATGTTGGGTGTATCAATATAGATGAACCCACCAGGCTTAATAAGTTTTCTTATTTCTTGCATTGCCCCTAGAGGATCAATTAAATGCTCTATCAATGCAATCATGATTACGGCATCATATTTGCCATACTGTTCCTCAGTCATATTTGCTGCATCAATTGCCATAACCTTGACTCGATTATCGTCGAGGTTTTTTTGAAGACCCTGTACCCGAGCTAAACTAAGATCTCCTAGCGTATAACTAGATATTTTCATTTCAGACGAAAGCAGAGTTTTGGCTACGTTGCCGCTACCTGCTCCTATTTCCAGGACACTGCCACCTTCAAAATAATCTGGCAAGAACTTGACAACTGCCTCAAATCGAGATGTTGGTGTATTTGTTATTGGGATATTTTCGATTGAATTGGCTTCACTTTCATGAGCGTACTTACTCTCATAAAATTCTTTTAATGTTTTTGTAGACATAATTGCTTTTCTCTTTAATATGTCGATTTCTTTGATGTTTGATTTAATTCAAATGTACTTATTTTTTTAGTATAGAAAAAGTATTTGTTACTATATCTTTTCAGCCTTACAAGTTAACCCCTGAGACACAATCATATTGCAGATATAAATGAATGGCACTTCTGCTTGATCGAGTTAGATCCTTATGATTTGGAATTGCTATTTTGTGTTTATCGCAGTATTAATTATTGAGAAAAGTTGGAGAAGATTAGTTGATTCTGAGTAATTCATTTGTAATTTAGAATCACTTAAAACAACAATCTTGACTCTAGCTAAGAAAAGCGATCGCTTTTGTCTGTGATCTGGGAACTTTAAGAGCAGTCCTAAGCTAAACATCTAGATAATGAAGCTATTTTTGACCAAGCTTCTTCCTGCCTTTCTTCATGACAAACTTCGTGGACGCTCACAGCTACAAAAAATCTTAGCGAATATCAGTTGGTTATTCGCTGATAAAGTTATTCGTCTTGGGGTTGAAGTGTTTTTGGGTGCTTGGCTAGCTAGGTATTTGGGCATAGAACAGTTTGGTATATACAGCTATGCGATCGCCTATGTGGCAATTTTTAGGGCATTTGCGGGTTTAGGACTAGACAGAATTGTTGTTCGTAACATTGTTAATTCTCCTGAGTCGAAAGATGAGATTATCAGCAATGCTTTTGTGCTTAAACTAATTGGTGGAATTGTCAGTGCAATTTTTGCTGTGGCGACGATTTATGGGTTACGTCCAGATGATCAGCTACTTCAAAGTGTAGTAGCGATTTTATCTTTAAGCATGATCGTCCAAGCCTTTGATGTCGTCGACTTATGGTTTCAGTCTCAGGTAACGTCTAAAAATACGGTAATTGCTAAAAATTTAGTCTTTTTAACTATTTCTGTAAGTAAGTTTTACTTGATTCTTATAAAAGCCCCCTTGATATATTTTGTTTGGCTTATTTTTATCGAGTTTTGTTTATTAGGAATCGTTTTAGTGCTAGTTTTTACTCGGCATCAAAAACAAATTAAGATTTGTCTATTTAGATTCATAAAAGCAAAAGAAATATTAATGGATGGCTTGCCACTAATGTTTGCTGTCTTTGCTGTGATTATTTATATGAAAATTGATCAAGTTATGCTTGGAGAAATGACAAGTTCTAGAGATGTTGGTCTATATTCAGCAGCAGTAAAAATTTCTGAAGCATGGTATTTTTTCCCAGCTATTATAGCTA
>CALKUU010000001.1 GCA_937996665.1 uncultured Xenococcaceae cyanobacterium | reverse complement strand
GAGTCTTATCCGATTGATAATTGCTGATCGATATTTTTTAATTTATTAATGAGTTATCTGTATTTGCTTACTTCTTTGAACTGGGCAAAAACTGGGCAAAATTGATTTATCGAGAATATCTTAAATGAAAATTTTATTCCTCCACCCTAATTTTCCTGCTCAATTTCGACATGTAGCTACGGCTCTAGGGAAAGATCCTGGCAATCAGGTGGTTTATTGTACTAATCGTCAGGAAGGAAAGATTGAAGGGGTTACTAAAGTTGTTTATCAAAAATCGCGTACGGCTGCGGCAACTACTCATCACTATGTCAGAACCTTAGAAAATGCAGTTCTCGAAGGGCAAGCTGTTTATCGTTTGGGATTAAAATTGAAGGCTGAAAATTTTATTCCTGACATAATTTATGGACACTCGGGTTGGGGGCCTACCCTCTTCATGAAGGATGTTTTTCCTCAAAGTACTTTGTTGTGCTATTTTGAGTGGTTTTACCATGCCCATGGTTCTGATGCTGATTTCGATCCTAGCGATCCGCTCAGTGCTGATGACGAGGTGAGGATTAGAGTCAAAAATGCGCCAATTTTGATTGATTTATATAGTTGCGATCGCGGCTTATCCCCAACTAAATGGCAACGACAGCAATTTCCGATTGAGTTTCAACCCAAAATTAATGTCTGTCACGATGGTGTTGATATTGATTACTTTAAACCTATCGAAGATGCCAAATTAGTTTTACCCAGAATAAATCTAGACCTATCTGAAGCAGAGGAAATTATCACCTATGTTGCCAGAGGTATGGAGCCTTATCGTGGTTTTCCTCAGCTAATCGAAACTATTTCCCTGCTCCAAACACAAAGACCAAAAGCTCATTTTGTGATTGTGGGAAACAATCGAGTTGCTTATGGCAAGTCCTTACCAAAAGATCAAACCTATAAAGACTTGATGCTGGCTAAGTTTCCGCTCGACATGGAGCGAGTTCATTTTACGGGTTTGCTTCCCTATCATGAATATCTTCAGGTTCTCCAAGCATCATCTGTCCATATTTATCTGACTCGTCCTTTTGTTTTGTCTTGGTCAATGTTGGAAGCAATGTCCACTGGTTGTCTAATCGTTGCTTCGCAGACTGCTCCGGTACAAGAACTAATTCAAGATGGAGTTAATGGACTATTAGTAGATTTCTTTAATACTCAGCAAATAGCGGAGCGAGTGATTGAAGCCTTAGATAATCCCGAACAAATGGATGCAATTCGTCGTAGAGCGAGAGAGACAATTGTTGAGAGTTATGATCTGCGTAAACTGTTAGTTCAACACCTGGATTGGCTTAGGCAGTAGCATTCGCGGTAATCAAAGTCTAAGTATCTGTCGACATCTTTGGTTTGTCATGATATACAGTGGTGAGTCTAATAATTCTGATAATATAGATCAATTGAGGAACAGAAGTGTCTAAATTTAGGATAATTACGGGAGGAAATTTGGTACTGTGAGTTTTGCTGAACTTATCTCTAAAGGCGGTATCTCTGTCTGGCCTCTATTGCTCCTATCCGTACTTGCTATTGCCACTATCTTAGATAGAGTTTGGTTTTGGTTTTGGGTATTGTTGCAAGAAAAAACAATTCTTCGTCGAGTAATGAAAGCAGCCAACGAGAATTGGCAGTTGGTCGCTAAAATTGCTCAAGGATACAAAAAGCACCCATTAGCTAGGTTTGTCGCTTCGCCATTGCAACTAGATAATCCTGAGCCAGAAGTTTTCCATCTTGCCCTTGAAGCCGCAGCAGATGATGAGCTAGCAAAAATGCGGAAGGGAGAAAAGCTTTTAGAAGCGATCGTCGCTTTGTCGCCATTGTTGGGATTATTTGGTACTGTCTGGGGTCTGATTAAGTCTCTTAGCTCGATTAGAATTAACGATCTTGGTTCTGCCTCAACTTCTGGAGTTACTCTAGGTATTGGTGAATCACTTATCTCTACAGCAGTTGGTTTGGTCGTAGCAATTTTTAGTTTATCTTTTTATCGTTTCTTTCAGGCTCTTTGGTCAAATCGGGTCAGATTATTTCGTAAAACTGGTAGCCAGTTAGAAGTTCTTTATCGTCAAAAATGGTTTGAAGACCAAGAGCTGGAAGTTGGTGTCTACAATGAAGGTGAAGGTTTTAGCTTTAATCAGCTATCTCAAGAGCATGAAAATCAGCTATCTCAAGATCAGGAAGAAGAAGTTGTTTGATCTGCGATCGCGACTAGTCTAACTTTAAAAGTTTTGCTGTTGTTTAATTTATTGTAGTAACTGGGTTTGCGAATCTAGGCTAGTGCTTATTTTAGGAATTAGATATTGATTGAGGAAATTGAATGAGTGACGATCTCCGAAAAGAAGCCATTGAAAAGAAGATTAAGCAAAGTAAGTATCGTGGCTCCGCTGCGCCTGTTCGTAAATTCTCGCTATGGCAAGATGAGTCTGGTAGTGGTGAGCTAAAGATCGAGTTGTTGCCGCTGATTGATGTTATTTTTTGTATTCTCACTTTCTTTCTGTTGGCTGCTGTTAACTTTACTCGCCAGCAAGCAATTAGTCTTAATTTGCCGCAAGCAAGAACTGGAACTCCTCAATTACGAGATATGCTAATTGTCACGATCGATGACATTGGTCAGCTCTATGTTGAGAAGCAGCTTGTTTCGCGGACGGTTTTAACTTCCTATTTGCAAGATTATAAAAAAAATAATCCTGAAGGTCTAATGGTGCTTTATGCTGCCAAAAATTCTACCTATCGAGAAGTTGTGGAAGTTTTAGATATTTTAAGGGAGTCTGGGGGCGATCGCGTTGCTTTGGCAACAGTCCCCGCTATTTCCGATGACCCCTCAACTATTCCTACCATTCCTGGAGTTCCTGTTAGTCCTGGTATTCCTGGTGTTCCTCCTCAAGCAATACCAAAGCCCTAGGATTTTATTCTTGACCAAAAGGTCATTTCCTCATTTAAGAATATCGTTGCAAACCTTATCTATCGGGTAATAATGCCTGAATAGATAGGGTTTTAACTTTATCTAAAAATGATTTGGTATCTTTAATATGAAGGGATATCAAAGAGAATTGCCTATGCAATTAGCTTAATGAACAAGAAAAAATTTTTGCTACGATTGTAGTTACTTCTGGGTCTATTTTAAGGGCTGTTGTTAAAGTTTTTGGGGGATCTCAGGCTTATTAAAAATGAGATAAGAAGTCTAGTCTCAAGTTTTCTAATAGTGCTTTGATCTTGTGAATTAGGTTGAGTTGAGAATTATAAATTATGGA
The DNA here is from genome assembly GCA_937996665.1 of uncultured Xenococcaceae cyanobacterium. Classification (GTDB taxonomy): domain Bacteria; phylum Cyanobacteriota; class Cyanobacteriia; order Cyanobacteriales; family Xenococcaceae; genus Hyella. The sequence goes on along the minus strand of CALKUU010000001.1, from coordinate 29,713 downwards.
AATAGTTTCTTCAGAAGAATTGAACTCAGTAGTTGCTCCAATTCTTGATCAAGGATTAATAAAACAGATTCCAGTAGGAAAGTATGTATATGGGTCTGTTTCTCAAAAATTTGATTATCTCAAAGTAATTTTCAACAACTGCCCTTATGGTTCGGGTTCTTACTACAATATTGAACCAATAGAACTACAAAATGCCATAGTTAATGCTTCTTTAGATATGGGAGATAATTTTCTTTATCTATCATTTGCTAGCTGTAATGTTGAGCCTAACACTCCTATCTATTTTAAATTTCCTATTCAAGAGTTACTTAACGAAGAACTTTATATGCTTATAATTCGAGAAAAAAGAATAAAGCACTTTCGTTATGAGGTTTTAATGTACTCGCCTCAAGGATTATGGGCTACTCTAACAGGAATAGATTGCTATGGAACTTTAGGAATGACCAAGGAATTTATAGATCGAGTTAGAATTTTTTATCCTCAGTTAGATGAAGAATTAGACCGACAGTTACTTGCATTTATTAGATGGTGTAATGACGATCCTAGTTCGCATGATGAATGGCAATACATACCAGGAGATACAACCGCTTATCCTGGCTGGTGTAAAGTTTTCATGGAATATTTGTGCAGGATGGATATCAGTGAAAAGTCAAATAATGCTGTTGATTTGATTGATGCTTATAGAAATCTAAAAGTGTGAAAAAGTGCAATTATAAAAAGTCTAGATATGGGTTATATAAGCAATTTATCTGACTGTTTTATTTGTTAACCCAGTTAACAATTCCCTGGGCGATCGCTTTAACTAACTTCTCTTGTTCTTTCTGATTCGTAATCCATTCAAACTCCCAAGGATTAATCATAAAACCCAACTCCAACAAGATAGTTGGCGCAATCTGAGGACGGCTTAGAGCCAAATTATTCCAAAACACTCCGTAGGAAGGGCGATTTAAGCTCCTTACCAAATGGTCGTGCATTGAGATTGCAAGATCGTGGGCTTGGGGATGATACCAAAAGGTGCTAATTCCCTGGGTATTCTCGGCATCTCCATTGTCAGGCAAAGCATTATAGTGAATCGAGAACGCTAGATCAGGCTTGAGTTCTTGAATAATTTCCATCCGTTCTTTTAGTCCCAGATCGACATCTTTGGTTCTGGTTAGCAAAACCGTTGCCCCTAGTTTGCTTAATTCCTGTTCTAGCTGCTTAGAGATCAACAGATTAATCGTTTTTTCAGGATATCCGGTTGATCCTTTCGCACCATCTTCCTCACCACCATGACCAGGATCGAGCAAAATTTTCATTCCCGATAATGGTAACTGTTTATTGTTGCTTACTTTAGGTGGATGTCTTAGTGCTAAGACCAAACTTGTGCCTTCATAACGCAAGTCGTAACCCCATTGTTGATCTGTTTTTAGTTGGAAGGTGTAAGCAATTTCGTTCTCTTTTGTCTGTTGCCAATCAAGTCGCTTAATTAAAGGGTCATCATCTAAGCGAATCGTATCGGTTTGAGCAGTGGTATTGTGCAAAGTTAGGGTGAAACTATCATCAGCCTGATTAACACTGACAGGGACAGGAACCTGTAAGGGAAAAATAATTTCGGTGGTATTGGCTACTTGGCGAGAAGTGATGCTGCGAATCAAAGATTGGGTAGGACTATTGGCGGGGATAGTTTTGGTTTCCTCTGCTTTAATCCAAGCTCCGTAATCTAGGCGTAGCCAGGCTCCTTCTTTGCCTGTAACTCTGGCTCTTGTCCCTTTGGGGAGTGGGGTTAGACGTGAATAATTAGTCGATGCACCCGTGCGGGCAACGCCATTATCGGCAGTGACTTCAATTACTTCTAAATCTTGGGCTTTAGCGATCGTAATTGCTCCATCTCCCTTCTGGCTGAAGCGATCGCCTTTTAAGTTGACCTCAAACTCTGGCTTGCCAAAGTTGCCAGCCCGATCAAACTGCGTACAACCTTGATATTGTCCGTTTATTGTAGTCAGATCAGGGGCGTTGTCATTAACTAATACCCCAGAGTTGGGGGGTAACGTTACCGATTCACTTTGAGGTAAAAGTGGAATAAACCTGCCGCCAAAGTTAACCGATACCTTTGCTTCGGGTGGGGCGATCGCACTAAAACAAATTGACTCTCCTGGTTGTTTGGTAATATCGGTTGCAGGAATTAATGAGTTTGGAGCAAAAGTTGCCTTGGTTAGTAGTTCTGGCTCATTACTAAGCCTAGTAACTATAACTTCTAATTTCTGTTGTTTGTGCTGGAGTTGAAATTTATTCTCCCCTATCTGCAAAGGGAAACTTGGGGCAAAGTGTCCTTGGGGGCTGCGTTTAATTTTTTTGCCATTAACCAAAACATCTCCTGAGCCTGGAGCTGTTCCAATTAAAAAGATTTGCTCAGCGTTAGTTTGATGATCTTTGGGTGGGTAAACAATTGATAATGGTTGTTCTGCCTGTGCGACTAAACCAGGTACAGCGATTCCACCTAAAGCGATCGCATTAATTAGAGTTGTTCTGAAAATCTGATTCATGGCAATTACAATCCAAAACCTTACAACCTAAAATCCGCAGACAAAAATCTCCAGACGAGTCATTATAGTGGAAAATTTTGAGAATTATTACCCGAAAATCAAGATTAATTGTTTAGATAATTACTGGTATAACGATCATCTAGGTTTACGGTAAGCTTTTGTTGGCAAGCGGCTTGACCAGCCAACGTAAAAACAAAACACTACAAGTTACTAAAGAGATCGCGATCGCTCTTGCTTGGTTATGCCAAGTGAAATCTAATTCTCCTAGATAATGAGAACCTAAAAAAATAGTATGAATTGCCACCAAGATTAGAGCAGGAACTGTGAGTAAATGAACTTTGCGCCAAGAGGAGCCTAAAATTTGCTGCCAGCGATCGCTACTAGTTAATGCCGCAGGAGTCATTAAGATTAGAGCGATAATTCCTAGTAATAAACCTCTTTGGTGATGGGGCAACATAAAAGACACCACTTGCAGATTCCAATTCAAGGAATGATCCATCATATGGAAGGTATGGGCAACTGCCAAAATATAGGCTCCAACCCCGATTAATCTTCTAAACTTTAACAAGCCTGCCCACCAACGACTAACTGGTTTAGCAATCAATGCCAAAATCAGTAAAATCAAAGCGCCGTGACCCGTGTGATCGATCATCGCTTGGGTACGCAGTAATGTCAGGATTCCGATGACTAAAGTGATCCAGCCTCCTAATTGATAAAGTTGAGTCTGGCGATCTGCACTAAACCTCGCAGCCGAGATTCCCAAAATTATCATTACTGGAGTTGTCCCGAGACCAAAAGCCAACATGGTTAAGAATGCTTGCCAGATGTTTCCTGTTTCTACCGCTTTAATCTGAGCAATATAGAGAAATCCACAAGGAATTAGACCCCAAAAAAAACCCAAAATTAAGGGAGTTAGCCAAGTTTTCGTGTCGGCAACTTTATTCATTGCTCGACCCACTACCTGGTGAAGCTTTACTTGAAAAGAAACCAAGATCGGTATTTGTAGTGACTTTTGGGCAAGAATCCGAGACAGCCCCAACCAAATCAATAGTAGCCCAGTAGCGATCGCCATGCCTTGTCTTAACCAAGTAGTGAAAAATAGCGATCCTAAGCTTCCTAAAACTATACCAACTAAGCCATAACTAACAATTCTGCCCAAGTTAAGTAAAAAATGAAAACCAAAACTACTTAATTGATTAGGTTGCTGTTGTGATTGTTGCGACAAGGCGAACGAAACAGATAACGGACCACACATTCCCGCACAATGACCAAAGCTACCAAAAAGCCCTAAAGTACTAATAAGGAATAAATCTAAAGCTGTAGACATTAAGGCTGCGGACATTAAAGAATATATTCGGCGCTCAAAGTAAATATTAGCCAGCGAATTACCGCTTACTATCCATCATCACATAAAAATGAAACGCCAAATTCGTAACAATCAGATCTCTTCTCTCCACTCTCTTGCTATATCAACTATATCGACAATAATTTTGGGTTCTGTTTCAGGATCTAATTTTGTCTTGGCACACAATGTTAAAACCAATGTCGATGTTGGTGTGACTTTTCATATTGAGCCAGATCATAGCCCTCAAATGGGACAAGAAAGTCAAGCTTGGTTTGCTTTAACAAGGAAAGGAGGAGGCTTGATTCCTTTGGCTGAATGTGATTGTGAATTAAAAGTTTATCTTGAATCAGATCGCAATTCCCCAGACAAACCTTTACTCGCTCCTACTTTAATTTCTCTATCTCCTGAAAAGTATCAAAATATTCCTGGGGCAAACCTAATTTTTCCTAAACCAGGAATTTACCAACTAGAATTAACTGGAAAACCTAAAGAAACAGGTGAATTCACTCCATTTCAGGTGAGTTATCCTGTAACGGTTAGTTCGGGCTTGTCTAGATCTAAAGAATTAAAGGAAGTTACTTCAGAATCAGATCAAGTAACTAAGCCAGTTTCGACCAACCTTTCAGATAAAATAGCCCAATCTAATTCCAAAAAGTTTAGTACAAAGAAGGAAATAAAACCTAATTTGCCCATAATTCTACCTCTGTTAATTGGGATTTTGCTTGCCAGTGTTGGCTTAATTTCAATTTGGAAATTATTTGTTAAAAGAACTGAAGATAACTAGTCATCTTTAGTTCTTGATCTTATTAAGAGTTGTTCGTTGCTTATGCTGGATTTGTTTCCAAGCGAGAGACCTAAAGGATCATACTTGGATTCAGTAACTTCAAAATATGTAGTAAAAAAACGTACGGTTTAATGTACGTTTTCAGAAAAAACTAACTTGTTTTTTGGAGTTGACTACCTTTTGATTGAGAATCTATTTAAAGATTTTATTGCGCCACTTATTTAGTTGGAGATCTGCAAAGTTGGCAAGTCTCTGCGCGTCAGCTATTTGGACTTCCAGATCTGCAATTTCTTGTTCTGGAGAAACTGCTTGACTGGGCTTGCTTACTTCTTCTGCCCCAGGCTTCACCATGCTCTGCCACTTGTTAAGGCTTCTAGAGCCAAAGTCTGACAATGGTTTTAGCTCAGCTAATTTTTGCTGGAGCTGCTCGATTTTTGCTTTTTGTTCTTGTGCTTTTTGCTGCTCGGCAGTCGCTAAACTAAGAGCTGCTAACTCTGCTGCTTGCTTCTCTGCTGTTTGTTGTGCTTCTGGGGAAGGGATGTTGACTTTGATCGAGTTTGCTAGCAATTTCTGAATATCCGTAATTCCTCCATAACTATTGACAGTAGAAAGGGGAATGAAATTACTGGGAGCATTGCTAATTAAGGAACTATTTAAACGAGAATAGTTACCTTGAACGAGATTTTTGTCGCTACCAGAAGCGCCTCTTAGAAGTTTGAATAGATGGGAAAAACCTACCATGCTTTTTCCTGTTTGGGTTTTGTAACCGCAGTAGTAAGGAACTATATTTTGTCCGAATTTATTTTGGTATTCATCACTATCTAGGTAAGAATCGATATCTGCTTCGTAACCCTGTGTGTCTAGAATATGACTATGAAGTTGCATTTCTGCGTAGCTCTCAGGAGCACGTCCTAAAAAATGCTTGAAATTTAGTTCTATTGTTCGGTAACGAGGACAGTTGTCTACAAAACGAGAATAATATAGTTCTGATTTGGCTACCTGACGAATGAAGTCTCTGACCCCAATTTCTTCTCTCTTAAATTGAGATTCAGCGATTACGGCTCTTTCGCTTTCCATCACATAGGCATTGCCTAAAATCTGACGATAAATGGCTCTAATTAAAGTTTCTTTTTCTTCGGCAGAAGAATTTGTCAAAAGTTCTTGGCGATCGCTATCTTCATAATAGCCAACTCCCAACTCCGAAGCTCTGGTAATTACTGGACTAATAAAAATACTATTCAAAATTGATTCTCCTTTACTTAAATAAGTAGGCTCAAATAAATAATCTTCAAGACAGGCTTTAATTTTTTTAACTGAGTTAAGTTGTTCTTGAGGTAGATAAATCTCTGACTAAAGGTAATCTTCTAGCAAGAACGGATATCAAACCTGGTATGAAATCCACCGTATTTAATCCAATACTGTTTCAGTTCGTGATGAGGAGTATGAAGGCTAGCTTTGGCTTGATAAAGAATGACCTGACGATGATCGCCGATCCAGACCTTCCTGGTTGGATCAACTGAAATCAAAGTGCCACCAAAACTTTTGACACACTCTTCAAACCTTTCTACAGTAGAGTATTCTAAGGTTTCAAAAATAAAAAAGTGACCAGAACAGATTAAATGTCTGCTTCTAATCCATGCTTGCATTTTTTTGCGAGCTACTGGTGGCAGCATACGTCTTTTTAACCCCAAAGAACCCATTATTAACTGTTGACTTAAGAAAAATATAATTAAACTTGTTTTGAAAATTGATTTATTTAAAATCTATCTAAGGGTAATTCATCAGCAAAACTAGTCCGTTTTTCAAATTTTAAGCGTCCTGCTGCTGAACCCCATACTTGTTCTCCATTTTCAATATCTATGCCCCGATCCCAACTAACCCAAGTTGTTTCTGTGATTTCAACTTCACTGACCAAATAGGTTTTTTTCCCTTCTTTCTCAATCAGGCAGTTATTTCCCGGTTCTACTTCCCCACGAAACACCTCTTCTTGTTTGCGGAAAACCATAGAGCAGTTATGTCTGCGCTCAAGGCAATCAGGATTGACTGTTTTCAAGATGTCTAGATTGTGCCCTGCTCCTGCATAGAGCATGGCGTCTTTAAGACTATAGTTTTCAATATAAATGTGATCTCCCTTATCCACTAGGCAATGAACGCCTTGGCGGTAAGGAGTCCACAAATCATAGTCTTGGGCTTGCTCGGAATAGAAACCGATCGCTGAAAAAAATTCCCAAGGCAAGGGTCTAAAAAATACCCTTAGGTGACCATAATTTTTAGGGTCACTTTGAGCTTGTTTAAAGTTGCTAAAATCTCCAGCCATAACTTTCGCCAAACCAATTAGCAAATTATCCTGACTCTGATTTTGGCGATCGCTAGTTGATAACATAATCTTATTAGATTTAGAAGTTACGATTTGGAAAGGGAACGTATTTCCGAAGAATAAGAAGCCGTAGTCACACCCTTGCCATTACTCGTTTTAATCAAAGAAACTCGACAGCGTAAGTTCGGTGTTACGAACCAAATTTTTTCTTCTGCTGCTGCTCGATCATATTTGGTTACTAAAACAAAGGTGCCATCTTCATTAATCTTAAATTCGCCGATCGAAGGGATTGTTTCGGCATAGCCTTGCTCTCTCAGTAACCTACCCTTGGTCAGGTCACCAGAATCTGAGATCGGAATTAGAATAGTTGATCCTTCTTGGGTTTCGTCTTCATCCCAGTTGGATTCTCCTTCCCAGCTCATTTTGAAAGGACTAATGGCTAGATTGTGGTCAACATTGTGAAGTTTGCAAAGTTCAGCTACTCGACTATCATCTACAGCTATCTGCTCAATGTTAATCGTTGAGATTACCTCTTCGTAATGGGCAAAGGCTAGATGGTGGGCACTTCGCTGCGATCTCCATTCGCCAAAAGATAGCTCCACAAATTCAGTGATGTTCATTCTAAAATTATCTATAAAAAATCAATTTCCTTAGGAAAGAATAACCCATAACAAACAAGAGCAAATACTTAAGACCTAAAAAGGTTTAATTGCTCCTAAGACTGAGCCATCATTACTATGGAAAAATAACTATCCTAATTGTAAAACTTAAAAATATTTACCGTGCAAAAGGGCAGAGACTTATTCCCTGCCCGTTTGAAATTAATTACTCTTTACTTCTTTTCGATCTCTTTGACCTAGTCGCCTTTTTAGGTTGAGGAGCCGAAGCAGTCGCAGTTGGTAAATGGTCTAAGCTAGGAATCAAGGTTATATTTGCTACCTTACCTCCCATTCGAGAAACACTCTGTATAGTCTGAGACATCTGACTATAAGGAACCTTAACTGAATAGTTACTGGTTCTAGCGATGTCTTGACGACAAACTCCAGTGATCTCAATGACAACGGTACGGTTTGTATAATTACTAACCCCAGTTGTCCCAGTAGTAGCCATTCCAGACATAATTAATTCCTCCAAATCGCTTAACTATAGCTTCAGGATAATCTTAGTATGATTAAGATTACCCTGATGTAAAGTCCTGTATCAGTTAGTTACTTCAGTGATACTGCGGATTTTTCCACCTAGTTTTTGGATATTTTGGATTTTTTGGCTCAATTGAGCATAGCTAACTTCATAAACGAAGTTGCTACGACGATAGTTAGATCCACTTCCCGCGTTGGAAGTAGTAATGCGGAATCTTTTACCAGTGCTGCTAATACCGCCGCTTCCTTTGGCGGGGAAACTGATTTTAGATGCTATGTTGCCACCCAAATCACCAATTAAGCGAGCAGACTTGCCACTATCGCTAGTAGCATCTCCACGGAAAAGAGTGAACGCACGGTTAAAGTCAACTGTTTTGCTACCTAATTGACTAACAGTGTTGCGCGCATAAGGCACAACATTTTCGCCAAAAGCTGCGGAATATTCATCACTATCGATATAAGAATCGATATCGGCTGAGTAGCCCTGTTCGTTATAAATGAGAACGTGGCGAGAAATTTCAACCTGATCTTGAGGCGCACGACCTAAGAAGTGTTTACAGTTCAACTCAATAAAACGATATTGGTAAGAATTATTGAAGAACTGAGCTTGATAAAGCGCGGATTGACCTACTGCGCGGACAAAACCTCTAACAGTGATGTTGCCGTTACGTAAGTAAGACTCTGCTTCGGTAAGGCGATCGCCTTCCAAAAGATGTGCGTTACCTAAAACCTGTTTATAAACCGCACGAATTACGGTTTGTAAATCGTCTTCAGTGGCGTTAGGGCGTAATTCTACTGCGTCGGAAGCTTGAACCCAAAGTGACATTGATTTCCTCCTAAATTTTTTATTTAACTGCTAAGCTATCCCAGTTACCAAAAGTTAAAATCACTTTAATAATTGGGATAGCTATCATCAACCTAAACTTCAGTTATGCTGACAATTCTGGCACCAGTACGATTGATTCTTTGAATCTGAGGAGTCATGCGACTACCAGGAACAAGATATTCAGTAGTACTGACACGACGGGGACTATCAAATTTGGAACCTTTAACCAAAATTTTGAAAGTTTTTTCCGTTGCGTCTTTATAAGCGGCAATTCGACCACTAGACTGAGAAATAGCAGCAGAAACTGAGCTGTTACCCGCAACACTATCAACTAACACAGAGCTTTTAGTTGCACTGTCTACTTCTGCATATCCTTTAAACAAAGAAAGAGTGCGGTTGTAGTTAAGTTGTTTTTTGCCTACTTCAGTTTTCGAACCGATGTAGTAAGGTACGATGTTTTCGCCGAATTTTTCAGAATACTCTTGGCTATCAATATAAGAATCGATTTCCGCATCATAACCAGCATTAATGCAAGTTTGGATGTGACCAGAAAGTTCTGCTTGATCTTCTGGCGCGCGTCCCAAAAGGTGCTTGAAGTTTAATTCCACAAAGCGGTAGGGAGCACAAGACTCAAAATAGCGAGAACGATAGAAGTCTGATTTTGCTACAGCTCTAACAAACTCTCTTACTGAAAGAGTGCCATTGCACAACTGAGATTCAGCACTTACAAGTCTTTCGCTTTCCATTACATAAGGATTGCCAAGAACCTGGTTATAAACAGCACGAATAACTGCTGCTTTGTCATCTGCACTGCTGCCTGACCAAAGTTCAAATGGAGCGTTGATAACTGCCATTTTGTATATTTCTCCTGAATGAAATTTTCAACCTAATAACTGGAAGATTAGCTAGCGCAACTCGTTACTCTAGCTAGTTTTCCCAGCCGTTTTTTCTCTTGATGTTAGTAAAATCAAAAATTTTGCTTTTACTAAACTGCTGTGATGCTGGCAATTTTGCCGCCTTGTCTGTGAATCCGTTTGTATTCTTCAGATAATTTGTCGAAAGGAACAAGATAAACTTTGTTGCTACGACGGAATCTGGAAACTCGATTTACAGCGCCAGGAGAAGCATAACCAGTTACCTCAATGCGATAGACCTTGCCATTTTCGCCAGCACCGGCCCCATGACGAGAGCGTGACCCAAGAGTGGGTTCGCGGAAAGACCAGCCATCTCCAGCAGATCCACCAGAAGGAGGAACAATGGAAATTGGTGTGCCTTGAATAATGTTTTTATTAAGCACAGGAGTTTTACCTGCTAAGCTTCCTTTAAAGTCGCTAGAGGAAGCGCCTCTTAACATGGCAAACATGTGAGTAAATTCAACCATGGTTTGGCCAGATTTAGTCTTGTAACCACGATAATAAGGAACAAAATATTCCCCATAAGCTTCTTGATACTCATCGCTATCGAGATAAGAATCAATTTCTGCTTCGTAACCACTTTGGTCGAGATTAGCGCTATGAGCTTTCATTTCTTCAAAGCTATTAGGTGCACGACCTAATAGGTGTTTGAAGTTCAACTCGATAAAACGGTAACGAGGACTAGTTTCAAAAAAGCGAGACATATAAGCATCAGACTTGGCGATCGCTCGCACAAATTCTCTAACACTAAGTTCTCCTCTTTTAAATTGAGATTCGGGGACAACTGCCCTTTCACTCTCCATTACATAGGCATTGCCTAAAACTTGCCTGTAAACGGCACGAATAATGGATTCCGCTTCTTCTTCAGAGCGACCTGGCACGTACTCAAGAGGAGCTGTATCCTCAAATAAGCCGACACCAAGTTCTGATGCTGGTCCAAAAGCCATTAAAAGATTCTCCCTAAAGGAATAAAATTTTTTTTTCTGGAAATACTGTGTTTGTATACACAAAAAGTCAAGTATTAACCTGGGGTCTTGCTCCTTGCGAAACATACCTTAGAAATTACTTGTCATAAATGATTTCCCCATTTTGCAGCGATACAGCTGAGTTATTGAATGACCAAATATGAGCTAACGCAAGGATTCAAAAAACCGCTGTGGTTTTTTGCTTCTCTACGCTAACTACTTAGAACATTTAAATAGCGATCGCTGAGGAACTGTTAAGAATAAAAAACTAATGTCTCAAACAAAAGAATTTAATTCCTATTTTTCCTGGTTTCGTACCAACTTAAGTATTTTTTATATTAAGAGGTATTGATATTGATAACAGTCTAGAGGTATACATTGAAACCCAACTGCTGCAATAATCCACCACTTTCCTTTATACAATGCCGTAAGAACTCATATCATCAAGTTTTGTAAATCTTAATGCTGCTTAATGAAGAAATATCAAGCGTTTGCGGGCGATAATTCGCTCAGATTTGCAATCGCTCCAGACAATTATTTGGCAATTGTTTGGACTTCCTCAATTCTGCTAACTTCCTGGGTTATAGTTATTTGATATTATTCTCAACTCAAAAACTAGCTAGTTAGCAATGCAGTCATATTCTTTACTTGCGCCTGGGAAAATCAATCTCTATCTAGAAATTATTGGTGACCGCCCTGATGGTTTTCATGAGTTGGTAATGATTCTGCAAAGCATTGAGCTAGCTGATCGAATCGATATTAAAGCTAGTGGCACTCAAAAAATAACCATATATTGCGATCATCCTCAAGTTCCCTTAGATGAAACAAATTTAGCTTATAAAGCGGCTTTGCTAATGTGCGAAGTTTTTCCCGATGTCTATGCAAATTATGGAGGCATCGATCTCCGTATTACCAAAAATCTTCCTGTTGCTGCGGGTTTGGCTGGTGGTTCTGCTGATGCAGCAGCCGTCTTAGTGGGGGTTAATTTGATGTGGAATTTAGGTCTGACCCAACTAGAGCTTCAGGAATTAGCCGCTAAGTTAGGTTCTGATATTCCTTTTTGTCTCAATGGGGGCACGGTGATCGCCACGGGTAGAGGAGAAAAACTTGATGAGATAGGCTGTCTCGATAATTTGTGGGTGGTTTTGGCAAAATCCAAAACTACGGGTGTTTCTACTCCTTGGGCGTATCAAACTTATCGTCAGCAATATAGTGATAGTTATATTACTGACCCAGATGGTTTTAGGCACCGACGAGATCGGGTTTCGACTGGAGCTTTGGTGCAAGCGATCGCTGCAAAAGATAGCTCGAAAATTGGAGGTCTTCTTTATAATGATCTCGAAAAAGTAGTTTTACCTAATTATCCTCAAGTAGAGCAGCTAAAAACTGAATTTTCCTCTATTGAAACCTTGGGTACAATGATGTCTGGTTCTGGCCCTACTGTCTTTGCGTTGTTTGAAACTAAAGAGCAAGCCGATGAAGTTGCCAAGCAGGTAAAAATAAGTATTGGAGACCCCGATGTTGAATTTTGGGTCACCAAGCTTGCCAGTAATGGTATACAAGTAATCTAGTGTTTAACTAAACCAGTCTTTATTAAGTGAATTCATAAACCATCATCGTTTTTGCGGTTAGGGTTTTTTGATTTGAAATAATTTTAAGATTAAAACCTTTCCTTTTCTATCACTGTGGGTGTTGGAAAACTAATCTTGGCATTATCAATTAATTAGCAATATTTATTTTTTTATTTTAAATTAATTTAAAAGCTATCAAAGAATATTTTGAAAAATATAATAAGAGAATCGATTAGACTACTTTGTTACTGTTATTGCCTTTGTTTAGCTGACTGAAAACTTTATACTTTTCCTAGTTTAATTGGCTATTCTGCTATTCTAACTATTTTTTTTCTGATAATTTTTGCTTAGAAAACTATTGTTGTGTGAATTATATGTAGGTAATAACAAGCAATTAAAATGATTTGATGAAGTGCTATTCTAATTACTTATTATTTCAAATAGCCATGTTATAAAGAAGTGTATTAACTGTTTTATTTGAAGAAATAAAGTTGTTTAATCTGTATATTTAATTTTACTAGGATTTCATTAAGAAATCTAAATCTATTCTTTAAAGATCAGTTTAAGTATATTTAAAGTCAAATGTAGTTGTTTTTGTTATTGGCATTTTCTCGACTTTCTAGTTGGAAAAATATGAAAACCTCTTTGAGCTTAACTTTTTCTTGATCAAGAATGATTCTGCTATTAATAACTAAAAAGGATTATTTCACATAATGCTAGTCTCAATCTGTGTCATCACCTTCAATCGTCCGCAAGGTTTAGCTCGATTACTTACTGGGTTAAATCAATTGACTTTTCAGAACATGGCAACTCCTGATATTGAAGTTGTTGTTGTTGACAATGATACTAAGGGGGTAGCTCAGGGAGTCTGTGATAATTTCCAAGCTGATTTTAAGTGGTCTCTCAAAACTGGGGTGGAACCTCAAAGAGGTATTTCTTATGCTCGTAACAAGGTGATTGATTTAGCATCCAAGCAAGCAGACTTTATTGCCATTATTGATGATGATGAAGTACCTTGCGTTGATTGGCTAGAACAATTGTTATTAGCCCAGAATAAGTATGCTGTTGATGTTGTGACTGGACCAGTTGTTGCTGAATTTCCCGAAGATATAGATGTTCCTAACTGGATTATTCGGGGAAACTTTTTTAATCAGCCCCGTTATACAACAGGAGAGATTAGACCTGTTGCCTTCACTAATAATGTTTTGATCAAAGGAGAAATTATCAGAAACTTAGATTATGTTTTTGATAATCGTTTTGCTCTAACGGGTGGTGAAGATTCTGAATTTTTCCACCGCCTAACTGATCTGGGTTATAAGATAGCTTGGAGCGATGAAGCGATCGTTGAAGAGTTAGTTTCTCCTCACAGAATGAATTTATTGTGGATTCTGAAAACTAACTATCGTTGTTGGGCAACTCATAGTCTTTTAGAACATGATTCTGCTAGTTCTTTTAATTCCTTGTTGTTGAAAATAATGAGATTGATTAAAGGATTGATTTTGATTGTTCTTGGATTTCTTAAGTTGCTTCCTGGTTTGTTTATTGGTAAATACATGTTGGCGATCGCCTTATTGTCTATTTCTCGTGGAGTAGGAACATTTTCAGGCTTATTTAAATTCAGCAATTACCAGCTCTATCAAAGTGCAGCCGAAATTGTTGAATAGCCAACTTGATTAGAACCCTTTTTTTCGAAAACTCTCCTCTCTATTCGTGTCGTTAATGTACGTACCTAGATTTTGGGAACTAAAAAAAGAGGCAAGCTCCAAGCTTGCCTCTTTGATGATCTTAATTGCTCCCTTGATTTTTAAGACCTTAATTATTTAAGCAAATAATCCTTAAATCCTTTACTCAATCTTGGGAGCAACAATCGCGCTAGTAGCAAGATTAGAGAAGGAAGAACTATTCTTTTCTTGAGCAACTAGGCTAGGAACGGAATGACGCAGTAACGTTGTGAGCTTGTGAGTAGAAGCATCATAAATTTGAGTTACTACTTTAGGATATAGACCAATTCCAATGATGGGGATTAGGAGACAGGCAATAATGAACACTTCTCTTGGTTCAGCATCAACTAAGTTTGTGTGTTCAACTAATTCTTCGTTTTCAGGGCCATAAAGTATTTCTCTCAACATTGAAAGTAGATAGATTGGCGTGAGAATAACACCTACTGCCATTAAGGAAACAATAATAACTTTAAATGTAGAGCTATAAGCATCACTAGTAGCAAAACCAATAAAGATCATTAATTCGGCGACAAATCCACTCATTCCAGGTAGCGCAAAAGAGGCTGCTGAACAAGTTGTCCACATTGCGAATATCTTTTTCATCTTTTGCCCAATACCGCCCATTTCATCCAGCATTAGAGTATGGGTACGATCATAGGTAGCTCCCACCATGAAAAAGAGACTTGCCCCGATCAAACCATGGGAAATCATTTGCAGCATCGCGCCACTAGTACCCAAGTCGGTAAAAGAAGCCATCCCAATCAGGACAAAACCCATATGGGAAATCGAGGAATAGGCAATTTTTCTTTTTAGGTTTCTTTGAGCAAAAGAGGTCAAGGCTGCATAGATGATGTTGACCACTCCCAGAATGACAATCATTGGCGCGAAAAAAGCATGAGCGTCAGGCAACATACCTGCATTCATTCTCAAGAGAGCATAGCCACCCATTTTGAGCAGGATTCCTGCTAAGAGCATGTGTGCTGGCGCTGTCGCTTCTCCATGGGCATCTGGTAGCCAAGTGTGGAAAGGAAAGATTGGCAGTTTTACACCATAAGCAATGAGAAAGCCAGCATAGAGGAATAATTGCAGGTTTAAAGAATAGTCTTTTGCGGCGATCGCGCTCATATCAAAAGTAACCGTATCCCCATAGAATGCCATCGTTAGGGCTGCTACCAAGATAAATAGAGAACCGATTGCCGTATAGAGAATGAACTTGGTTGCCGCGTAGAGCCGCTTTTTTCCTCCCCAAATCGACAAAATAAGATAGACAGGAACTAACTCTAATTCCCAAACTAGGAAGAAAAGCAACATATCTTGGACTGCGAACACCGCTATTTGTCCGCCATACATTGCCAACATCAGGAAATAAAATAGCTTCGGCTTAAAGGTGACTGGCCAAGCTGCCATAATTGCCAAGGTTGTAATGAACCCAGTTAATAAAACTAGGGGCATTGATAAGCCATCGACACCCACCGACCAGTTCAAGTCTAATTGGGGTATCCAAGCATAACTTTCGGTTAGTTGTAAATCTGCATTACTTAGGTCATAACCACTGTAAAAGGCATAAACAATTACTGCAAAATCAATTAACCCCACGGTCAGTGAATACCAGCGAACAGTTTTGCCATCTTTGTCTGGAATCAATGGAATTAAAAGACCCGCAATAATGGGAAATAAAATAATGGTTGTTAACCAGGGAAAATTTGCCATAAATATATGAAATAGAAAGTAAGCGAATTTTTTTATTGATTCTCTCTACATAATCGAAGCTAAACTCTGAACCCAGGTCATTCTTAATGAATTGTTTAGTTCTAGTCTGGTGATAAATTTTTTAGGTGAGATTATCTTGAGCGATTCTCAAAAGTTGGTCTCGGATCAGAAATCACAAACTAAATGGTCATAGCAATACTTAATGGAGGGCTATAACCTTGTAAATTAGATATTAACGATATTTATTAAAGACAGCATGACCGATATCATTTATGGAAATTGGGTTACCTCAAAATTTTGGCTAACGAGTATCTTAGCGACTGCAACTGAATCAGAGATAGAGTCTGAGAGTGCTAGCCTAGTTTTGGCTGGAGTCTTGCTTAGCCTGATAATTATTTATTTTGCTAGCAAATTAGGAGGTGAGATTTGCGCCAGAATAGATCTTCCTCCTGTTTTAGGTGAATTAGTCGGTGGTGTTTTAGTCGGTGTATCTGCTTTTCACCTCCTCGTTTTTCCTGAGACTGGTTCAATTGCTAGTGATTCTCTAATTGTTAGTTTTCTCCAGCAGACTGCCGGATTGAGTCCGGAGGCAACTAACCATGTATTTGCTTCTCAAAGTGAGGTTATTTCTCTCCTTTCTGAATTAGGCGTTATTATCCTCTTATTTGAAATTGGTCTTGAATCTGATCTCAAGGAATTAATTCGGGTTGGTCCTCAAGCAGCAATTGTCGCTGTCGTTGGGGTTGTTGCTCCTTTTGCGATGGGTACGGCTGGTCTAGTCTATCTCTTTGGAGTTCCTGTTATTCCGTCTATTTTTGCGGGGGCAGCTCTGACGGCTACTAGTATTGGGATTACCGCAAAAGTTCTAGCGGAATTGGGTCAGCTTAGTTCGGAAGAAGGTCAAATTATTATTGGTGCAGCAGTATTGGACGATATTTTAGGTATTGTCGTTTTGGCTGTTGTGGCTAGTTTGGTTAAAACTGGAGAAATCCAAATTGCCAATGTGGTGGTTTTAATTGTCAGTGCAGGGGCTTTTTTAATTGGTTCGATTGTTTTTGGTCGTTTGCTTAGCCCTTATCTGATCGGGCTGATGAACGAAATGAAAACTCGCGGTCAGGTTTTGCTTACCAGCATAATTTTCGCTTTAGTTCTTGCCTACATTGCTGACATCATTCAGCTCGAAGCGATTTTAGGAGCTTTTGCCGCAGGTTTGATTTTGGCTGAGACCGACAAACGCAAAGAACTAGAAGAACAAGTTGTCCCTGTTGCCGATCTTCTTGTTCCTGTATTTTTTGTCTGTGTTGGTGCGAAGACTGATGTTAGTGTCCTTAATCCAGCCATCCCGAGTAATCGAGAAGGATTGGCGATCGCCGCCTTCTTAATTGTTGTTGCTATTATTGGTAAGGTAATCACTGGTTTTACCCTAGCTGGCAATAAGGAACTAAATAAGTTGGCAGTCGGCGTCGGGATGATTCCTCGTGGAGAAGTAGGACTTGTTTTTGCAGGGGTTGGCTCGGCTAGTGGTGCCTTGTCAGAATCAACCAACGCCGCAATCATTATGATGGTAATCGTAACGACTTTTGTTGCTCCACCCTTATTGAGAATTGTATTTAAAAGCTCTGAGGATGCTACGAAAACTGTCCCTGAAAATTAGTTTTAGCTTGCTTCAGGTTCAATCAATAAACAATTAAACCCGAAAATTAAGCTTGAGAAACGTTAATTCTATTGGGAATTAGCGTTTCTTTTTTTTGCTGATGTTTGAAACATTTGCGTATATTCTTGATAGCCACCAGGAAAAACTACATTTAACGTTAGAGGATCGCTGGTGTCTCTGGGGTCACCAATGCCACTAATAACCTTGGTTTTCGACTCGTCTAGTTTGAGTGCTTGACGATTTTTTAACTCGCCTGCACTGCTATCTACATAGACTACTAAGTTTTCTGTACTAAATTCTTGCCCGATCGCCTGGACTAGTTCTAAAAATCCGCGATCGCTACCACCCCTTCTAAAAATAAGCTCACCGTTTTCTGTTTCTGCCTTGCTGGTAACCGTATCGCCTACCCCAATTATGGCGGGCATAATCGCTGGATCAAACTTTTCTCTAACTAATGCCAACAATTCTGCTTGGGTTCGGGGTGCTTCTCGGCTATTAAATTTCTCGCCTAGAGGGTGTCTTCCCGTCTGTAAATAGTAGTAATGATTGAGTAAGAATAATACCCCTGCCTCTTTGACAGCCCCACGCAACATAAATTGCAAATCTGTTGTCCCAGAGTTGCCATCCGTCGCCACTTGCATGATTTCTTGACCTTGTTTATCTCTGCCTAAATTGGGGGCAAAGTGGACAAAGAAGGAATCATCTAAACCCATTGACTTAGATTCAGCTAAAAGATCATCCGTTAGCAGTTTCATCGCTTGCTGTAGCTTGGCATAAACTGTTTTGTCCGCTAACTTCTCGTAAAAAACATTGAGATTTACTGTCGGCGAAACCTTGTTATCTAAAATTGTTGCAGCGATCGCTTGATCCAATTCTGCTGAACTAAGCCCACAATCGTATTCTTTAAAAAACTTTCTCAAACTATTGTCTATTTTCTGAGGCACTGAATCGAGAAAGTCTAGTTCCGCTTGACTAACTCCTGGATGGGAAACACTTCCATAACAATCTTGCCATTGCACACCTCCCCCTGCTAAGCCTGGTAAATACAAGCCATTTTTATTTACCAATTCATCGTCTTTAAAGGCTCTCTCCACAATACCCTTAACACCTCGTTTGCCAATGTGTTCCCCATTCGTCAACACAAAAAAATGTCTTTCTAAGCTTTTAGCTGCCTGCAAATACTGAGTATTAATAGTTCTTGTCAGAGGATCTTTAACCAGATCCATACAAACCCCATCCAAATCTTGAATGATCAGAACATTTTCTGTTTTGGCGATGAATTCAACTAGCGAATGATGGTCTAAGGAAAAAATACTTTCGTTTAGCTTGCTCATAAATTTAAAAAAATTTTAATTGGTAATAAGAGAAATGAATTAGCGATCAGAAATTCGCTCTAGGTAATAGATTGGTAAGGATTTTAAGCTTGTTCAGATAACCGATATAAATATAGCGAGATACTTATAACCCCAAGACTGTTTTGGCAATATTGAAGTAAATCAAGACTCCCAAAACATCAACTGCTGTGGTGATAAAGGGGGCAGACATTAAGGCAGGATCTAAGCCAAAAGAACGGAATAAGAAGGGTAAAGCCGAGCCAGCGATCGAAGCTAATAAAGAAATTGCAATCAGACTAATTCCCACAGAAAAAGCAACTGCAAAGCTTTTCCCCAAAATTAGATATGCCCAAAATGTTGCCATCACACCCAAAATAGAACCCAATAAAATCCCAGCTAAAGCTTCACGAAAGATAACTCTTCCTGCCCCCATATCCGAAATTTCGTCGGTATTTAAGCCACGAATAATGACTGTAGAAGACTGCGCTCCTACATTTCCCCCCGTTCCTGTAAGTAGAGGAATAAAGGCAACCAGTGATACTGCTTTTTCTAACAAACCTTCATAAGAATCGATAATTGTACTCGTAACACTATTTGTTAATAACAAAACAAATAGCCAGACAACTCGTCTTCTCGCTACTGTGATTAGATTAGTTTGGAAATAATTATCCTTGTCTGATTGGACACCACCTAGAGCATAAATATCTTCGGTTGCTTCTTCTTCTAAGATGTCAATAACATCATCAACAGTTACTACGCCTACTAGCCTATCTTCACTATCTACGACTGGAACAGCCAAAATATCATAACGCTGGATCGCTTTTGCAACTTTTTCTTGATCCGTGTTTGTGTGTACAGAAACCACATCACGAGTTAAGATTTCTCCTAAAGTAGTTTCGGGCGCTGATAACACTAATTCCCGAAGAGAAACAATTCCTGTTAAATGACGATAAGCATCAGTTACATACAGGTAGTACATCACCTCAGAAGCATTAGCCTGACCTCGAATATCCACCAACGCTTGATCTACAGTTAGTGACTCCTTCAAGGAAATATACTCAGGAGTCATTATTCTTCCTGCTGTATCTTCCTCATAACCTAGCAACAGAGCAGTAGCTTTTCTTTCTCCTGGACTCAACTGAGCAAGTAATTGACGAACAATTTTGGCTGGTAGCTCATCGAATAATTTAACTCTTTCATCAGGAGACATTTTGTCAACAATATCGAGTACTTCTTGACGCTTAAACTCTTCGATTAAGGATTGTTGAACTATTGAGTCGAGATATTCATAAACTTCAATTGCCTCAGCCTTTGAAAGCAATCTAAAGGCAATTACTTGCATCGATTCTGGTAAATCTTCGATCGCTTCAGCAATATCTACAGGCTTCACGGGGACGAGAAGATCTTTGGCTCCCCCCAGATTGCCTTTATCAATAAGCAATTCTAATTGGGAACGAACTAACTGCCTTAATTCATTGTGGTTAACGCTACTCCCTGTCATAAAATTCTTCTTGGTGATAAATTGCCTTTGCCTTACATTCTTTTCTTGATCTTAAAATTTTTTATATTGTTTTCCATCTTCGCATTCTTTGTTATCTTATGCTGTGTTATCTTACTAGGAAAAGAGATTGAGAATTTCGGTACAGCATTTGCTTCAATTTAGGCTTCCGTTTTTGGGTTTTTGATTGGCAAGGTTGTTTCCGAGTCGTTTATCTCCCTTCCAGAACAATTTCAAGTTAGGAGACAACCAATGTCAATTTATGTGGGGAATATACCTTATTCTGTTGCAGAAGAGGATATCTCCGAAGTTTTTAGTGAATATGGATCGGTTAAACGGGTATATCTGCCCACGGATCGAGAGAGTGGCAGGATGAGAGGTTTTGGGTTTGTCGAAATGGCAAGCGATTCTGAGGAAGAGAAAGCTATTGAAGCCCTTAATGGTGCTGAATGGATGGGAAGAGAGTTGAGAGTTAATAAGGCAAGACCACGCGAAAACAACTAACAACTATTAATTTAATTAAGTAGCGTCTAGATTATTAGCGCTATCTATTAGAATACATCTAACATTGTTTAAGATTGGCTCGGCACTCAGAAGGTTGGGCTTTTTTGTTGTCTGAACTCTGTTTTCAATTTACAACTAATTACAAGATATTTAAACGAACATAATGGCAGGAACTCAATCTCCCGACAATCAACCGAACAAATCTAATTTAGATGAAATTCGCCAGACAAGAATTCAGAAGGTTGGACAAATCAAAGATTTGGGGTTGAATCCTTACTGTTATAAGTGGGAGATTACCGATCATGCCCAGCAATTGCAAGAAAAGTATCTTGATTTAGCCCCAGGTGAAGAAATTCTCGACGAAGTTTCCATTGCCGGGAGAATTATGGCTCGTCGGGTTTTTGGCAAGTTAGCCTTTTTTGAATTACAGGATGAAACTGGAAGAATTCAACTTTATCTTGAGAAAAAGAAGATTAATAACACCATGTCTGACCCAGAGGGTTCTAATTTGATAGGTGCGTTTAATCATCTTAAAAAACTGAGTGATGCTGGCGATATTTTGGGTGTTAAGGGCAACATCAAAAGGACAGAAAAAGGTGAACTTTCTGTTTATGTAAGTGAGTTTGCGATCCTTACTAAATCTCTGCTGCCTCTTCCCGATAAATGGCACGGTTTGAGCGATACTGAAAAACGTTATCGTCAGCGATATGTTGACTTAATAGTTAATCCCCAAGTTAGAAATGCTTTTCGGATCAGAGCTAAAGTTACTGCGGGAATTCGTCGCTATTTAGAGACTAGAGATTTTCTAGAAATAGAAACCCCTGTTTTGCAAAGTGAGGCTGGTGGTGCAGAGGCTCGCCCTTTTATCACTAAGCACAATACCTTGGATATGGAGCTTTACCTCAGAATTGCGACCGAGCTTCATCTGAAAAGGTTAATTGTAGGTGGTTTTGAAAAGGTTTTTGAGCTTGGTCGGATCTTCCGTAACGAGGGGATTTCAACTAGACATAATCCTGAATTTACCTCTATAGAGGTGTATCAAGCCTACGTCGACTATCATGACATGATGGCTTTAACCGAAAATATTGTTAGCAGTGTTACCCAAGAAGTTTTGGGTAACACTAAGGTAAGTTATCAAGGAACAGAAATTGATTTAACTCCTCCTTGGCGAAGAGTGACAATGCATGAAGCGGTGGCAGAGGCATCGGGAATTGACTTTGCAAAATTTACTGATTTTGCTTCGGCAAAAAGTGCTGCTGAGGATGCTGGTATTGCTGTACCTGAAGATTGTCAAACTATTGGCAAATTACTAAATGAAGCTTTTGAGCAAAAAGTTGAGAGTTCTCTAATTCAGCCAACCTTTATAACTGACTATCCTGTCGAAATATCTCCTTTGGCAAAACCACATCGGGATAAACCTGGATTAGTGGAAAGGTTTGAGTTATTTATTGTGGGGCGAGAAACAGCCAACAGTTTTTCGGAGTTAACAGATCCTTTGGATCAAAGAGCAAGACTAGAAGCTCAAGCTGATAAAAAAGCAGCGGGCGATGTGGAAGCTCATGATGTTGATGAAGATTTTTTGACTGCCTTAGAATATGGGATGCCTCCCACTGGAGGCTTAGGAATTGGCATAGACAGATTGGTGATGTTATTGACCGATTCACCTAGTATTCGAGATGTTATTGCTTTTCCTCTTCTCAAAAGTCAAAATAATCAAGATAAATCTGGTTTAGAAACTGATCCAGGAAATAGTGAGAGCAAAGAAGGGAAGTAATTCTGATTTCCACGTGTTTATGAAAGTTAGACTATTGACCCCGTTTTCTCAATAGTTTCTTTGCTGATATTTCTAGGTCACAAAAAAGCACTATCAATCGATTACTCATATATAGGTTGATAGTGCTTTATATTTTTGTAAGCTACTTTCCTAAGGAGTTAAGAACAAACGACGCTCAGCCTGACGTCTGCGAGTAAGACCAGCAAAAGGAACAAGTTTACCACCTTTGTTTGCCTTATTCCAACGAACAAACTCATTAGCCGCTCCAGCATAATTACCAGCATTAAGCTTACGAGCCAAAGTACTGTTAGTAATTACTCTCATTCCTGCATTGTAAGCAAGAGAAGTAAGGGCACCTAACTGGTTAGGAGTAAGTTTAACTCTGACGTTAGCCTTAACCTTACGCTGAATATGATAAAGCTCTCTAGCTAATTCTCTATCTGCCTCAGCCTTAGAAATCCACTGACCCATCTTCACTCGTTTGCCGCGAACGAAAGTTTGACCATAACCAATTACAGGTAAACCACTAGTATCAATATAAGCCTTAGCACTAAAACCTTCGTGAGTTTTAACCAAATTGATAGTAGCAGCACTAACGCGAGGAGCAGAAGCGATCGCATTATCTAGTAAAACAGGATTAGCCTGAGCAGCAGGAGCATCAAATTCAAACCCAGCAGCAGAAGCGGGAGCCGCAACAGTAGGAATTAGCAAACAAGCAGCAAGACCAGTCAAAGAACGAAGAGAAGAGTTTTTGATAGCAGTAAGATTAAAAGTCATTGTTAAAAGTATTAAAAAAATTGTGTGTTATCGGTTAGTGGAAGTTGAAACTCAGTTGTGTGTTCCCGTGTTTCCACTTAATTAAATATACTGGCATTGCAAGGGGATAAAGGCGATCGCGATCGCTTAGCAAATTGAAGTTAATCACTACAAAATATGATCAATCTCTCTACCTTTTATTGCCAAAAAAGTTATGGTGGTTACTAGAAATAAACACGAGCAAAGTGTCTAGGAAAATGAAGCTAGCTTTCCTAATACTTAGATTTTTTGAAAGTATCAAAATTTGAATTTGTAATTAATTAACTTAGATTAGTTAGCTTTATTGATTACTAACATTTGATTACCACCTTTTTGGAACTCATAGTCAACAGTAGTGATTGTTGCCTGATAGCCATCAAGTTTAAGTGCTTGCTGCAAAGGCGCTAAATGAGGAGATGGTGTTCCAGTGAAATTATCAACTAAAGGAAAGATTCTAACTTCCTTGGCAACACGGCACATTTCTCGAATTGATAATAGGTGAAAATCGTAAGAAAATTGCTCTGAATAAGTAAATAACAAATGGCTACAGAGCGCAAGATCAAATTGATTTGAGTCAAACGGCAAATTTGGCAGCTCTTGATTGAGATAACGGTTTTGTTCTCGACCTTTTTCAAAATCAGCTAAGAATAATTTCATCGCTGATAATCTCAGTTTTCCTAAATCTTCAGGAGTCTGGATCTCTTGCCAAACAAAAAGATCAAAATTCGTTTTTAAGCCTTTAATAATTGAGGGATAGGTGTCATTGATTCGATCTGCGATCGCTGTTTTCTCAAAATTATAAAGAGGATCGCAAGAAATTACTCGATTCCCCATCTTTGCCATTTCCGCATTAAAACTGGCAGGTCCTCCCCCACAGTCTAAAATTTTTAATTCTAGGTCGCGATCGCTAAGATTAAACATCTTGCGATAGTCAGCGAAGGATCTACCCCAGGGAACTACTTTTTCTAATTTAAAAACCATTAGTTTAATTTGGAACTTTTCTGATGATTTTGCGAGAAAATAGGGAAAGGGTATTTGGTGAACTTGTCTATTTTTGCGACAAAATGCCTAATTATTAATCTTAAAAGCAGACTAAATTAGATTAAACGCATAATTTCTCAATTATAATAAGAAGTTAGTTTCTCTAGCTAAAATCTATCAAACATCCAATCTTCATCGTAAAACACGCAATCTTCATAGTACTTTTTTTTTGCCACAGTAAAATTGTATAAGATGCTAAGAGTCAATTTAATCTGACGATAATGGCTATATGTAAATTATTTGGAAAGGCTTATAGCCACAATATTTAGCTTAGAGATCTAATCTTATTTAACTTTAATTTAGAATTCTTATGATCAAGTTTATTAAAAGTGTTCTTAACGATAATCTGTCTCATAATAATCTTAAGAAACTTCGCGATTTGTCATACGACATCTCTTATTCGCCTTCTTCTTATTCTCAGTTGGCAGAAAGATTAGTTCTAATTTTAGGTTGTCAGCGGAGTGGTAATACTCTGACTTACTTGATGTTAAATGCTCATCCTTCAATCCATGGAGTTGACGAAAGTGATGTTGATTATATTTTCCCCGCCCCCTCTAGTCTTAGAGCGCAAAAAGTAGATCAAAAGTCTCTGTTCGCTCTCAAGTTTCCTGCTCAAACGGCAAAAATGGAGTATATTCTCAAAAACTTAGCCGAATCCAAAATTATTTGGCCCAGTCGAAATCCCTATGCTGTAGTTTCTTCGATGTTGCGATGGCAACAAAAAGAAGGCAACTGGATCAAAGTTTATGGTGCAGACGAGCTTTGGCAGCACTCGTTTATTTTTCCAGAGATTTTGGATTTAGACATTAAAAGTTTAGATGAAGTATCCTTAGGCGCTTATATCTGGAAATATAAGGAACTTACCTTAAATTGGTGTAAACAAAACAATCTTTCTGTTTATGATTTTCAGTATGAACAGCTTTTGGATGACCCTAGTAAAATCATGGCTGAAATCGTTGAATTTATTGGCTTAGAATGGGATGAGAGTGTTCTTAACCATGAAAGTCAATATAGTTCAGACAAGAGATATCCTGGCGGAACCGATGGAAGTAAAGCTATTGATAAATCTAGGAAAAAGCCCAAGCTAGCTCTATCTGATCAAGATTTTGAAACCGTTGCTAATATCTGTAGTGAAGAGATGAAACCATATGGTTATCAGGTTCCCTAAATTTCGACTGTGAAACTTGAAAATTCTGAATAGCTAGACAAAAAGCGAGCTTCGAATATAAAAGCTCGCTTTTTACTTGAGAACTAACTAGAACCTATTTTCTTGGCAATCTGGCAATGGGATTAATCGCACTCGATCCATTTGGGCGAATCTCGAAATGTAGGTGAGGGCCAGAACTTCTTCCCGTACTACCCATTTCCGCTATCAATTGACCCTGCTTAACCTTTTGTCCGGAGCGAATTAGAACGCGATTATTGTGTGCGTACAGTGTGACACTTCCATCGTCGTGTTTTAACTTAACTAAGTTGCCATACCCACCAGTATTCCAACCTGCAAAAATAACTTCTCCTGGTGCGGCCGCAACGATTGGTGTGCCAATTGGCGCTGCGATATCAATTCCCTTATGCAATCTTCCCCAACGCCATCCATATCCAGATGTCAAGTTGCCTTGCGCTGGCCAGATATAACCGTTAAAAACTGGGTTGTCAGGTAAATATTCTTCTGGTGAAGCTAGAGGAGGGAGCTTTGGCGCTAAGACAAAATCTTTGACGGTTGCAATTAAGGGATTGACCTTTTTTTCTGGAGAGGGAGTCGCCGTCACAGAATTATCAACGGAATTATTTATTGAGGCTGTTGATCTAGATTGACTTTGATTAACTTTATTGATGGTACTTAAGGTTTTATCATTTCGGAGATTCGTGATTCGAGAAGCTTCGGTTTGGTTGCTTTTGAACTGATCTCGATATTCAGAACGTAATTTGATAATATCTTGTCTAAGTTTTGATATATAAGGATCTTTTCTCTTTGAAGCGATTGTCTCATTCTGAACGTTGCTAGTTGTCTTAGCTAGAGACGTAACGCTGTTAGACTTGGGATTTTTAGAGAAGTTTAGAAGAGTCCTTTTCTCTGATTCTGGACGGATGAAGCTGTTATTAAGGGAATATTTTCTATTTTTAAAAGCAACACTCCGTGCAAATCCCTTAGTAAATTCTTGACTAGGAATAATTAGCTGGCGATTTACCTTGATAAGATTTGGATTAGCAATTCTATTTGCTTTGATAATTTGTCTACTAGATACACCATGCTTACGAGCAATTCCGACTATGGTGTCGCCAGCTCTAACTGTATATAAATTTTTTGCTTTCTCTTGATGAAGAGTATTAACTGCTAACGAAGGTAATTGAGGAATATTAAAACTACCTTGTTGTAGATTAGAGCTGAAATTTGGCTGAGATATTGGAAGCGATTGATCTCGATTTGGAGCGCGGTGATCTAAATCACTGTTGTCATTATCTTGATTGTCTACAATTGCAGAGGAAGAACTATTTTTATTGGCAATTGTATTGCTCGCATCCAAACTGGTAATATCCAGTTGAGCGATTAAAGTTTCACTACTTTCGGGAGTTGTGCCAAGCAAATCTGTTTCCGCTTGGGCTGGTTGTTGCCAAATGCTTGTGATACCAAAAGACGAAGCCGAAGCGACTAGCCATAAAAGCTTAAAAGAACCAACGTGGTTAATCCCATTTAAGAATGAGGAAACACTATTGGCATAAGATGTGGTCTGGATTTGATTTGGAAAACAACTAGTGTCGTCGGCTTGTCGTCTATCTTGCATGGTTGTAGGTATTCGCTTGGTGGCAGCAGAGAAAACAATAATTGGCTTGATGTCAAATAAAGTTACATCAAACTCGGTCGGATTTTAATACTTAAACTTCTATCGTCTAAATAAAATACCAAAACAAAAATTCCTCTCAATTTCCTTCCTTTGATAAAAGGGTCAGGGAGAGTCTAAATAAATTTTTTCCTATTTTACGAAAGGTTAACCTGAAATTAGATTTTAAACAAGTACTTTACAGTAGCTTTTTATTTCTTTGTTATTGTTTGTCTTGAAATATGTTGGGTGATCATATTGTAGAAGTTGAGGTTTATTTATATTGAGAATTGTTTATATTTATTGCTCGAACAAGAGTTCTCAACATTTCAAAAATTGAAGTTAATTAGCTAAGTTATTTGTCCTAAAAAGTATCTAAATATTTACAAAATTATTTGTCGAAGAGACTTAATTGTTACTTCAGCTACTTTTGATTTGTTTGGCGAATTGCTTCGAATAAGGCAATCGAAACGCTAACCGAAAGGTTTAGACTACGTACTTGAGGCTGGGAAATTTCAATATAGGCTCTGTAGTGGCAGGCTTTGAGAACTTCAGGCGGTAAACCTTTAGTTTCGCAACCAAATAGTAGCCAGTCTTCTTCCTTGTATTGGTACTCAAGATAATTTCCGTCTCCTCGCACAGTAAACCCAATTAGATTGCCATCTCTTTGCTGATATTCTTGCCAAAAATGATCTAGATCTTGATGGTAATGAAGGTCTACATATGGCCAATAATCTAGACCTGCTCTTTTTAAATAGCGATCGCTAATTTCAAAGCCAAGAGGCGCAACCAAATGAAGTTCGGTTTTAGTTGCTGCACAGGTGCGGGCAATATTTCCTGTATTGGGAGGGATTTCTGGATGGACTAAAACTATGCGGGGCATTAATTTGTTAACTAATCTGTTTATTTAATTGCTGATTTATTGAGCAAAAACATTGGCTGATATTCTAGCTAAAATTGTTCGTTCTAGGCGACGAGAATAGTTTGACACAATTTTGATTCTAGACTTTTTTCTTGATGAGCCATTTTTTGAATTGCCTCAGTAATAATAGTTGGCACCGCTACTCCCTGTTGGTAACGAGCTAGCCATTGTTGTGCCGTATTACCGTTACGCAAAATCTTTTTCACTGGCGAGAGGAAGCAGCCATAGCCTAGTTGTTTAACAGTCGGTTGGACTTGCTCGAAAATTTCAGCAACCCAGTCACTTGCTTTGATAGTTCGCCCATCTTGCCAATGTTGTAGTTGCGCATCAAGGCTATTTTTGGCAGCAGCACTTTCATTTTGTTCTGTAATTTCTACTAATTCGGCTGGGCTTAATTTACTCTGGGTCAGAGGATCAAGCTCTGGTTGTTGGAGAAGTTGGGCAATTCTGCCTTCGAGTAAAGCTGTGATTGCTAATAGCTCTATTGGATCTACGACTAAGTCACAAATCCGTAATTCAAGACGATTGAGATTGTAAGGTCGGCGATCGCCGTTGGGTCGCACCGAAGACCAGAGATGACGAACATTTTCCATCGTGCCAATCTCTAATTGCTTTTCTGTCCATTCAATAAAATGTTGATGACTCGTAAACAGTGGCACCTGCTTGGGTGTTTTTGGGAAAGTCTGCCACCGAGTTGAATGAGAACCAGTCACCTCTCCATCTAAGAAAGGAGAAGATGCACTTAGAGCTAGGTAAAGTGGTGCTTCTAGGCGAACCAATCGGCAAGCTTGGATTAATTTTTCGGGGTCACTAATGCCGACATTAATATGGATACTAGCTGTGACGACATTAGTTCCGTAAGTATTCTCAATGTAGCTGTGATAGGGATTGTTGGGATCGGAGCGGAAAAATTTCTTACTATCCCCTAGAGATAGGGTACTCCCTGGCATAATCGTATAGTTGCCTAGAGTTTGGATATATTCTCTTAGATTTTTTCGTGGTTTAAGGAGGGCACACAAGAGGCGATCATAATTGGTATAGGGTGCGGTTGTATACTCAACATTTCTACTATCTGGTTCGCGGACAAAGCAATCTAATTGTTTGACAATCTTGTCAGACAGACCAACTATTTCGCCTGTAGGCAGCCCAGTATACATTTCAACTTCAAATCCTTTAGAAAGTAAGACCATAATGATTCATTGATATGCTTACAGTTGTCTTATAACAAGTTGTCTTAGATTGCGGTTTCTTCTAATCTCAGTTGACATCGGCACTAGTGCCTGAGAATTTGGTAGCATTTGATGCTATTTAAAACACTTAGTAGAGGATAGCAGTTTTATTCACCTTTGCTAATTTTTGTTGGTACCAGTTAATTTGCTGGAGTACTAGCCTAAGCTATTAAAGATAAAATAATCAACCTTACTATTGTGAAAGCTCGCCCTCGCTACTGGCAAATAATTCCCTATCTTAAACCTGAGCAAAAGAGAATAGTTTTGGCTCTAGTTTGTACCTTAATCTTTACGATTTTTTGGCCTCTTTTGGCTTGGTTGGCTGG